>PMHK01000221.1 GCA_003156635.1 Acidobacteriota bacterium | reverse complement strand
AGCAGCGGCGGATGCAGCAGGTGCGAGACGGTGCGCAGGTCGTTGGACATGTCGCGCAGGATTTCGAGACTATCGGCCAGCACGTTTTTGGTGCGCGGCGTGAGCTTGGCAGCTTCGCCGCTCACCACGCTGAGGTTCATGGCCAGCGCGGTGAGCCAGCCGCCGGTAGTGTCATGCAAATGGCTGGCGATGCGTCGACGCTCTTCATCCTGCAGATGCAGGATGCGGGAAGAAAGCTGGCGGAGGCTGGAATTGGCGGTATCCAGCAGGCGGGCCTGGTCGGCCATTTCGAGAGTTTTCTGGACCAGCTCGGAGGTGCGCTGGTGAACGTGGCGCTCGAGATCTTCGCGGCTACGCAGCATTTCCTGCTCGGCGTGCTTGCGGTCGGTGGTGTCGATGGAGACGCCGACCATGCGCAGCGGATGACCCTGAGGACTGTAGGAAATCTTGGCGCGGGAAGTGAGCCAGCGTTTTTCGCCGGTATCGGCGCGAACGATCTGATGCTCGGAAACCCATTCTTCGCGTTTTTCGGCGAAGGCCGCCTTTAATTCGGCGTCGATCCTGGCGGCATCGGAAGGTTCCAGCTGTTTTTGCCAGGAAGCAAAGCTGTGATCGAAGCTGGCGAGGTCCAGGCCAAAAAGTTTGGAGTGGTTTTCGCTCCAAGCGAGTTTGTTTTCGGGAATATTCCATTCGAAGCTGCCGGTGCCGCCGGCGGCTTGCGAAATGTTGAGAAGTTCGTTGGCGCGGGCCAAATCTTCCTGCGCTTGCTTGCGGACCGAAATCTCATAGAGGGCGACGACGAAGCAACTGCAAACGGGGTCGGGCGCAGGCAGCAGGGAAACGCTGACGTTGCACCAGACGCGCGAACCATCCTGGCGGATGTAACGTTTTTCGCGGGTGTAGGTGTCGCGGGAGCCACGGATCATTTCCTGCAGGGCCGGCCAGTCGCGGGCCGCGGAATCGGGTTCGGAAATCTGCATGAACGTCATCTGGCAGAGTTGGTCGGAGTTGTAGCCGAGAATCTGGCAGAACAGGGGGTTGACNNCCCACGCCGGCGCGGTGAAAAGTGGATTCGAAATAGTGGTCGAGCAAATCGAGGGAATCGCCGGCGCTGGTTGAATGCGCTGCGCTGTGGGAGCTGGGCGTGGCGGACGCGGTTCGTTGCGCGGCGTCGCTGGAATCAAATGAACTCGACTCCGCAGGAATTCCGGCGCCGATGGTGTCTGGCTGGTCTGACACTTCAGGATTCGCAAAAGATTTAGGAAGCGAATGCATTTTGAACCTCGCGACGGTTCCCGGAATGGCGCCACGACCGCGATTAGTAGCAAACCAACTACTCCATTCGATATTTATCGTACCAAAAAGAACTGGGCGCAGCGCTCTAAGATTTGCGCTTGGACGCTGGCGGCTTCGCAGTGCGGCCTTTGCTTTCCTTTATGCGCGTGCGAGCGCGATGGCCATTGAGCGAGGCGGAGTCTCCGGAGTGTGCAGCCGGAGGTTGAGCGTGAGCGGCGCGGCCATTACTGGAATGCCCTTCGAGCGACGCACCCATGGTTCCGTGAGCATGGTCATGGTCTTGGTTGCGGCCATCTCCATTATGCAGGCCAGCCTTGCCCAGCACGCGCTGGATTTCCTTACGCAGCGCTTCGGTGACGAACGGAGCCCTACGCTGGCCGCGAGCGACGCGGCTGACGTAGGACGGGTCCACATCGAGCTGAACGGCCACGCGCTTGTAAATGCCGCGAAAAATCGCGAGCGCCTCTATCGAGTGCGTGATACCATCAGAATTGTCACGGTCCATGACTTCCTTGAACGGAGGAGGAGGTCAGATTTGGCATCAANNAACCATGACGACCCTAACACGAATGGTATCGCTCATCGGTTAAGGAACGCAAGGAGAATGACCGCCCGCAAGAACCCGCCAGCCGAATGGGTACGCAAGATCCTGCAGCTGCGCAAGCGGTTGGGACTGAACCAGTCGGAGTTTGCCGCGCGGTTGAATTACTCGGCCATGGCGCTTTCGCGCTGGGAGAGCGGCTCGCACGAGCCGACCGCGGAAGCCTACGTGCGGATGGGCAACCTGGCGGAGGCCGGCGAATCCAATTGGTTCTGGACCCGGGCGGGATTAAAAAGCGCCGACCTGTCGAGGATGTTTCCGCAAGGGTCCGAAGTATTGCACAAGGTCGATTTCCCGGATTTCGAAATTGTGCTGGCGGGAAGCGGCGAAAAGCGCACGGCGTCACGGGTCAAATCCAAGACCAAATTGGTGGCCTTACCGGTGCTGGCGGTGCACGCCGGGACGCACGGCGCCAAGGGCGATCAGGTACTCGACCTGGACCGCGCGGACGTATCGGAAATGATCGCGGCACCGGCGCTGTGGTGCCCGAACCCGGCATCGACCAGCTGCTTGCGGGTGCGCGGAGCTTCGATGAGCCCGATGATCGATGATGGCGACATCGTGGTGGTGGATAGCAGCCAAAACAACGCCAACGACTTGAATGGCAAGGTCATCGTGGCCTGGCACAAGAGGACCGGACTGACTTTGTCGCGTTTTCTGACGATGAAAGGCGTGCAATTGCTGGAATCGGAGAACCGGGACTACAAACCGATTTCGATGGGACGCGACCGGAACTGGCGGATTGTGGGAAGAGTTTTGTGGTGGATCCGGCGGGGACCGTAGAAAAGCGGAAAGTGGAAAGTAGAAAATAGAAATTGGAAAATCGGCGTGCTGCGGAAATCGCGGTGGTGGCGCGCGGTCACTTCTTGTGGTTACTTCTGGTGGTTACTTCTTGTCGTCGTCCAAACCGTGAGTTTCGATATAGACCAGCTGGTAAGTGGTGACGGCACCTTCCAGCTTAATTCCTACCACATGTTGATTCTGTTTGGTTCCGGCCNNTCAGTTCGATTTCGGATTTGTCTGGCTTGTTATTGTCACAACTTAGGTCGGTCGACTTGGCGGAATCTTTGGAGGCGTCGGCGGAGGCCTCTGCACCGGGGCCGCTGCAGGTGAGCACTTTTCCGTATTTCGAAAGCGCCTTGCGATAGAACGCGGCGATCTTGTCGGGCGAATCGGTGGAGTCCATCTTGAGCATAGCCATCTTGAAACCGCTGGAACCGCCCCAGAGGCCGAGGTTGAGAGCGGAACTATCGTCCTTGGAGTCCTGATGGCGATGGGAGCCGGGGTACAGAGGCAGGCCGACGTCTTTGGCGCTGGCGTCTTTGCCGAGGTTGATTCCGGCGCTGAAGTTGCCGCTATCGGACTGGGTGGAAGAAGAGCCGGAGCTGGAGCCATTCTGGTTCTGGGCCAGGGAAGCAGATGGGCTAGCCAAAATGATTGCGATCGCAAACGCCAGCGCGGTGGCGATGGATAAATTCTGAGGCAAGCGATTCAGGCGCATAGTTGATCGAGCTCCTTAGGTGTTGGTTAAGGATACGCGAATCGGGCCGGGAATGTTCCATCGGCGAGGAGGCCGCGAGGTGTTGAAAAAATGGCGGTTGCGTTGAAATATTCAGCAGGCGAGATGGGAAAAAGACGGGCGGGTAGGAGGCGGACGCGGGCAGAGGGAAAGATTCGGCGGGAGATAGCGCCGCGGGCGAGTGGTGGTGGACATTGGCTAGCGATTTGNNCGGGGAGGCAAGTCCGGAGGAACCACCATGGCAAAGAAACCCTTGAAGAAGGCGAAGAAGTTGGAAGCGACCAAGCCGTTGATCCGACTGGCGAAGTAAGCGGGATTCCGTCGCCGCGAGGCGAGGGATGTTTCACAAGTGATTCGGGGCTGCCTGTTGAGGCAGCCCTTTTTTTTTGCGGGCGCCGGGACTTGGTGTTCGAGAAATGGCGGACGCGAGTGGGCGTTCGGCGGGGCGATGAGCTGGAGGCAGACGTGTTTTCGTGGACATTGGCTAGCGATTTGCATATAACTTCGACAAGCCCCGAGAACGAAAACGGGGAGGCAAGTCCGGAGGAAATACCATGGCAAAGAAACCCTTGAAGAAGGCGAAGAAGTTGGAAGCGACCAAGCCGTTGACCACACTGCCTCGTTAGTTTCGAGCTGCGCGCTTTGGCGCGAAGTGCAGGAATGGAAAATGGAGAGCCTCCGCGTTTGCGGAGGCTCTTTTTTTTGTGCTGGCTACGGCGTTATCCAGAGTGAAGCGGAGGAGCTTCCTTTGAGTATTGGGCGCGATCGGGCGGAGAAATCGAGGATAGATCCCTCGTCGACGCGGCAAAATCGGCCGCGCCTCTCTCGGGATGACGACGTGAACCGAAGCGGGAGGCAAAAACAACGGAAACCGCAACGGCGACCGCAACGGCAGAGACAACCACAACGGCTGCCCGGCTACGCCGGCCGCTACAGGTGGCACGGGCGGCGATGGGGCCCGCTTCGCGGTGAGCTTTTTGCGCGAGGGATAGAGATTGAAGGCGGCGGGGTGGGTTTGGGTTTCTAGTCCTTGGGGCAGGTGAAGATGGGGCCGGAGTAGCCTTGTAGCGCGGAGTTGACGCTGTGGTCGCGACATTCGGCGTAGGGGCAGTCGGCGTCGGCGAAACCTTGTTTGTACCTTCCTGATTTAATTTCCGGCAGGATTTTTGCGCCCAGGTCCTGAGCGGTTTGGTCTTGGGCGGGCGTGAGCTTGGCCAGGGAGAAGTCGGAACCGAAGGCGTCGGCTTCGAGGTCGGCGGCGATTTCCCAGTAATGGGCGACGTGGGCGTTGGCCAGGGTGAGGGCTTCAAAGCGCAGCGTTTCGGGGTAGGGCAGCTCGAACATGCGTTTTTCGCCGCCGCAAACCGCGATGATCGTTTGGCTGGAGGGATCGTCGATGTTGGGCGCGTCTTCGAGCTTGGCGGCGTGGATCATGCCGTCGACGTCTTCTTCGGCGTGGCCGCAGAGTTCGAATTTTCCGGCGAGACGCTGGACGGTGGTGGCGGGGAGAATTTTTTCGACGGCGCGCAGGGTGACGTGATGCGGGCAGGCGGGGGCGAGGGGTGCGATGCGGACTTCGCGGATGAGGACGTCGGCGCCTTCGGGGCGAAGATCGAGGATGTGATCGACCCAGGCGGGGCCGTCGCGGAAAGCGGCTTGGGTGACGATGTAGAAAGATTCGAGGGTGGGGACGGCGTTGCCTTTGGCGGCGGCGCGGGTGCGGGTGGCGAGCGTGGTGAGAAGCGCCAGCGTGGGGATCGCGGCGGACGCGTAGACGGCGAGGCGCAGGGCGCGGGTTCGTTTTGGACTTCGCGGAGACATCGGGGCCAGTATACGTTGGGCGGTGGCAGGATTGAAGAGGGCTGCGTTGATTACGATCCGCTGGCGGGCATCAGGCGGTTTTTTTCTGGGCGATGGCGAGGCAAGCGAGAACGCCGAGGGCCAGCAGGCCGAGCGTGGCAGGTTCTGGAGCAGTGGCCGGAGGCGTCTCCACGGAGTTGATGGCTTTGTAGGTGAATGTGTCGGTGACAGTGCCGTTGGCCGACTCTACTACTTTCGCGATAGTCACGTCGGTCAAGGTGACGGTGAGTTCGGGGACGGAGGTGCCGGCGGCGAAAAGTTGAAACACGAGCTTGTCGATGGGTGGCGCGAGGGTGTTGAGTCCCGAGGCGTCGGTATCGTCGATGGTGACGATGAACGTGGAATTGGTGAAGCTAAAGGAATCCACGGGAATGACGGTGGTGCCGAGGATCAGGTCTTGCGTATCGGCGGAGGCGCGCGGCGCTAGAGCGGCGAGAACGATGACGAAGCCCAGGAGCAAAAAGAATCGCGCGCAAAGTTTCATGTGTTACTCCGGTAAAGCAAGGGACAGAGCAAAGCGTAGAACGAAGTATAGAAAGTTTACAGCTAGCGAAATATTACAGTGCGAAGGGGGAAGGTCAAGAACAATTTCAGGTACTGGGAGTGCCGCTACCGACCGGCGCAGACTCGCGGTGCTGGGTCAACATGCGGGCGATTTGTGGGTGCGTGGAGGATCGAGGGTGAGATTCTTCGCTGCGCTCAGAATGATGGCGTAACGGCAACGGCAGAAACAAAAGCAACGGGCAACCGCAAATGGCCCAGCTAAAGCTGGCCGCTACAGGTGATGTGGGCGGCTTCGTGGTGCGTTGGCTTGGTTACGGAATTTGGCGTGGTGAAAACGCGGGGCGGGGCCTGGGGAAATTGTGTAGGATGACGGCATGAAATGTTTTTCGTGTGCGGAGGAGTTGCCGCTGCGGGCGACGTTTTGCCCGCGATGTGGGACGGCGGTGGATGAGAGTTCGAGCCCGACGGTGACGAGCGTGGGGCCGCGCGAAGGTACGGGCGGCGCGGGTCGATCCGGTGGAAGTTCGGTGCCGGGAGGCGGCGACGGTCGCGGGCGAACCGTTGGCGGCGGTGCGGCTGGTGGCGGCGAGTCTGGATCGGGGCGCGCGAGTGGGACATTTGGTAGCGCACGCACGTCGAATGAAGCGCGAACCTCGGGGGAGGCGCGCGGAGGGAAGAGTTTTACATCGAGCAGTGCGTCGGGATCGCGGTCGTCGAATCAAGGGCATTACGTGGCTGGAACTACTTTGGCCGATCGCTACCGGATCGTTTCGCTTTTGGGTAAAGGCGGGATGGGGGAAGTTTTTCGGGCGGAAGATTTGAAGTTGAATCAGACCGTGGCTCTGAAATTTTTGCCGGTCTCGATGCACGACGACGAGAACGCGCGGGAGCGTTTTTACCAGGAAGTGCGGCTGGCGCGGGAGATTTCGCACGCGAATGTGTGCCGGGTTTTCGACGTGGGCGAAATGGACGGGCGTTTATTTCTGACCATGGAATATGTGGACGGCGAAGACTTGTCTTCGCTGTTGCGGCGCATCGGACAATTTCCGCAGGCCAAGGGACTGGATATCGCGCGGCAGATGTGCGCAGGCCTGGCGGCGGCGCACGATCACGGCGTGCTGCATCGCGATTTGAAACCCGGCAACATCATGCTGGACGGGCGCGGGCGGGTGCGCATCACGGATTTTGGTTTGGCGGCGCTTTCGGAAAATATGGGCGGCGAAGAAGTGAGCGCCGGAACGCCGGCGTACATGGCGCCGGAGCAACTGGCGGGAGTGGAAGTGACGCAGCGCAGCGATATTTATTCGCTGGGGCTGGTGATGTACGAAATTTTTACGGGGAAGAAGGCGTACGAGGCGGCGTCGATTGGGGAGCTGCTGCGGCTGCGGGAAACGTCGTCGCCATCCAGTATTTCGGCGCTGGTGAAGGATATCGATCCGCTGACCGAGCGGGTGATCCAACGCTGTCTGGAAAGAGATCCGGCGAAACGTCCGGCGTCGGCCTTGCAGGTGGCGGCGGCGTTGCCGGGAGGCGATCCGCTGGCCGCGGCTTTGGCGGCGGGAGAGACACCATCGCCGGCGATGGTGGCGGCGTCGGGCGAAAAGGAAGGATTGCGTCCGGCGATTGCGTGGGCGTGCCTGGCGCTGATTTTAGTAGGACTCGCCGCGATGGCGGTGCTGGCCAATCGCGTATTCGTGGTGAATTTGGTGCCGATGCCGATGTCGGCGGAAGTGCTGGCGGAAAAGGCGCGCGAACTGACGCAGTCGCTGGGTTATCCGGCGGGCGTGGATACGTCGTACGGATTCGGGCGGTATTACGGGTTCGTGAACTACATAAAGGATAAGGACCAGAGCAAGAATCGCTGGGAACGATTGAAGGCGGGATTTCCGCCGACGGTAGCGTTCTGGTATCGCGAGAGTCCGCAGTACATGCAGAACACGGATTTCAGCTGGACGCCCGGAGCGTTTCCGGAGCAACCCCCGGTGCGGCTGTCCGGGATGGTGCAGGAATTTTTTGCGCCGGACGGACGGCTGATGGAATTTCTGGGGATACCGCCGCAATTGGATACGTCGACGGGCGCGGGGAGCGCGCCGAATTGGGCGCCGCTTTTTGCAGCGGCGGGTTTGGATCCGAAACAATTTCAGGCGACGACGCCGGAGTGGACCGGGCTGGTTTCGAGCGATACGCGCGAAGCGTGGATCGGGACGTGGCCGGGACAACCGGAACTGCCGTTGCGGGTGGAAGCGGCGGCCTATCGCGGCAAGCCGGTGTATTTCAGTTTGATCGCCAGTTGGGACACGCCGGACCGGATGCGCGGCGATACGCAAGCGACCCGGGACAAAGTAGAGAACGGAATTTTGTTGGGAATATTCCTGCTGGTGGTCGTGGCGGGAATTGTGCTGGCGCGGGCGAATGTGCGCGCGGGACGGAGCGACTGGAAGGGCGCGGCAAAACTGGCGATATTCATGTTCGTGCTGTCCTTCGTGGCCATGGCTTTTTTCGCGCATCACATTCCGACCATGGGTGAAGTGAGTCTGGTGCTGATGATGGTGGGCTGGGCGCTGGTGGGGACGGCGTTGGTCTGGCTGATGTATGTGGCGCTGGAGCCACACGTGCGGAAACGGTGGCCGACGGCGCTGGTTTCGTGGTCGCGCGTGCTGTCTGGAGAATTTCTGGATCCGGTGGTGGGGCGCGATGTGTTGCTGGGCGTGCTGGCGGCGCTGGGCTGGGCCATCCTGGCGATGGTGGTGAATTTGTTTCCGGGTTGGACCGGGAAGACGCCGACGGTGCCGGTGAATCAGCTGGACTTCGTTATTTTGGCCGGGATGCATTACACGCTGGGCGACATTCTGCTGAATGTGGCGCTGTATCTGTTTGGGGCGCTGGCGCTGTTTTTTATTTTCTTTCTGGTGAGGCTGGTGCTGCGGAATCAGTGGCTGGCGGTGGCCGCGACGATCGTGCTGTTTGCGATTCCGACGGCGTTCGGGGAACACCCAGTGCTGGGTGTGGTGGAGAGTGTGCTGGTGTTTGGGACGGCGTTGCTGCTTCTGGTGCGATTTGGGTTGTTGGCGCTGCTGGTGGGGCTGACGTTGAATAATGTGCTGGAGGCGTATCCGTTGACCGGGCATTTTGCGGAGTGGTACGCGCAGCCGACGATTATTGTTTTCGCGATGATTGTGGGGATGGCGGTGTTTGGGTTTTACACGGCGACGGCGGGGAAGTCGAGATTGGGGAATATTTCGTTGGAGGGGTGAGGGGGACCGAACGGCTTAAGTACAAGTCGCGTTTTGTGAATTTTCCACAAGGATTTCAAATCCACCGCAACGAAGTTGGGCAAACTGGTTGGGAGGACGGCTACACCGAAACGTAGCTAACCACGGATCCTTTCGCGGTCGGCGGCTGGGCAAGAAGGAGATCCTTCGTCGCGAAGGGCGCTCCTCTG
>PMHK01000093.1 GCA_003156635.1 Acidobacteriota bacterium | reverse complement strand
GGTGCACACCCTCGCACGCCAGATCAGCGAACTGGCCCGTGACGGCCACGAGTTGCTGGTGATTCACGGCGGCGGAAAAATATTTACGGCAACCCTGGCGCGTATGGGAATCACCAGCCAGTTCGTCAACGGCTTGCGGGTGACCGATCGCGAAATACGCGACGCCGCCATCATGGTTTTTGGCGGACTGCTGAACAAGCGCCTCGCCGGCGCAATTTCTTTGGCCGGGCAACCGGCGGTGGGCATCAGCGCGAGCGATGCGGCGTGTTTTCTGGCCGAGCCGATGCNNACAATGCCGACCACATGGCGGCCGCGGCGGCGGAATTTATTCAGGCCGATCGCCTGATTTTCCTGACCGACGTGGAAGGTGTGCTGGATGGCGCAAAAGTGTTGCGCGTCATCGGCGGCGGTGAGATCGAAGAATTGATTCGCCATAACAAAGTTTCGGGCGGGATGATTCTGAAACTCGAAGCGGCCAAGCGCGCACTGGCGGCGGGAATTTCTGAAGTACGGATTGTCGGCGGCACGTTGCCCGAAGCGCTGGCTTCCGCGATTAGCGGATCAGCTTCCCACGGCACGCGGGTGCTGCCTCTAATTCATTCCTCGGCGGCCGCAACACACGGAGCCACGCCGGTACAATGAAAAAATCAACAGCAGCAGCGCGCCGACAGTCTGCCGCGGAGCAAATCCGCGCTGATGAATCGCGCTANNCGCGAGTATCTGGATTTTCTGGGTGGCATTGCGGTCAACGCTTTGGGCCACGCGCATCGTGATCTGGTGCGGGTGATTCGCCGCGAGGCAGGACGCGCGATCCACCTGTCGAATCTTTTCCAGAATCCGTTTCAGGGGCCGCTGGCACGGAAGCTAGCGGAATGGTCTGGCCTCGATCGCGTTTTCTTTACGAACAGCGGCACCGAAGCGATGGACGGAGTGCTTAAGCTGGCGCGAGCGTACGCGCACGCCAGGTCCGCCAGCGGCAGCACGGCCAAGAAAATTCGGATCCTGGCTCTCGAAAATTCGTTCCATGGCCGAACTTTCGGCGCCGTTTCGATCACTTATCCGGAAAAATATCGCGAGCCTTTTGCTCCGCTGGTGCCCGGCGTGGAATTTGTGAAGTTCAATGATGTCGCCGACCTCGAGCGCAAATTCGACGATACGGTGTGCGCCATCGTTCTGGAAACGATTCAGGGCGAAGGCGGGATTTTTCCGGTCAGCGAGGAATTCTGGAATCGCGCTCGGGCGCTGGCTACGCAGCACGACGCCGCGATGATCGCGGACGAAATTCAGTGCGGCCTGGGCCGCACCGGCCGATATTTTGCGTATCAGCGGTTTGCGTCAGGGCCCGATGCGGTAACGATCGCCAAGCCACTGGCCGGCGGATTGCCACTTGGCGCAATTATCGCGAACGAGCAGTTCGCGTCTGCATTTACGCCGGGAATGCACGGCACCACCTTCGGAGGCGGGCCCTTGATTTGTGCGGCTGCTCTGCAGGTGTTGACCGTCATCGAGAAGCGGAACTTGCTGGAGAACGTGCGTGAACGCGGCGAGCAATTGCGGGCGGGCCTGGAAAAATTGGCGGCGCGTTTCAATTTTATCCGCGAGATACGAGGGGAAGGCTTGATTGTCGGCGTCGATCTTTCGATTGACGGGGGGCCAATCGTCAGCGAGGCGCTGCGTCAAGGTCTGATCATCAACTGCACTCATGAGCACATCATCCGGTTGCTTCCCGCATTTATTGTGACCCGAGCAGAGGTCACCGAGTTTCTGACGAAGTTTGCGAATGTTTTGGAAGTTGTCTCCACCGCTGCAAGTTCTACCACTCAAACCGAATCTGCAACGCGGAAGCAGCCCGCAACACGGGCTGCAGCGAGGTAAACATGAACGCAACGGCAACATCGCCGGCAATTCGAACCAATGATCTCCTGACCGGGATGGAGTGGAGTCCGGCGCAAACGCGCGAGCTGCTCCACCTCGCTGCGGACGTGAAGGCGCGTCCGGATCGCTACCGTGGAGCCTTGGCCGGACGCTTTCTGGCGCTGATTTTTGAAAAGCCTTCGCTGCGCACACGGGTCTCGTTTGAAGTGGGTATCGCGAGTCTCGGCGGCGGCTCGGTTTTTCTGGATCACACCGTTTCGCATCTTGGCGAACGTGAGCCCGTGGGTGACGTGGCGAAGAGTTTGTCGCGTTGGGTGAACGGTATTGTGGCGCGCGTCTTCAAGCAAGAATCGCTGAGTCAGTTGGCTGACAATTCGAATGTGCCAGTGATCAACGCGCTTTCGGATCTCTACCATCCGTGCCAGGGATTCGCGGATTTCTTCACGCTGGAAGAGCGGTTTGGCAATTTGCGCGGGCTGAAAATCGCGTACGTCGGCGATGGCAATAATATGTGTCACTCGCTGCTCAGCATCGGCTCGCGCACCGGCGCGCATATCCGCGTCGCGACGCCGCCGGGCTACGAGCCGGACCCGAGCGTGGTCTCCGAGGCCAAGCGTATGGCTCGCGAGACCCGTGGAAAAATTGAGTTGCTGCACTCGCCCGAAGAAGCGGTGGCGGATACGCAGGCGATCTACACCGATGTGTGGACCAGCATGGGGCAAGAAGATGAATCAGCATCGCGCGCGGCGGCCTTCGCGGACTACCAGGTAAATGACAAGTTGTTTTCCCACGCAGCGGCAGACGCGATCTTTATGCATTGCCTTCCCGCTCATCGCAGAGCAGAGGTTACGGCGGAGGTTATGGATTCGCCGCGATCCATCGTCTTCGAACAAGCCGAAAATCGCCTGCATATGCAGAAAGCGATTTTGCTTACGCTACTCAACTAAATTGCCCTACAAAAACAGATTCGTGCTCGCGTAACAATTCGAAATCATCATGCCTATAGAGGAGATACCTTTGCCAAAGAAAGTCGTGCTGGCCTATTCCGGAGGTTTGGACACCTCGATCATCATTCCCTGGCTCAAGGAAAATTATGACGGCTGCGAAGTGATCGCCATGATTGGCGATCTGGGCCAGCAAGAAGACCTGGAGGCCGCGCGCAAGAAGGCGCTGGCCACTGGCGCCAGCTCGGCGTATGTCGAAGATCTTCGCGAAGAGTTCATCACGCAATACATTTGGCCGACATTGCGCGCCGGTGCCGTTTACGAACATAAATATTTGCTCGGCACCTCTTTCGCGCGGCCCTTACTGGCGCAACGTCAGGTTCAATTGGCGAAACAATTGGGCGCTGACGCGGTGGCGCATGGCTGCACCGGAAAGGGCAACGATCAGGTGCGCTTTGAGTTGGCCGCGAAAGCGCTTGCGCCGGATTTGAAAATTATTGCTCCCTGGCGCGAATGGAGCATCGTCTCGCGCGAGGAGGCTATTGCCTACGCGCAGAGTCACAACATTCCGGTGGAGCAAACCAAGAAAAATATTTACAGCCGGGATCGTAATATTTGGCACCTGAGCCACGAAGGCGGCGTACTGGAAGATCCGGCCAACGCTCCCGATGAAGCGATGTGGCAATGGGTGGTGGCTCCCGAAAAGGCCGCGGAAAAACCGACTACGGTCGAAATTGGGTTCGAAGGTGGCACACCAGTTTCTGTCGACGGTAAAAATCTGGGCGCGATGGCACTGCTTAATAAATTGAACGAGATCGCGGCGGCCAACGGCGTTGGCCGGATGGACATCGTCGAAAATCGGCTGGTAGGAATAAAATCTCGGGGAGCATACGAAACTCCCGGCGGCACTTTGCTGGTTACTGCTCACCGCGAACTGGAATCTCTCGCGCTGGATCGCGAAACCGCGCATTACCAGCAACAATTGGCTTTGCGTTACGCTGAAATGGTTTACTACGGCATGTGGTTTACTCCTTTGCGAGAATCGCTTGACGCGTTCTTTACCGCGTCGCAAAAGCGAGTCACCGGATCGGTTGCGCTCACGCTTTGTCGCGGAAACGTCACCATCGCTTCGCGACGCTCGCCGTATTCGCTGTACCGCACCAATCTCGCCAGCTTCACCATGACCGGCTATAACCCAAAAGACGCGGAAGGCTTCATCAATCTTTTCGCGCTGCCGATCACGGTGCCGCAAGAGGCGCAAGTGCCCCAAACTGAAAAAACCACGCAGAAGGCCCGCGCCTGATGACCGCTCCCGGTCCTCAAAAAATGTGGGGAGGCCGGTTCGAGCGCGGACCCGACGCGTTGTTCTACGAGTTTGAACGCTCGTGGAGTTTCGATCGCCGTTTGCTGCCCCAGGAACTCGCACTCGATCGTGCCTGGGCGCGAGCTATCACCACAGCTGAAATCCTCACGACCAAAGAATGTGCGGCGATTATTGAGGCGCTCGATCAAATTGAAAAGCGCGCGCAAACCGATCTGGCCTGGCTTGATTCGTCGCCAGCGGAAGACGTGCATCATTTCGCCGAGACCGCGTTGATCGAAAAGCTGGGGCCGCTCGGCGCCAAGCTGCACACCGGCCGCAGCCGCAATGAAATGGTGGCGACGGAATTTCGGATGTATGTGAAGCAGGCTGCCGGGGAAATCATTTCCACAGTTGGTTTGCTCGAAGCTGCGTTTGCCGAGCAGGCCGAGAAAAACCTTGGAGTTCCCATGCCGGGCACCACTCACATGCAGCACGCCCAGCCGTTGCTGCTCTCGCACTGGTTGCTGGCGCATGGAGAAGCGTTTGATCGTGACGCGGAAAGGTTTTTGGCGGCGGCAAAAAGCGCGGATGCTTGCCCACTCGGCTCCGGCGCGCTGGCGGGATGTGCGTTTCCGTTGGATCGCAACGCACTCGCGCAGGATCTCGGATTTCCCCGGATCACTGCAAATAGCCTGGATGCGGTCAGTGACCGCGATTTCGCGCTCGAGTATCTTTTTGCGCTGTCTGCACTGGCCATGCATTTGTCCCGGTTGGCGGAAGATTTCGTTTTGTTTGCGACTCCCGAGTTTGCGTTCATCGAATTGCCGGATGAGTTTTCCACGGGCAGCAGCCTGATGCCCCAAAAAAAGAACCCCGATGCCTGGGAGTTGATCCGCGGGAAAACGGGCCGGATTTATGGCGCGCTGATTACCGTGCTCACGACCTGCAAGGGTCTGCCCTCGAGCTACCAGCGCGATTTGCAGGAAGACAAGGAAGCGTTGTTCACCGCGCACGATCAGGCCCTGGCCATGACGCGAATCGCGGCGGCAACGTTGGGTGCAACCCGCTTCCGCGAGGACAAACTTCGTGAATCGGCTTCGGATCCTGCGCTGGTGGCCACTGAAATCGCGGACTACCTGGTGAATCACGGCGTGCCATTTCGCGAGGCGCATGAAATCGTGGGAAAAGTGCTGCGCGCCGCGGAACAGGAAGAAAAGACGGTTCGCGATATGCCGCTCGCGCGCCTGAAAACATTTTCGCCAGCCTTCGGCGACGATTTGGGCACGATGCTTACGCTTGATTCGGCGCTCGCGCGCCGCAACATTCCCGGCGGTACAGCGCCCACTGCTGTTCGCGCGGCACTCGATGAATTCAAGGCGCGGCTCAGTTCACGCGCGAAGATTTCATGAAATCCCAACAATCGAAGCTGCCGAACCAAACATCCGCATCGCGGCGCATTTCGAATGCGGACGTTCCGCGCGGTTTCGCGTATTCCTCCATGGCGTGCGGCCTGAAAAAATCCGGATTGGACTTGGGACTAATCGTCAGCGAAACGCCGGCTACCGCCGCGGCCGTTTTCACCACCAACCGGGTCAAGGCCGCCCCGGTCATCACCTCGCAGCTCCATCTGAAGAAGTCCCGAACGGAGATGCGCGGCGTCGTCGTGAATTCCGGAAACGCGAACTGCTGCACAGGTTCGGAAGGATTCACCGCCGCTACGGCAACGACGCTCAAGGTCGCTAAAGAATTAGGAAAGCTTCGTCCGACGCAAATTATGGTTTGTTCCACGGGCGTTATCGGGGTTCCGCTGCGATGGCAGAAAATAGTTAACGCGGTACCGAAGCTGGTTCGCGCCCGCGGAAACAACGCGCGTGCGTTCACCGAGTTTACGCGCGCGATTATGACCACTGACAGCCGTCCAAAAAGTGCGTGGGCCAAATTTCGCCTCGGGGGCAAAGAGGTGCGCATTCTCGGATGCACGAAAGGCGCGGGAATGATTCAGCCCAAAATGGCAACCATGCTCGCTTTTCTGGCTACCGACGCTTCGGTTTCTCCGGCGTTACTCGCGCGGGCGCTGCGATCAGTCGTGAATGGTACATTCAACGCCATCACTGTGGATGGCGACACGTCCACGAATGATACGGTGACGCTGCTGGCGAATGGAGAATCCGGCGCGCGCAAAATTACGCGAGAAGATGCAGCGTACAAGAATTTCTGCGGGGCGCTCGAGGAAGTCTGCAAATCGCTCGCCTTGCAAATTGTGGCCGATGGCGAAGGCGCCCAACGGGTGATCGAAATCGAAGTGCGCGGAGCGCCGTCCGATGCCGCGGCCATTCAGATCGCGCGCACCATCGCGAATTCTCCATTGGTCAAGACGGCTTTTGCCGGCGCGGATCCCAATTGGGGCAGGATTATCGCGGCCGCGGGCCGCTCCGGCGTCAATTTTGAATCCAATCGCGTGGACATCCATCTGGCTGGTCTTCCGGTTTGCCGCCACGGCCGCGAACACGCTTTCGACGAGCGCGTCGCGCATCGCAAGATGTTGGCATCGTTTGTTCCGGTCGGCGTCAATTTGAATTCGGGCGCCGGGACAGCACGCATGTGGACCTGCGATTTCACGACGGAATATATTCACATCAACGCGAGCTACCGCACGTAGTTCGAAATCAGAAAACGCAGTGAAATTGCGCTGAAATATCGTCACCCGCAAAAACTCCCGCCGAAGCCCTTCTGAAACTCCCAGTTGTTGACTGTCCAAGGCAATAAGAACAAGATGCTGCCAGTTGCTGGAGCGCTCGCTTCAGACCGGGTAGGGCCCATCGCCAGATGGAGTCCCGCGGCCGAAATCCTGCTTCTTCAGCTTCTCAATGGCGCCCTGGTGTGGATCAGGAGCCCAAGGAGCACGGTCCATGAAGAAACTGTATCTCGGCAATTTGCCATTCAAGGCTACTGAAGAGCAAATTGCAGCGATGTTCGCGGAGATCGGAGTGCAACCCGATCAGCTCACGCTTTTACGGGACCGCTTTACCGATCAGCCGCGCGGTTTCGGGTTCGCGGAAATTGCCAATGATGCCGACGCGGTGAAGGCGATTGAAGCGTTGAACGGAAAAGATTTTCTGGGACGCGCGTTAGTGGTGAATGAAGCACGACCGCAGGAAGGTGGAGGCGGAGGTGGTCGCGGAGGCCGTGGTGGGCAAGGCGGAAGCGGCGGCGGACGCGGCGGACAAGGCGGCGGAGGCAATCGCGGTGGTCGCGGCGGAGGATATGGCGGAGGCGGCGGCCGCGATCGATAGTGTTGCGGAGTGTCTGCATGCAAAAGAGGCGCGACGTGCTCGCTCCTCTTTTTTTTGCACTTGGAAATTTCCAGGGAGTTTAAGGCGTTTTGAATGCGACTCGCGAATTTAGCCGACGGCGATTTGGGAGTTGTGCCGGCCAGCCTTCATCGGCACTTCTGAAACTTCCACGCGGCCGGATTTGTATTCGTATTTCAGCAGCGAAGCAGTGCGGATTCCCCTGAAGGTCAACTCGTTGACGTCAAGTTTTTCTTCGGCCCTTGCCAAGTCTTCCGGTGAAGCGTACAGCGCGGGCTGGCGCGGAAGAAACATCGGACAGCAATCATGAAAAGGTTCGGCGGAAATGGGGTACGTGCCGATTTTTCTGGCCGCAACGATGATGTCTTCTTTGTCGGTTCCCACCAGCGGGCGAAAAACAACCATCTTCGATGCGGCGTCCACGGCGACCATATTATGCATAGTTTGCGATGCGACCTGGCCGAGACTGTCGCCGGTGACCAGCGCGAGCGAACGATCACGCCGGGCGAAAGCTTCGGCAATTCGCAACATCATGCGCCGGTACAAGAGCACCCGGAATTCCTCCGGCGCGCTGCTCGCAATTTCGCGCTGAATCGGTTCAAAAGGCACTCGATATAATTTCGCGTGGGTCTGGTACGGCACCAACTGTTTAACCAGTTCGCCCGCGACATAGGCCGATGATTCGCCGGGCTGTACGCCGGCACCATAAAAATGCACGAAAGTCAGATGAGCGCCGCGCTTCATCATTTGATACGCAGCAACCGCGGAGTCGAATCCTCCGGAAAGAAGGCAAGTCAGGCGGCCAGCCGTATTGGCGGGCAGGCCTCCGGCACCAGGAATTTTGCGTGCGTAAACGAGAGCGATACCCCGCATGATTTCGATGTAGCAGGTCAGCTCCGGATCTTTCAGCCGGACACGCACCTCGCGATTCTGCGCGCGCAGACGATCGAGAATATATTTTCCAACCGCCGCTTCCGTTTCCACGCTGGATAACGGGAAGGATTTGTCACTGCGCTTTGCACGCACCGCAAAATTGAAAAATCGAAGAACTTCGACCTGCTTCCAGGCTGTTTCGCAAAGAACTTCCATCGCTCGGTCAGTAGGTTGGGCAATTGCATAAAAGGCAATTCCCAAAACGCGATCGATTCTGGCGGAAATCTCGGGAAGCGCGGAAGAATCGTCAATCCAAACCAGCATGCGATCGCCCAGCGGCTCGATACGATTTACGGGAAGCCCTTGTAGCGCGAGTCGCAACGAGGTGTGCAGCTTGCGCAGGAAAAATCGGCGGTTCCGGCCCTTCAGCCAGACTTCGTGGTAGTGGACGACGATAACTGGATTGCTCATATCAGGCGCACGCGGGCGACAAAGTGAATCGGCGTACCAAAAGTATAACACCGCGAACGCCCGCCCCGCCGTTGGTGGAACCGACTCGCCGACGGCCGGGCGGCGGTCCTCCTATCCAATAACTTTATCGATACACGAGGTTTTCTGAGGCGACTTTCGAACGACAATGGAGTTACTATCTGCTCCACTCGAATCCTGAGCAGCTCGCCGCTAAACGAGTCTCGGGGCGCGGCAATGTTCACGCGAAATTCGAGTTACCGAAAGTGCGATGCCAGCATCCAATAGCGTGACCGGGACTGACGAACCCGGGGCATTGGGGGGAATATGTGGAATCGACGGGACTGGGATGATTTTGCCGCCATTGTAGGAAAGCGCTGGAGCGCGCACCGGCCTCCGCGCCCGGTGGATCTCTCGCGACGCAATCGGCTGGTTCCCACGGAAGGTTATAGTTTGGCTGAATTGGATGATGCCGGGTTGAGCATTGAGCAAGCAGAGTATCTGGGATTGCCGGTGGATGCCGGCCGCGTCGGTTCCTATGGACCGAATGTTACGACGCTGCGGGAGTTTTATCGCGCGAGCCGCTCGCGATTTTAATTTTTGCACTTTTCCTTGCTGCGTTCCCGCTGTTACCGCTATAAATTCGTGTGAAATTTCGGCTCATTCATGCAGAATCGCATAGAAATCCGCTTTCATTTGCCTGCGAGCTGCGTCGAAAAGCGGTAGAAACCTTTTTCCCTGCGCTTGCGTATCATCCGGTGCCCAATCAAGGAGATGTCTCGATGAAGAAGTTCGCGCTGATCCTCGCCGCCCTGTTGTTCTTCTTTGCCCGACCTTCGCTCGCTCAAGATGAAAAGCCGCTGCTCCTCCGCCAGCCTACCGTGAATCGCACCGACATCGCGTTTATGTACGGCGACGATTTGTGGAAAGTCAGCCGCGATGGCGGCGAGGCGATTCGTCTGACGGCGGGTCCGGGCATCAAGCGCGGCCCGCACTTTTCTCCCGATGGGCGATGGATCGCGTTTACCGGCGAGTACGACGGCAAGCTGAACGTCTACGTCCTGGCGGCGAGTGGCGGCACGCCGCGGCGTCTCACGTTTGATTCCGGGCCGGACGTGGTGTCGGGCTGGACGCCGGACGGGAAAAATATTTTATTTTCATCGCCGCGTGACGGCTTTGCGAACAATACGCAGGCGCTCTTCACCGTTCCGGCGGAAGGTGGATTCCCCGTCAAGGTTCCGCTGCCTCTTGGTTGGGAAGGCTCGTATTCACCTGACGGGCAATTCTTGGCGTATCGGCCGACGCCAAGTCCCTTTGGAAACTGGAGTCACTATCGCGGCGGCACGTCGCCACGGATCTGGATCGCAAACCTTGCGGATTCCAGTGTCGTGAAATTGCCGCATGAAGATTGGAACGATTTCAATCCGATGTGGATCGGGGATACGGTTTATTTTCTATCCGATCGCAACGGTGCGAACGCTCTGTTTGCCTATGACCTGAAATCGAAAGCTGATACGCAAGTGCTCGAAAATAGCGGCATGCCCATTAAATCTGCCGAGGCCGGTCCCGGCGCGATCGTTTACGAGCAATTCGGGTCGCTACATCTTTATGACCTTGCATCGCATTCCGAGAAGCCAGTGAGGGTGCAGATCAATGCGGATCTGGTCCAAGTTCGGCCACACTTCGAAAAAGTAATGAAGCAGATTAATAATGCGGCGATTTCACCGACCGGCGTGCGCGCGGTTTTTGAAGCGCACGGCGAAATTCTTACGGTTCCTGGAGACAAGGGCGATATCCGCAACATCACGAATTCCCCCGGCGTGGCCGATCGCGACCCGGCCTGGTCTCCTGACGGAAAATGGATCGCTTATTTTTCCGACGAGTCAGGTGAGTACGCTTTGCACCTGCGTTCGCAGGATGGCCTGGGCGAAGTCCGAAAAATCAATCTGGGCAGCGCGCCATCTTTCTTTAACGGGCCGACCTGGTCGCCGGACAGCAAGAAAATCGCTTACACCGATAAGCGCCTCAATTTTTGGTTTGTGGATCTCGACAAGCCCACACCCGTGAAGGTTGATACAGATTATTACCAATCGGTTGGTTTGAGCCCGGCGTGGTCGCCGGACAATCGCTGGATCGTTTACACCAAGATCCTGCCCAACCATTTCCGTGCAGTTTTCGTGTATTCGCTCGATTCCGGGAAATCGACCCAGATCACCGACGGCATGAGCGATTCGCAGTTTGCTGTGTTCGATCAAAACGGAAAATATATTTATTTCGCGGCAAGTACGAACGTGGGGCCGACCGTCGGCGGACTGGATATGTCGTCGGATGGCAAGGAAGTTACCCGCAACATTTATGTGACTGTGCTGCGCAAGGATTTGCCTTCGCCACTGGCTCCGGAGAGCGACGAGGAAAAAACCGACGCGGACAAAAATAAGGATGACGCCGATAAAGCGAAAGACGACAAGGGCGGCAAAGATTCGGAGAAGGGCAAAGATAAGAGTAAAGAGCCGGTGAAAGTGACGATCGATTTCGACAATATCAGCCAGCGAATTCTGGCCCTGCCGCTTCCACCCAAAGACTACGCGGCGGTCGTAGCCGGCAAAACCGGAGAGCTATTTGTCGCGGACCTTCCCGCGGGTGCCGATCCTCAGGCGCCGCCTGCGATGACCGTTTCCAAGTTTGATCTCGGCAAGCGCAAGACCGAGCAAATCGTCGCGGGAGTTCAGAACTTCGCCATTTCGTTCAATGGCGAGAAAATTCTGTACCAGCAGGGCGACAACTGGTCGATCGCTCCCACTGCGGCGGCGGTAAAGCCCGGCGACGGGCAACTGAAAGTTGAGAATATGCAGGTCTGGGTCGAGCCGCGCGCCGAATGGAAGCAGATGTTCAACGAAATTTGGCGGATCGAACGCGACTTTCTGTACGACCCGCATGCTCACGGCGTAAATCTCACCGCGCTCTCCAAACAGTATTCGGCGTATCTCGACGGCATCGCGACGCGGGACGATTTGAATTACCTGTTCGGGCAAATGCTGAGCCAAATCAACATCGGACACATGTTCGTCGGCGGCGGGGATATTCCGGAAGTACAACCGCTCGAAGTCGGCTATCTCGGCGCGGATTACAAAATCGAGAATGGCCGGTACCGCTTCGCGCGCGTATTCAACGGCGAAAACTGGAATCCGCAGCTGCATGCTCCGCTCACCCAGCCGGGCGTAAATGTCGTGGCGGGCGATTATTTGTTGGCCGTGAATGGACGCGACGTGAAAACCGCAGACGATGTGGATAGCTATTTCCAAGAAACCGCCGGAAAGCAAACGGTACTGAAGGTTGGACCAAATCCCGACGGCTCCGGTTCGCGGGATGTGACTGTGGTTCCGGTGCCGGACGAAAGAGGGCTGCGCAATCGCGCGTGGATGGAAGACAACCTGCGCACCGTCGACAAACTGAGCGGCGGCAAGCTGGCTTACGTCTATCTGCCCGACACCGGCGCGGGTGGCTTCACCAATTTCAACCGCTACTATTTTGCGCAGCTCGGAAAACAAGGGGCGGTGATCGACGAACGCTTCAATTCCGGAGGTCAGGCCGCCGACTACATCATCCAGTACATGCAGCGGAAAGTTTGGAACTACTGGATGTCCCGCGAGGGCGCCGATTATTCGACGCCGCTCAGCGGCATCTATGGTCCGAAAGCGATGATCACTAATGAATTCGCAGGTTCGGGTGGCGACGCACTTCCCTGGTATTTCCGCCATGTCGGTCTGGGTCCGCTGATTGGCAAACGCACTTGGGGTGGACTGGTTGGCATCGGCGGATATCCCAATCTGATCGACAACGGTTTCGTCACTGCGCCGCGGTTTGCTTTCTTCACGCTCGACGGCACTTGGGAAGTGGAGAATCATGGCGTGCAGCCGGACATCGACCTTGAACTTGATCCGGCCGAATGGCGGCAAGGCCACGACGCGCAGCTGGAGAAAGCCATCGCGGTAGTGATGGACGAGCTGTCGAAGAATCCGCCGCAACCGGTCAAGCGTCCGGCGTATCCGGATTATGCAAAGTACTCTACGGCCCACTAGAACTGGGCGTTTCTCGGACCTAGATCTCAAAGAGGCAGGTTCAGACAACCTGCCTGTTAAATTCCTAGCTGCACGTCGTGGAACTTCTTTGGTGCCCACACTTGAGCGGGCAAAGCCGTTGCAGTCTCGCGTCTGACACTTTAAGGTATAAATTCCTAAAAATTTCAGGGGAAGCCATCGTGAAAAAGAAAATTCGAGTCATCCAATACGGGATTGGTCCCATCGGCGCGTCCATTGTCCGTCTGATGCGCCAGAAAAATTCGCTCGAAATCGTCGGCGCGATCGATACGGACGCGAAAAAGGTGGGCCGTGATCTCGGGGAAGTCGTTGGCGCGTCCGACGCGCCGTGGGGCGTACTCGTTTCCGCTGATGCTGCTTCGGTGCTGGCTAAGCCGGCTGACGTCGTGGTGCACTCGACCTCTTCGTACCTGACCAGCGTGATGGATCAGTTGCTGGCCTGCCTTGGCGCCGGCTTGTGCATCGTATCCACCTGCGAAGAACTCGCGTATCCCTTCCGCAAGCACCCGCAACTTTCGAAAACGCTCGACGAGGCGGCGAAAGAAGAAGGCGTGGCCCTGTTGGGCACCGGCGTGAATCCGGGTTTTGTTATGGACAAGTTGCCGCTCACGCTCAGCGCCGTCTCGCAGTGGGTCGATTGGGTTAGCGCGGTCCGCATCGTGGACGCTTCGAAACGCCGGTTGCCGCTGCAGAAAAAAATCGGAGCGGGCATGACGCCCGATGAATTCCGCGCGCAGGTGGCGGCGGGCGTGATCAAGCATCATGGATTGCCGGAATCGATCGCCATGGTGGCGGATGGCCTGGGATTTTCGCTCGACGATATTTCCGAAACGATCGAGCCGATGATCGCGGAGGAAGTGATCAAAACGGAATTCCTGGAGGTTGAGCCCGGGCAGGTCGCCGGCGTTCATCAGGTGGGTCGCGGCACAGCGGCCGGCCAGGAAAAAATATTCATGGAATTGAAAATGTACGTTGGTGCGAAGAATCCGGCCGATACCGTGGTGCTGAACGGCGACCCGAATCTCACCCTCACCATTCCGGGCGGGACCCACGGAGATGTGGCCACCGCAGCGGTGGTGGTGAACGCGATCCCGTCGATACTGGCGGCGAACGCCGGATTACGAACCTCGCGCGACTTGCCGCTTAGCTTTTTCCCGGGGAACGCAGTCGGCTAAGACGCGCGCTTCGCTTTGGCATCCCAAAAGCGCATGATGCCCGCGTAATCCGGATCGTCGCTCGAAGAATCTTTTACCGTTGTATATGTCCCATATGCGGCCGCGGCT
>PMHK01000035.1 GCA_003156635.1 Acidobacteriota bacterium | reverse complement strand
TTCGTCCAGCCATTCCTGCAGGCTGCGGTATCGTCCATGGCACGCATCGAACACTGCGCTCGCCTTCATTCTCGCTCCTGGGCGCAGAAGAATGCGCGTGATTTTCCGTCGTTGCGTATCTACAGATTATTTCTCCGCGATCAGTTGCCTGAACCGGGCCCTTTCCCGGCATCCGGAAACATTGCACTGATGTCCCACACCTTATCCGCGTGCGAAATCTCCTCTTCTACCGCCGCCATGCAGGTCTGAAAACATTCGCGCCAGCCGGACATGTACCCCCGCGCATATTCTTCCGCCAGCCGCTCGCGTTCTTTGTGCAGCCGCTGCATCTGAAACACGTCTTCCCGCTCGATGCCCGGGGCGCGTACCGCGAGTTGCGCGCGATGATGCAATTCGCGCAGCGCGCGCAGAATCCAATTCAGGGGCGCGGGGTAATACACGCCAACACGCCGCTTCGGCTCATACCACGCCAGCCGCCACCCCGCTGGAATCGCGGCACCGTGCGTCGCTTCCTTGCGCAAACTTTTTGCCATCTTCATGGGTGTCGCACCTCCGGACCGGTTCCCACCGCCAACTCGCGACGCACTTCTTCGTCCCGTTCCGCGCGCTGCAGGCGCATGCGCTCGCGCAGGCACCAGGTAAATTTCTGCTGCGGTGATGATTTTTCCGATGCTGTCGCCGGTTCGGGCTGCGTTATGGTTGAGTGAATTCGATTTTGCGGGCGGCCTTGATCTGACCGGGAGCTTTTATGAATTAGATTTTGTTCCTCAATTGCCGCCGCCCATTTATTCTCGTTTTCCACAGGCTGATGAAATTCCCGTCCTGCTTTTTCTTTTATTCTTACTAGGAATGAACTACCTATCCCGCTCGTAAACTGCTGACCCGAATATTTTTCGCCGTGGCTCGCTACGCAATTCTGCGGGACACCCTCCGCCGATCTGCGTACGCCCCCCGCAGTTCCGCGTACCGCTTTGTTTTCCCCGACTCGGTGCAAATGTTTTTTCGCGTTCAGAATTTTGACCGTGATCCCGCTGTCCAACACCGCCGTCTCGATATATTTCTGCCGCCGCAGCTCCTTCATCCAGCGTTCCAGCGTGCGCCGGTTGAATCCGGTTTCCTCTTCGATCTCCCGGTAGTGAATCGGCGCGCCGCCCAGAACTCATCCGACGCTTCCGGTTTGATGCGTTTGGCGCAGTACTAGCCATCCGTATAACCACACCGCCGAGCCCATTCGTGCGTAGTGTTTGGCTTCGAATAAAACACCGCGCAATCCCGTGTTGTAGTTGTTCTCGCGCAACCTCGATGTCCTCCGTATTCTCGTTACGGCTAACCGCGCTCTAGATTCCGGGACTTGCGCACCACCGCGTGGTCAACAAAATCCGCAATAGGCAATCCGCATCTGCACGTATCCGCCTCGGACCTCAGCACACGGCCGCAACCTGGTGATCACCTCCACCGCCTCGCGTTTCCGGCAGATCGAGCATCTTGGCCTTGATTTCTCTTCGGCCGCCCGCGCGCCCGTCGCGCCCTCGAATAAACGATCCCGCTTCGGTCCGTAGTCTTTCCAGTCGCGCCGCCGCTTCTCAAACGCTCGAAATGCCGGATCTTGCCGCCTGCGGCGCATGTTCTCGCGGTTGCGGGTCCTCCGGCACAGCGCCTGCGCCGCAGTGGGCACTCGCCTCTTTCGCGGCATTGCCATGTTTTGGTCCGTCGCGGCTGTTTCGATCATGCGGCCTCCGCCCTATTCGCAATTCGCTGCGCGGCTCGTGACAACTACGCATTCCCTTTGCTGTTTTTACTTCGGCTTGGCGCGAAACGCGGCCCCTGGCCCTCTCGCTCCCGCGGCGAATTGACAATGTTTTGCGCCGAAAATGAAATATACTTCCGCGATTTCCCCGTCGTCCTCGCTTAACAGGTTTTCCTCAGGTACTCGCCCTACCGTCCTATCCTCCACTTCTGGTACTCTTGTGATATATTAACCGTCCGTTAATACGTGAGAATGCTCATTGGAGGCCACTCGTGCGCCGCTCCCAGCCGCCGCTTGAGTATCTGATGACCTGTTCGCAGAGTTCTCTGGAGGGTTTTGAACTCGCGCGTCTCGACCAGGTCGCGCACCTTCGCGTGGAAATTCGTAACCTTCATGAGCAATGGATCGAAGCCGAAGTTGCCGCCCGGCTCGCTCGTTTTCTTCTCGACGGTCGACGCGCCGGCGCCCCAAGTGTCTTTTGCTGGATCTAGGCGTGGCTATTTGAAAGCAAAAGGTGGGGGCGAAGTTATGCGAAAAATCGCACGCAGCTCAACCGGGCGACAAAACCCATTTCAAGCGTCCATACCTCAACACTGTGTGAGTAGGCGCTGGCAAGCGGCGTCCGGTTGGTTCGGAAGACCGATCCGTTTCGCAACGCGGAGCGCGAGCTGGCGACTTCCTCCGCGGGGACAAATTAGTGTAGTGATCGTCTTACAAATACTTGATCGAGGTCGTACTGAGACTATCTCTGAGAAATAGAAAGGGGAAATCGATTCTACCGATCAACGACCTGCGCCTAAATGAACGCTAGGGTTTGGCTGAGGAATTGACTGCTTGGGGAGGCCACGGTTCAAGGAGTTGTTCTTTGCGGTAAAGCAGCGAGTTGATGTCGTATGGAGCGAGTTCGATGCTGTGGCCGTGGGTGATGGCGTCGGTCGGGCAGGCCTCGACACAGTAGCCGCAGAAAATGCAGCGAGAATAATCGATGTTGTAGACCTTGGCATATCGTTCGCCGGCAGAAATGCGATTGGCGTCCGTATTTTCGGCGGCTTCGATGTAAATGCAGTTCGCGGGGCACGCGGCGGCGCACAAAAAGCAGCCTACGCACTTCTCGTAACCGTGCTCATCGCGCTGCAATACATGAATGCCGCGATAACGAGGCTGTACGCTGGGAGGAACTTCGGGAAAATTCTCGGTCGTCGTCGGACGGAAAATCGTCCGCAAGGTGACGCTAAAGCCCTTGAAAAGGGTTACAAATGTTTCCCCAACTTCCTGGATCAACGAGGCCATCGAACCGTACTTTAACAGAGTTGGCAGGCTCAGGCAAACGGGCGTTCGACGCTGCGTTCACGGCCCGGTCCGAGCTTTCGCGAGGAAATTGGCCGAGTCGATTGCCCCGGAAGGGGCCCACTACTCGCCCGGAGGAGCCACCGGCTCGCTATCTGACAATTTTCCCTTGCCAGTGATCGCCGCAATAATCTGACGCCCGTGAAAACGCCCATTTTCGATGAAAATTCGCGACGTTTGCAAGCCGCCCACCACTACTCCTGCCACATAGATGCCCGGCACATTTGTTTCCAGCGTTTCCGGATTGATCGCCGGCCGCTTGGTCACCGGATCGAGCGAAATTCCCTGATGCTCCAGAAAATCGAAGTCGGGATGATAGCCAATCAGCGCAAAGATCTGATCGGCCGGAATGGCTTCCTCGTTGTGGCCGTTTTTCACCCAGACGTGCTTGGGATCAATACTCAATACGTGCGCATTAAAAATGGCGCGAATCTCGCCGCCGCGGATCCGGTTTTCGACGTCTGGCTTCACCCAATATTTCAGTCCCTTATTCATATCCGCGCCGCGGTGAACGATGGTCACGTGGGCGCCAGCGCGAAACAGGTCCAGCGCCGCTTCCGCCGCCGAATTCCCTCCCCCGATGACCACCACTTCGCGATTCCAATAGGGATGCGCCTCGCCGAAATAATGCGAAACGTGCGGGAGCTCTTCGCCGTGCACGCTCAAATGATTCGGCCGGTCGTAAAATCCGGTGGCGATAACAATTTTTCTGCACCGGTATTCCTGATGTCGTCCTTCATGATCCGTGGTATGAACCGTAAAATCTTCATCTTTACCGGCAATGCGATCCACTTTTTCGTACTGGTGAACTTCAAGTCCAAAATGCTCCACCGTGCGCCGGTAATATTTCAGGGCTTCAGCGCGGGTCGGCTTGCCCGCGGCAGTCGTCATCGGCAAATCGCCAATTTCCATCCGCTCCGGCGTGGTAAAAAAGTTCATGTTGGTCGGGTAGTGAAACAGCGAATTACAGAGGCAGCCTTTGTCGATCACCAACGGCTGCAGGCCGGCCATCTTGGCGTCAATCGCGCAGGCGAGTCCAGTAGGCCCGGCGCCGATGCAAACAATGTCGTAGGAATCGGTCATGTTCATAGTGTGCGATGGCCGCTAGAGAAATTCAACTTCGCGGCCGTATGCAATTTGATGATTCGAGAGTGAAACTCGAACCAGGCAATTTCCGCGTAGACATGGAGCAGTGTCGGAGCAAAGTCCGGGCAGACCTGCGCGAGTCGCGATGAGGAAAAGCTAGAGATGATGCAAAACCAATTTACGCGGCAGACGACGAAATATTTCCCGATTCAATCTCGCGCAGAATTGACCGCAGCACCGACGCCAATTCTTCGCGGCTTACCTGACTCTTTCGAAATTGGACGCGCACGTGAAACGACTCATCCTCGGCGCGATAATCAAAAAGAAACGGCTGCGGCCGGGGTGCCGATTCAGTCTGCTGCTGGCGCGCCTTGCGCGCTTCATCGCGGGTCAAACCGCCCTGCGCGATGCGATGCACCATCTCCTGCATCCGCTTTTCGCTGGGCTGCCGCGCCACCTGCAGCAACAGCGATTTGGTCAGAATCCCGCGTTCGATGCATTCTTTGCGAATTTCGCTGGGAATCACATGCAACGACATGGTCTCGGTCACGCTGGATCGCGCGCGCCCAATCTTGCGCGCTATATCATCGTGCGTGTAATCAAAATGGTCAGCCAAACGCTGCAACCCATCCGCCTCTTCAAACGGCGTCAAATCCTTGCGCTGCAAATTCTCGATTAAGCCAATTTCCAAAGTCTCGGCGTCGTCCGCAATCTTGATAATGCACGGAACTTCCGGCAACCCCGCAGCCTTCGACGCGTGATACCGCCGCTCACCCGAAATAATGTAGTAAGTATCTTCACGCGGGACGTAACGTACCAGCAGCGGCTCCAGCACGCCTTTTTCGCGCACCGAATCCGTCAACTCCCGCAAATCGCCCAGCGTCTTGCGCGGCTGGTCCGGGTTCGGACGCACCTTGTCCGTCGGAATCATTCGTCCCACTGCGGCGCCGCTGTANNAGCGGGATCATCCGCCCGATCGACGCGCCACTGAAGCTGGTCAGCGTTTCTACGTAGTGCGCGTCATGCCGCATCTTGAGTGTGACGGGTAACCCGATCCTCTTGGACACGTTGTAAGACCTCCTGAGCCAGCTTTTTATAATCTTCGGCGCCGGAAGATTTAGGCGCGAAGGAAAAAACCGTTTCTTTATAAGCCGGACTTTCTTCCAGGCGCACGTTTTTGCTGATGCGCGTCTTGAATAGCGTTTCGCCAAATACCGCGCGGATCTGTTCGTGGGTGTCACGCGAGATATTCGTACGCTTGTCGAACAGCGTGATCACTACGCCGAGCAGCTTCAAATCCGGATTGGGCCGCGAACGGATCCGCCCGTAGGTCTCGAGCAGATCATCGGTGCCTTCAATTGCAAAATAAGCGGCCTGGATCGGGACCAACAGATGCGTCGACGCCACCAGTGCATTGACCGTCAAAATCCCCAGCGCCGGCGGTGTATCGAACAAAATGAAATCGTAGTCCTTCGCGATCGGCGTCAGCGCGTCTTTCAATTTGTACGGCGCGTCGAACTGCCCGCCGAGCTGCTGCTCCAGCCGCGCCAGCGCCAGCTTGCCCGGAGCCACAAATAAATTCGGATCTTTGGTCGGGCGAATCACCTTCGCCATTTCGGTAGGATGTTCGGCAAACACGTCGTACATCGACGTTTGAANNTTTTTTTCAGCGCGAGGGCCGCCGCGAGATTGATCGAAGTGGTTGTCTTTCCTACTCCACCTTTTTGATTGGCGACTGCTATGACGCAGGTCAAGCTGTGCCTCTCGTTCGCCGTCCGGCAACCACAGGCCTATATGTGGCGGCCCAAGGCGCTAGTCCTACTACATTACACGTAGGCACTCTACTCACTCTCGCAGCCCATCTGCAAGTGCAAAATGGAGTTAGCCCGAATTCCTGTGAATTTCCCCGGCCCGACCTCCGGTATCGCGCGTCGGAATGGGCTACCAT
>PMHK01000109.1:25539-30400 GCA_003156635.1 Acidobacteriota bacterium | reverse complement strand
CCCTGGGCCCAATACGCGCAAACTTCCGTCAACGATTTCGTTGAGGGCGGCATGGAAAATACCAGCGCCACCACGCTTACCTCCCGCGGCCTGGTCCACCCGAAGCTGGCCGCCGAGGAGCGCGAGGGTTCGGACAGTCTCGATTCCCACGAACTCGCTCATCAATGGTTCGGAGATCTGGTGACCTGCCGCGACTGGGCCAACATCTGGCTTAATGAAGGTTTCGCGACATACTTCGAGCATTACTGGACCGAGCAACATTATGGCGCCGACGAAGTCGCCTACGAATTTTGGCGCGACCAGAGCCAGTGGTNNTGTTGCGCACCAAGCTCGGCGACCAGGATTTCTTCCGTGCCCTGCACTATTACCTGGAAACCAATCGCAATCAGAACGTGGTCACCGCCGATCTCGAAAAGGCCATCGATCAATCCACGGCCACCAATGTCGACAAATTCTTTCATGAATGGATTTGGCGCGCCGGTGCCCCGAAATACGAAGTCAGCTACACCTACGACAATTCCGCGCACCAGATCAAACTGCTCGTCAAACAGACCCAGAAAGTCGAAGGCATGGTCGATCTCTTCGACATGCCGGTGAACGTGGAAATCACCACGGCAACCGGCCGCAACAATCACCCGATCGAGGTCACTCAGGCCGAAGAAACCTTTACTCTGGCATCGCCGTCCGCTCCACTTATGGTTCTGTTCGACAAGGGCGACAACGTTCTCAAGTCGGTCGAATTCAAAAAAGAGGCTTCCGCGCTGATTTACCAGCTCAAAAATGCCATCGATATTTCCGACCGAGCCGATGCTGCGGTCGCGCTGGCGCAGATAAAGGATAATCCGGACGTCGTCGTCGCACTCGGCAATGCAGCCCAGCACGACCCCTTCTGGGGCATTCGTTCGGAATCGCTGAAGGCCTTGGGAAAAATCGGTGGGCCCGACGCGGAAAAACAGATTATCGCCGGACTCTCCGACGAAAAACCCTGGGTCCGCGAAGTTGCCGTTGAACAACTGGGCGAATTCGCCGGCGACCCATCGCTCGGCCCCAGGTTGATCGACATCGCTAAAAACGATAGCGCTTACCACGTCCGCGCCGCCGCCTTGAACGCCTTGGGTGAAATTAAAACCGCGAACGCCTATGACACGCTAGTTGCGGCAGTGAACTCCGATTCTCCCGACGACACTTTGCGCAACGGCGGGCTCGAAGGCCTGGGCTCGCTCGGCGACGATCGCGCCATTCCTGTTCTTCTCGAATGGTCCGCTACCGGTAAGGATTTCGAAACGCGCAGCGCCGCCATCAGCGCCCTCGCGGGACTCGATCCTAAGGACAAGAAGATCACGCAAACGTTGGTTTCCTATTTGCAGGAACCCTACATCGATATCAAGTTCGCCACGATCTTCGCGCTTTCCAAGCGTGGCGATCCTGACGCGATTCCCGCACTCGAGGCGCTTATCAAATCGGGAGATTTGAGTCTCGGAACTGCGCCGCTGGTGCAGTCGCAGATCGATGCGATCAAGGCTAAGGCTGCGGTGCCGGCGAGTGGCGCCGGTGCGACGCCACCAGCCGCAAACTAGAACGAAAAATCGCGGCCGCTCGCTACTTTATCCGGAAATAATTATGCGCAAGTCGCGCAGATTATTTCCGGTTGGCCCAGTCACAATCGCGTCATTAAGTTTCGCAAAGAAATTGTAGGCATCGCTCCGCCGAGAATACTCGGCCGGATCCATGCCAACTCGCGCCGCTCGCGATTGCGTTTCGCCGTCGGCTACCGCTCCAGCCGCCGGACTGTTTCCATCGATCCCGTCTGTTCCGGCACTTAGCACCACGATTTTCTTTCCCGCAATTTTCGGCACGCAGGTCAAAACAAAAGCTGAGTTTCTCCCGCCAATTCCGTCTCCCGTGACCGGGCTGCTCACTTCCCCGCCCGACAGAATCGCCACCCGCTTGCCGGGACAATCGCGCTGCAGCGCTGTTAATTGCGCCAGCAATTCATCGGCCGCTCTCTCCAGCGTCCAGCCGTCCGTCTGATTGTCGGCCATACATCGAATCCCCTCGGCCTCCGAGCAGTGATGCGCTCGGTGCACCAAATCGTGCTCGCCCAGCAACAACTCAAAGATATTTCGTGCAAATACGCGATCATTTTCCTTCGGAGTTTCTTTCAGCCGATGTTCCGCGAATATTTCCCGAATTGCCGGGGGCAATCCGTTCATCACTCCGGGATGGTTCACTACTCGTTCGGCGTCCGCGACCGTACTCGGATCCGGCAGAGTCGGTCCCGAGGCCAATGCCGACTCATATCCACTCGGCACGTCGCTCAGGGCCAGGGTCAGCTTCAGCGAGTTCGGCGCAGCTGCCGCCAGCCGTCCGCCTTTCGTCGCTGACAAATGTTTCCTCACAACATTGATTTCCTCGATCGGCGCGCCGCAGGTTACCAGGGCGGAGTGCAGCGCCTGAAAATCTGCCAGACCAACGCCGGTATCGAGCGGCTGCTCCACCATCGACGACCCGCCACCGGAAATCAAAAACACCACCAGCGAACGCTCGTCGCACCTCGCCATGCGGTCCAAAATTGCCCGGCCTGCCGCAAAACTTTCGGCGGTGGGAAGCGGATGTCCCCCCACGAACGATTTCCATTCGCGCAGCGCGCCGCCCGTCACGGGTTTCGGGCTAACCAAGATTCCGTCGACGCGAAAATCCGGCGCCACCACGGACTGGAACCCTTCCGCCATCGCCACCGATGCCTTGCCAAACCCAATCACCACGATCTCGCGAAACTCACGCAGGTCAATGTACTCCGCTCCCGCGCGAATCCGTGTTCCGTCTCGCTCCAGTCGTCTCGCGATCGCGGCCTGAATATCAATCGCCGCCAGCGTTTGCTGAAAAATTCGCCGAGCCACCGTTTTCAAATCGTGTTCCATCGCGGTCATTTCAACCCCAGCGCATCCTTGTTCAACGCATTTGGCGGTGTTCGGCCGTCAAAGAAAGCGGCCACGTTTTGCGCCGCCAAAACCATCATCCGCGTTCTGGTCTCGACCGTGGCGCTTCCAATGTGCGGCGCCAGGATCGCGTCGCGCCGCGCCGTCAGTTTTGGATTAATTTTCGGCTCATGCTCGAAGACATCCAGAGCCGCGCCCGCAATGATTTTGTTTTCCAGCGCCTCCGCCAGCGCTTCCTCATCCACCACCGGGCCGCGGGATGTATTGATCAAAAACGCCGTGCGCTTCATCTTCTCCAGATTTTCCTTCGAGATCAGATGCCGAGTCTGCGGGTTTAGCGGCACATGCAAACTTACAAAATCCGATTCATTGAACAGTCTGTCCTGCTCCACAAACTCCGCATTCAATTCTTTCTCCACGTCAACCGGCGCACGCTTGCTCCCGGAATACAGTACCCGCATTCCAAAACCAAGCCCGCGCTTCGCGACGCATCTTCCGATGCGCCCAAATCCGATAATTCCCAGCGTCTTTCCGTACACGTCTGCGCCTAACAGGTGATCCATCGAAAACCCGCGCCAGTTTCCGGAACGCACCCACGCATCCCCTTCGACCAGCCGGCGCGCGATGGCTAGCATTAACGCCCATGCGAGATCTGCCGTGGTGTCGTCCAGCACTCCCGGAGTATTGGTCGCGATGACTTTTCGCGCGGTACAGGCCGGAACATCGATGTTGTCGTAACCCACCGAGACCGTCGCCACGATCCGCAGCTGCGGCCCTGCCGCCAGCAGCTCCGCATCGATCTTGTCATTCAGCAGGCAGACCAACGCATCCTTGTCGGCAACTCGTTTCAGTAGCTCCGCCCTCGGAATCGCTTCCGGTCCCGCCCAATAGTCGATTTCGCCAGTCTTATCCAGCACGGCTCGCGCCGCGGAGAACAGAAGTTTTGTCACCAGAATTTTCGGCTTACTCGCCATTCCAACCTCGCCTGAACCCCCGGCCGCAATCGGCGCGCATTTTACTCAGTCGCTCAGATTGAGTAGCATACCCGATCAACCTCTCGCAACCATCGCTTCGGTTGGGCCTGGCTCTCGTTGACGGCTCTTGCGACGGCCACCTATACTGACCACCAGCGCGCCATTCGCACTTCGCCGCGCCCCATGAATGAAAACGGAACTCCTTCGCGACCTGAAGTCTCTGCTTGGCGATGATGCCGTTCTCCATCGCCCCGAAGAACTGCTGCTTTACGAATACGATGGTTCCGTAGAAATCGCGCGTCCCACTTGCGTCGTCTTCCCGCGGAAGACCGCGCATGTTCAGCAAATCGTGAAACTCGCCAATCAATATCAGACCCCGCTCATCGGCCGGGGCGCCGGCACTGGTCTTTCCGGTGGCGCGCTGGCCCGCAACGGCGGCATCCTTACCGTTTTTTCGCGCATGAAACGCATTCTCGATATCGACCTCGAAAATCAGCGCGCGACCGTGCAGCCCGGGGTCGTGAATTCCGATCTCAGCGCGGCCGTCGCGCACGCGGGCTTGCATTTCGCGCCCGATCCCTCCAGCCAGAAGGCCTGTACCATCGGCGGCAACGTCTCCGAAAATTCCGGAGGCCCGCACACGCTCGCCTACGGGGTCACCACCAACCACACTTTGTCTCTCGAAGCCGTTCTTCCCACTGGCGAACTCGTGCGCATCGGAAATCCGGCGCTCGATTCCACCGGCTACGATTTGATGGGACTTTTCGTCGGCTCCGAAGGCACCCTCGCGCTGATCACCGAAATCACCGTCAAGCTGACGCGCTTGCCCGAAACCGTAAAGACGCTGTTAGCTGTTTTTGAAACTCTAGATGACGCTACCGAAACCGTAGTGGATATCACCGGGCGCGGCATCACCCCCGCGGCGTGCGAAATGCTCGACGGCTGGAC
>PMHK01000109.1:14328-25459 GCA_003156635.1 Acidobacteriota bacterium | reverse complement strand
GGAAAGGCCGCAAGAACGCCTTCGGCGCGGTCGGTCGCCTCTCGGCTACCTATTACGTGCAGGACGGCGTGATCCCCCGCACCAAACTGCCGGCCACGCTCCGTCACATCAACGAAATCGGCAAGAAATATGGATTTCAGATCGGCAACATTTTTCACGCCGGTGATGGCAATCTGCATCCCCTGATTCTTTTTGACGCGCGCGACCAGGACCAGTTCCGCCGCGTGATCGCCGCGTCCGACGAGATCATAAAATTCTGCATCGACATGGGCGGCGCCATCACCGGTGAACATGGCGTCGGCATGGAAAAAGATCGCCTGATGCCGCTGCTTTTCACCGAAGCGGAGCTTGGCGTAATGAGCCGCGTCCGCGACGCATTCAACCCCAGCGGGCTGTTGAATCCCGACAAGATTTTTCCTTCGAAAAAAGGATGCGGCGAAATTCACATCCGCCCGCTTCCGGCGCATGGCACGGCGCCGCAGCCGCCAAATGCTCCCGGCGTACCGGCCGCATGACCGCCACGGGAACCACTTCGCATTCGCGTCTCGCCGACCTCGTCGGCTCCCCAAACGTCAGTATCGAAACTGAACAACTCGCTTCTTTCGAAATCGATGGTATGCGTCCGGCCGCAGTGCTCCGGCCCGAATCCAAAGCCCACGTAGCGGAAATCGTGAAATTCGCAGGCTCGGAGAAACTTAGTGTGATCGCTTCCGCCGGCCGCACGAAATTGAACATCGGCTTACCGCCCAGGCGCTACGATCTCGCGCTCGACATGTCGGCGCTGAATAAAATCATCGCCTACGATCCCGGCGACTTGACGCTCAGCGTCGAAGCCGGCGCACCGCTGCTTAAGGTTGCCAAAGAGCTCGCCCAGCATGGCCAGTTCCTTCCTCTCGCGGTTCCGTTTTTGCGCCAAACCAGCGTGGGCGGCATTGTTGCTTCCGGAGTTGATGGCCCGCTGCGCCAGTTCTACGGCACCGCGCGAGATTTTTTGCTTGGACTGGAATTTGTAACTGGCGAAGGTGTCTCCGCCAAAAGCGGCGGCCGCGTCGTAAAAAATGTCACCGGTTACGACATCCACAAACTGATGATCGGTTCGCTGGGCACGCTAGGCGTCATCACCAGTTTAAACTTCAAAACCTTTCCACTGCCGATTTCCCCTCGCGGATTCGTTGCACACTTTCGTTCTGCCGCGCAGGCGTGTGACCTGCGTAATCGAATCGCCAAATCGTCGCTCACCCCGATTACGTTGGACATTTTGAGTCCACGCTGCGCGGAACTTTTCGTAGGTGACGCGGCGACGCGTTTAGAGGCCGCACCGCTGCCGCCGAATATTCTCTCGTCCACGCAATGGTCGGTCACCGTAGGCTATGCCGGAAACGAAAAGGTCCTGGCGCGTTACGAAACAGACTTGCGGCGCATCGCGCAAGACTCCGGCGCGACGGATGTCACGGTTCTCGCCGAGAATCTAAACGCCGCGTGGACCCGCAAACGCGAGTTCATTCCCATCGCGCTCGCGTCCTCGCCCGCAGCCACCATCGTCAAAATGACCGTGTTGCCGGCTCGAATGAACGAGGCTTTGACCGTCGCACAACAGGCCGCGGAATCGAATTCCCTTCCTTGGGCCGCGCTCGCGCGTGGACTGGGAATCGTTTATTTTGCGCTGCTACCTACCGCGCAAGATGACGAAACCAGAAAACGCATCGAAAACGCGACCAATACCATGCAGGACGCGTGCGGCAGGCTTGGCGGCCAGTCCTCGATTCCGTGGTGCCCCACCGTTTGGAAGACACGCCTAAAAATCTGGGGACTCGAAAATCCAAACTTCCCCCAAATGCAAAAAATAAAAACAGTATTCGACCCGCAGGGCGTCCTCAGCCCCGGCCGCTTCGTCGGAGGACTCTGAGCTGATGTCTGGTTCTCCGACAAATACGAATCTGCCGCAAACTCACGAGGAAGCGCAGCGCGAATTTCAGCTGACCCTGAGTGGATTTTCCGGAGTCGATAATCCGGAGTACGCGGACTACTCGCGCTGCGTGCATTGCGGGCTGTGTGCCAACAATTGTCCAACGTATCGTCTGTGGGGTCAGGAAGCGGACTCGCCTCGCGGGCGCATCCGGCAGATGGCGCTGGTCGATCAGGGGCGCCTCGAAATCGGTGAGACTTTCGTTACCCATATCGATCGCTGTTTGAATTGCCGCAACTGCGAGACGGTTTGCCCGTCCGGCGTGGAGTACGGAAAAATCCTGGAGCTCGCGCGGGCCCAGATCGAGCAGAAATACAAGCGGCCACTCGCGTCGCGCATGGCGCGCGATTTCGTCTATCGTAAGCTTCTGCCCTACCCACGCCGGATTGCGCTGGCCGCCAGCGTGTTGAAGCTCTACCAGCGTTCGGGCTTGGCGAGCATCGCGCGCGCAACTGGAATTCTGCGTCTGCTCGGTTTGCAGAATCAGGAAAGGCTGCTGCCGCGCATTGACTCCGATTTTTTCTTTAGCGAGCTGGGTAAGGCGTTCCCGGCAAAGGGCCTGCGGCGGGCACGGGTGGCTTTCTTCGCGGGCTGCGTCGCGCAGGTCACGTTCAGCGATTTGAACCGCGCCACGATTCGGGTACTGCAGGCCAATGGCTGCGAGGTCGTGGTGCCGGCTGATCAAGCGTGCTGCGGGGCGCTGGCGGCCCACGCCGGTGTTCGCGAAGTGGCGCGGGACCTGGCTCAAAGGAATTTCTCCGCGTTCGACCCTGATGACTTTGACGCGATCATCAACAATGCTTCCGGTTGCGGCTCGATGCTGAAGGAATACCCACTGCTGTTTACGGCGGACCCGGATCAGGAAGCGCGGGCCAAGAAGTTCTCGGCCAAAGTTCGGGACGTGAATGAGTTTCTGGCGGAACTTGGATTGAGTGCGCCGCTGAAATCCGTGGCCGCTCGCGTGACGTATCAGGATTCGTGCCATCTGGTGCACGGGCAGAAGATCAGCGCGGCGCCGCGGGAATTGATTCGCGCGATTCCGGGCGTTGAATTCGTGGAGATGCCGATGTCGGAACAGTGCTGCGGTTCGGCGGGGGTTTATAACGTCACGGAAAATAAGACGTCGATGGAATTGCTTGGCTTGAAGATGGATGCGGTGAAACAAACGCAGGCGCAAATCATTGTTACGGCCAATCCTGGATGCATTTTGCAGTTGCGCGCAGGAGCGGCGATGCGCAAGACCGGGCAAGAAGTTTTGCATGTGGTCGAATTGCTCGATCGCGCGACCCAACATTCTTAAACATCGCTTTTTCCGTTAAACTGCCTCAGCACTATTCTTCACCGCTCTTGATCGCAAAAAGCAGATCCCTCGCTTTGCTCGGGATGACCCGAATTTTATTTTCGCTAAATTTCAAAAACTGTCTCCCGCGTTGTTAAGCCACCCAATAAGGTTACTGCTCGACGGGCGGAGGCGGCAGAGCTGGGCGGGAACGTCTTTCGCCGCGGCCACCGCCTTGCTGCACGGTGTAGTCCGCGGGTACTTGAAACAGCGTGCCCGCGGGCTCCTGGCGCTGAATATTCGTCATTTGAAACGTGGTTTCACCCATGCGCGGGTCGGTGTGTTTGGTCATCACAAACATTTGCAAGTCGGGTGAATACCAGCGCTCGGTGATAATGACGATTGGCTTAGCGTTACCAATCTGCCCGGCGGGAATGGTGCGGGTGTAGCGAGTACCTTCGGCGGAAACTCCGCCGACCATCTGAGTTCCCAACGACGTGGTGACCGTTTCGCTTTCCTCGGTGGCTTTTGCAGCCTCACGCTCGTGACGATCCTTGCCGGCCGAGTCACCGGTTGGCACCTGCATTTTCCGCACGGTTTTAGCATCCGTGTCGAGCAAGTAACGCGCGCTGGCCACCGGGTCGTTCACGAAAACGACATGAGGAGCGGGCTTGCCGGAATCGGCCCAAGGGCCGAAGGGCAAAGTCATATCGCGGCGGGTGCGTCCCTGGCTATCGCGCGCCAGCGATCCGGTGGACGTGTGCTGAATCTGATTTCCATCCGCGAGCGTTTGGGTGGCTTGAGTGTTGATGGTCGCGCTGAACGGCGCTCCATTCACAACTTTGTCGTTCAGGCCAGCCTGGAATCCAACAAATTCGATGGCGTCCGGGGGCATGGGCCCGTGGCCAACCCTTTCGTACATGACGTCTGACGGCGGCGGAGGCGGCGTGGCTGGCGCATTCTGAGCGTGAGCGACCCCGCTGTTCGCGGCGCAAAGCGCCAAGGCGCCTGCCGCAAGCAAAATACCAGACGCGAACTTTCTGGTGGTCGTTTTCACCGCAGCGTCATTCCACATGCTTCCCCTCCGACAACATTCTTACACTCGATCGACGGCCAAACGTTCATGACCTAATCCGCGACGGACACCAGGCGAATGGCTTGCGGCGTACCGTCTTCACTCACGATCATGTCCGCGGTCACGCGGTCNNCTGATCAAGCTCTCGGGCGAATATCTCGCCGGCGCCCAATCCTTCGGCCGGCAGGCCGTAAGACTCCAGCACGGATCGGGCCAGCGTCACGCGAACCACCGAACCACCTTCCAGCGCCGCAGGATCATCGGCGTAGGGCAACGGAACGAACGCGGTGGCGTATTCCGTCGGCTCGGCGTCGCCGGCAGCCGAAGTTGGTTTGGTCGTGGTGGACGCATTTACAGCAACCCGATTCGCAGTCGGGTTTGCCTTTGAATTTTGCGCAGCGGATACGGGTGATTGCGGCGATTGAGAATCGACGGGCTTCGCCGACGGATTCGTCACAGCATTGACGGCCGGAGCGTCGGGTGCTTTTGCCAGATTGCGCTGATAGATCACTGTACCCAGAACCAGAAGCATAGCCGCCGCAATTCCCAGCGCAATGACTCCCCAACGCATGCCCGGACGCATCGGAATCGTCTCGAGCGACACTGGTTTCACTTCTTGCCTGAAAGCCTTCAGTAGCTCGGCCTCCACGCGCGACGCGCCGGGCATCCGGGTCGTTTCTTGCGCGATCTTCTGCAAGGCAAAGCCGAGCGATTCTTCTTCGACCAGCAGAACACCGCAGTCGCCGCAGCCTTCGGCGTGAGCCATCGCGGTATCAAGCTGGGCAGCGCCGCGAGTGCCCGGGCGGTCAAGTTCGTGCAGTAGTTCGCGAAACTCCAAGCAGTTCATGGGCTCGCCTTCCAGACTTTCGTTTTCTCGATTCATCGTCCCACCGCCGATTTGCGCGACACCGGCGAATGTTCGGCTTCACGCAATTTTTCCGTCAGCATTGATTTGGCGCGATGCAACCGCGAGCGGACCGTCCCAATCGGACATTCCAACACCGCGGCAGCATCTTCGTAGCTCATTTCATCCATTTCGCAAAGGACCACCACTTCCCGATAATTTTCCGGCAGGGTGGCGATGGCCTGGCGGACGCGGCGAATGTTTTCGCGCGAAACCAGTTCGTCGCTGTGGTCCGGAAAAGGCGCGACGTGATGCCCATTTCCGTTACCGTTCCCGTTGCTCAATCCGCCGTTGCGCCGGCCGACGTGGCTGAGCATGATGGCGTCGAGTTCTTCGGCCGTTCCAGGCAGCGGGACGGCGCCACGGTCCTGATCCCAGCGGCGGCGCAAATGATTGCGGGCGATGCCGAAAAGAAAACCGCCGAGAGTGCCTAAGGCCGGGTCGAACCGCTTGGCGTCGCGGATCAGGGTCATGAAGACTTCCTGAGTAACGTCCTCGGCGACACCGGAATTGCCGCTCATATGCAGGGCAAACCGATAGATGGCCGGATGCTTACGCCGGTAGAGCAGCGTAAACGAATCCTCATCACCCGCCAGCATACGGCGGAGGAGGACCGCGTCATCGATCGTTTCGACTCCAATGGCCATGGTTAAAAGGTTGGACGGCCCGTCGCGCGTGTCGTTACATATTCTCCCCGCGGGGCCGGAAAGTTCCATTTAAATGTGGGCGACGCGGCGGTAACGAGAGTCCGGAAAGCGGTGGAGAGTGAACTCGTTTTGAGCAGGAAACGTGGCGAAATGTCGCGATTAGAAACCACCTCGGACGTTTGTTTTGTGCGGGTTACGGGGGTTTCTAATCCCGCTAGCCATTTTCGATTGGAAATGCAGGTGAGTCCGAAAGGAGTGCAGGAATTCGCGGCGAGGACCGCGAGGCTGGCAACGACCAAGGCACTGATCGTTGCGAGTGATGCGCGATACCGGACTTGCATGCCTCCCTCCTGGTCGGGCCGACTTGAGGCCCCGCACGAAAGCCATGCACGGTAACACATCGGTATATATTCAGCAAAAGTACACAACAACAAGCCGGGAGCCTGGAATTCCAAGCTGAAAAAAGCGGGGGTACGTTGGTGAAGAGCCAAGCCATTGCAGCGATAGAATGGACGGCGTGACATTCCTTATCCATTGGGTCAATCAAACGATTCGGCTAGGCGCAATTCTGGCCGTTTATTTCGCGTGCTTCGCGAGCGGCACCCATGCGCAAGGGGGACCTCCCTATTACACCAACGACCCCGGCACGCCCGGGAACAAGCAGTGGGAAATCAACCTGGGCTACATGCCGTTCCTCTTTAACGCTAACTCCATCACGCACACTCCCGATGTCGATATCAATTTCGGACTGGGAGACCGGATTCAGCTGACGTTCGAGAACGCTTATCTGCGGGTGAACGATGCTGCCGGGGGTACGCGATTCGGGCTGGGGCAAGACCAGCTCGGTTTGAAATGGCGGTTTTACGATAACGAGGAAAGCGGGTTCGCGATTTCGGTCTTCCCGCAGGTTTCGCTCAACAATCCGAACAGTTCGGTGGACCGCGGGATTACCCCGCGAGGCGCGAGTTTGATCCTGCCGATGGAATTTTCGAAGAAGCTGGGGCCGCTGAACCTGAATGGGGAGGTGGGGTACAACTTCGTGCATTTAGGCAGCGACGGATACCTGGCGGGAATTGTGGCGGGTCACGATTTCACCAAGAATTTGGAAATGGATGCGGAGTTCTACGCGGTGGGCACGTTTCATCCCGCGGCCAATTCGGACACGATCGGCATTGGCGCGCGATACAAGATTCATCCACCGTTTATTCTGCTGCTGATGGCCGGAAGAAGTGTGGAAGGAGCACGGAATGGCCAACCCTATTTTGTGGGCTATTTCGGGATGCAATTTCTACTGCCGCCCAAACCTTTCGCGAAAGACTAAAGGGCGGCAGAACCTCGCGGACGATAAGAACCATCGTTACAATTGCCGATCCGAACCGAAAGACACCCAGATCGCCTAGGAAATCCCTCATGGAGACCAGTTTAATTCAACGTTCGACGTTGTGACCTTTGGGTGACAGGGTGAGTGGACTCCCGGCGACCTATCGGATAACTCCCGGTAAACGCGTGGCCATAAACTGACCCGTCACGCATCGCGTCACCGTCTTGACCAATGCACTTAGTTTCAATACCGTAGGTCCGACTCGAAAATACCTTCCCCGGCCACCTTGGAGGAATCATGCAGGAGTTTGATCCGCACGTACTGGACGAGAAACCGATTCCTCCGCCGGAAGAATTCAGCAAGAAGGCGCACGTCAAGTCGCTGGAGGAGTATCGCGAACTGTATGCCGAGGCGAAAGCCGATCCGGAGGCGTACTGGGCGGAGCAAGGCAAGCTGATCGAATGGGCGGAGGCGCCGAAGAAAACCCTCGAATGGAATCCGCCGCACGCGAAATGGTTCGTGGGCGGCAAGCTGAACGTTTCGTACAACTGCCTAGACCGGCACCTGGAGAAAAACGGGAACAAGCCGGCGTTAATGTGGGAGGCCGAGGACGGGTCGACGCTGCAACTGACCTACGCCGAGCTGTTCGAGCGGGTCTGCAAATTTGCGAACGTGCTGCAAGGTTTGGGCGTGAAGGCTGGGGATTGTGTGGCGATTTACATGCCGATGATTCCGGAGATCGCGGTGGCCCTGCTGGCCAGCGCCCGCATCGGCGCGGTGCATTCGGTGGTGTTCGGCGGGTTCAGCGCGACGGCGCTGGCGGATCGCATAGCGGACTGCAAGGCGAAAATTCTGGTGACTGCGGACGGAAGTTTCCGGCGGGGGAAAATGCTGGCGCTGAAAGATACGGCGGACGCTGCGCTGGAAAAATGTCCTACCGTGCAGAAATCGATCGTGGTGCAACGGACCAAACAAGAGGTGAAGTGGAAAGAAGGGCGCGATCTGTGGTGGCACGAGCTGGAAGAAATGGCAGAGAAGGAATGTATCGCGCTGCCCTTTGACGCGGAGCACCCGCTTTACATTCTTTACACCAGCGGGACAACCGGAAAACCCAAAGGGGTGCTGCATACGTCGGCAGGATACCTGGTGCAATGCACCTGGAGCACGCGGCTGGTATTCGACATGAAGGACGATGACGTGTACTGGTGTACGGCGGATATCGGATGGGTGACCGGGCACAGCTACGTGATTTACGGGCCGCTCTCAAATGGCGCGAGCATCGTGATGTATGAGGGCGCGCCGGATTTTCCGCGCAAGGACCGCTTCTGGGAAATCATCGATCGGTATAAAGTTTCGATTTTCTACAGCTCGGCGACGGCGATTCGGGCGTTTATGGCGTGGGGCATGGAATGGATCACGCCGCATGACATCAGCAGCCTTCGTTTGCTGGGAACGGTGGGTGAGCCGATCAATCCGGCGGCGTGGAAATGGTATTTCGAAGCGATTGGAAAAAATCGCTGCCCGATCGTGGACACGTGGTGGCAGACCGAAACCGGGTCGATCATGATTTCGGTTTTGCCGGGCGCGACGCCGGCGAAGCCGGGCTCGGCGACGTTGCCGCTGCCGGGGATTGCGGCGCGCGTGGTGAATATGAAAGGTGAATCAGTGGCTCCCGGCGAGACAGGATATTTAATTATCGAGCGGCCGTGGCCTTCGATGCTGCGCACGATTTACGGCGACGATGAGCGCTATGCGAAGGAATATTGGACCCGGATTCCGGGAGTGTATTTCGCGGGGGACGCAGCGCAGTGCGACAAGGACGGCTACATCTGGGTGCTGGGGCGCGTGGACGATGTGATCAAAGTGGCCGGGCACCGGCTGAGCTCGATGGAAATCGAAAGCGTGCTGGTGAGCCATCCGGCGGTAGCGGAGGCCGCGGTGGTGGCGCGACCGGATGAAATCAAGGGCGAAGCGATTGTTTGTTTTGTGGCGCTGCGCACGGGTTTTGAGCCTTCGAAGGAATTGCGCGATACGCTGATGGATCATGTCGCGAACATGATCGGCTCGATTGCCCGACCGGCGGATGTGCGTTTTACGCCGCTGCTGCCAAAGACGCGCAGTGGAAAAATCATGCGCCGGTTGCTGCGGGAGCTGGCGACGAAGGGCGCGGTGTCGGGCGATACGACGACGCTGGAAGATATGGCGGTGATCGAGCGGCTGGTGAAGGCGCAGACGGACGACGAAGAATAGTTCGTCGCTCGTGACGAAGAGGTTTACGACCCACGGAGCGTCAAAATTGAAAGTGCATTCTCGGGCCCTGGTCTGCGCAGCGCTGTGCATTCTGGTTGCGACGTTTTTCGTGGTTCCCTCCTTGTCTGGCCAGCAGAAAAAAATCAAAGTGATTGCGGATCAGGATAGCGGCGGGCCGCAGGGAACGAATTTGCTTTCGTTGCTGATGCTGCTACGCGCGCCGGAAATTGATTTGCTGGGGATCACGACGGTCAGCGGCGACCAGTGGGTCGAGCCAGCGACGGTTTTTGCCTTGTGGGCCACGGAGCAGGCGGGACGGACGGATGTGCCGGTGATCAAAGGCGCGGAAAATCCTCTGGTGAATACGCCACGCGAGGTGGAACTGCGCGAAGCGCTGCACGGGTCGTACGTCGGATGGCACGGATCGTTCAATCCGGATGCGCCGAAGGCGAGCGAGACCTGGGCGCCGCCGGGCGGATATCCGAAGGTGAAGGCGCGGGCGGGGCGCGCGGCGGATTTCATCATCGACACGATTCACGCGAACCCGGGCGAGGTGGTGCTGTACTGCGCGGGGCCGCTGACGAATGTTGCGGTGGCGGTGCGGATGGATCCGACGATCGTGGCGCAGGTGAAGGCGATTTACATCATGGGCGGAAGTTCGGACGGCGGGCCGGAACTGAATTGGTGGTGGGATCCGGAGGCGGCGTCGATTGTATTGCACGAGCCGTGGAAGGAAATCGTGGTGAGTCCGTTCGAGGCCGGGGCCCAGGCGTGGTCGAGCGCGGCGCTGATGGAGCGTATCGTGAAGGCGGGCGGGCCGCTGGCGGAGCACGTGAAGAAAATTTATTTGGATGCTCCGCCACCGGCGGGGACGTCGATGTGGTCGATGATGTGGGACGAAGTGATGGTGGCGTCGCTGATCGATCCGGCGGTGATCAAGAAATCGGAGACGATGTATCTGGATGTCGACATCAGCCATGGGCCGAAATACGGTTACACCATGGTCTGGAAACAGCCGGATGGGATGCCGAAGTTCTTTTTGCCTTACAGCGGGCCCAACCCGCCGGACCGGGTAAAGTGGGCGAGCCATTTGGTTCCGCCGGCGCACTTGAATCCGGCGAGCGTGCAAATGGAAGTGGACGAGGAGAAATTTGACGATCTTTTTGTGCGGATCATGACGCACTAGAAAATTGAGTCGAGCTACATCGAAGAGAGATCCCTCGTNNCCGTTTTGTATTTGCGTTAGCGGATTAGCGCAGGCCGCCGGAGGCGATAATTTGGCCGCCGGTGAGCCAGCGCGAATCGTCGGAAGCGAGGAAGACGGCGACGGCACCGATGTCGTCGGGTTGACCGGCGCGGCCGAGAGGAGTCTGGGAGACGAGCGCCTTCTCGAAGTCGGAGCCGATGAAACCCGCGGACTGGGTCCCTTCCGTTTGGACGATGCCGGGATTGATGGAATTCACGCGAATTTTCTTCGCGCCGAGTTCCTTGGCGAGNNCGGAGGCGTAATGCTGCTGACGGCCGAGCCAATGTTGATCACGCTGGCGCCTTCACCAAATTGTTTGGCCGCGGCCTGAGTTGTGAGCAGCAGACCAAGCACGTTCAGATTGAAAATCTTGTGAAAGCTGGCTTCGGTGACGGCTTCGAGCGGAGCGAACTCGTAAATTCCGGCGTTGTTGACGAGGATGT
>PMHK01000109.1:0-14301 GCA_003156635.1 Acidobacteriota bacterium | reverse complement strand
ACCGATGCGCCTTCGGCGGCGAGTTGCTTGGCGATGGAAGCGCCAATACCTTTCGATGCGCCGGTGACGACTGCTACTTTCCCTGCAAGTTTCTGGGCCATTGAGGCGATCTCCTGTGCGGCGCTATTATGCCGTGCTCTACAAGATGAGGCGGGCTGGGCGAAGGGTTCATATTTTTTACTGCTTGGTACAAAATAGGCGTATGCTGCTGAAGATGAAGGCCGTAGGCGCACGAAAATCGGGCGGCCGNNGGGCGACCGCGGTGTTTTGACACCACTGAAGCCCTGGATGCGGCGCTGCAGGTTTTCTGGAAGAAAGGGTATGAAGGAGCTTCCCTTTCGGATTTGACCCGGGCGATGGGGATTGAACGTCCCAGCCTGTACGCAACATTCGGCAACAAGGAAGAGCTGTTTCGCAAAGTGCTGGATCGCTATGCGTGCACGATTTCGGAGTTTGCGACGGAGGCGCTGAACCAGCCGACGGCGCGCGCGGTGGTGGAGCGACTGCTGATGGGCAATGTTGACGCGATTGCCGATCCACATAGCCCGGCGGGATGTCTTTTGGTTTCGGCGGCACTTTCCGGTGGCGATGAGTCGGAGGCGATTCAGCGCGAACTCAAAGCGCGGCGACGGGCTGCTGAAACTGCGCTGCGCAAACGCTTACAGCAGGCGAGAGCGGAAGGCGACCTCCCCGCGGATGCGAATCCTGGCGATCTAGCGAGTTTCGTTTTTACTGTTGCGCATNNGTGCGCGCGAAAAGCGGAGCGACTCGGGCGGAATTGAGGCGCGTGGCGCAGACGGCTTTACGCGCCTGGCCCAAGTAAGAGCTCGCATCCCCCAGAATTTCTGGATCAACACCGAAGGCAAAACTTCTAACCCTGTGCAACCGCAAAGGCGGTTAAAGCAAGGTCCCTCGCTNNCGCTCGGGATGACAACTAAAAAAACTAGAGACCGCGAACAGCGTGGGCGTTCTTGTCGTGATTACAGGTGACGGTTTGGCTGCGGAGCTTATCAGGATTTGTCTGGACGCATCATGTTGGCGGCCATTCTGCTGACCAAGCTGCGCGGCGCGAGCCGTTGGGATTCCTTCATCACATTATTCATGAAGCCGGAAATGATGTAGCTCTTGCCTGCCGCCATCGCTTCCAGACCCACGCGCGCTACTTTTTCGGCGGTTTCGGCTGAACGGAAAACGCGATCGGGCTGGTCGGCCACCTTTTGAAATTCGGTGTTGGTGGAGCCCGGGCAAAGGGCGCAGACGTTGACGCCGGAGGGGCGCAGTTCTTCGGCGATGCCTTCGGCGAAGAGCAGATCGAAGGCCTTGGTGGCAGCGTAGACCGAATTGAACGGCAGGGGCTGAAAAGCGGCGAGCGAGGCGACGATCATTACATCGCCGTGACGACGCGTGACCATGGCCGGCACGTAAAGTCGGGTGAGATGGACGACCGCTGAGCAATTCACCTGAATCATTTCCAACATTTTTTCGGCGGGGATTTCGTGGGCGTAGCCGAAGGCGCCGAAGCCAGCGTTGTTGATCAGGAATTCAATTTCGAGTTTTTTCGCGGTGGTGAAATTGTAGATCTGCTGCGGAGCTTCGGGCTGGGTGAGATCCGCGGGGCAGATTTCGATTTGGACATTGTGGGCGGACTTCAGGTCAGCGGCCATTTGTTGCAGGCGGTCGGTGCGGCGCGCGGTGAGGACCAGGTCGGCGCCGTTGGCGGCGAGGAGTTTGGCCAGTTCGAGGCCGATGCCGGCGCTGGCGCCGGTGATTAGCACCCATTTACCCTGCCATCTTGGTTTCCAGTCTGTTGACATGCAAGTCTCCCAATTGATCGTGTGAGCGTGCCAAGGCGAATCATATCAGGTGAGCGGTCATCCAAGCGTAAAGGCAAAGCTGCCGGGCTAAAGCCCGCTGCTACAGGTGGCGGTTCATCCATCGAGATGCGTTGGTGAGGTTGGTTGCCGAACCCTGCGAGAGCGAAATTCGGTGGATTAGGCTGGGCCCGTGCCTGGGCGGGTGCGGGGGAGGAAGACGTCGCGGAGGCGGAGGCCTTGTTCTTTCAGTTTGTCGAGGAGGCGGCGCGCCCAGACGTATTCGGCGGCGAGGACGCCGAGGCCGAGCATGATGGTGAGCCATCCTGGGCCGGGAGTGAGGATCATGATGGCGCCGATGGCGAGCAGGGTGAATCCGAAGAGGATTCTAAGGAAGCGTTTGGCCTGCTTTAGCGATTCGATCATGTGACGAGCCCGGTGCCTGCGCAAAAGCTGCTGTTTACTGCCTTTAGATGCAGCCCGAATTCATTCGGGGCAGGCGCGGAAAGAATAAGCACGTGAAATTCCATCTAGATGATGGCTTGATGAAAATCTGCCATGGTGGCTCGGCCGCGGCTCGCTTCGGTGAAGAGCAAAAACCAAGCCTGCCGGACTGAAGCCCGCCGCTACAGGTGGCGATTCATAAAATCGAGACGCGTCGGCTACGGCCTGCCCTGGGTCGCCTTAGAATTTGTAGACGATGCCAGCCGACAGCTTCGGGCTGAACTGGAACGTCTGGAAGTAGTGGCTGGCGACGCCGTCAATCGCGATACGGATAGCCATGTGCCGGTGATGGCCGTTTAGGTCAACTCCGCCACCGACGATGGCGCTGATCGCAGTCTGGCCGCCGTAGGGCGTTTGGGGAGTGATGTAGGTACCGCCGCCGAGGGCGTGGAGCCAGAGATCGATCCCTTTGGGCTTGATCCAGCGCACGCGGGGTCCCACGGCTCCGGTAACGAGCCAGGAATTCTGGCCGGGCTGGCTGCCGTAGGTGGCGAAGACTTCCGCGTCCAGGCCGATGCGATCGTGATACCAGTACACAAACGAACCGTTGACGCCGTTCATGCTGGATTCGACGCCCGGAACTTCATAGAAACGAAAGAAGGTGTAGCCGGCGTAGACGTCGTAGCTGTATTTCTCGAAGACGCCCTGGACTCCTTGCGGAACTGGCTCGGGGGCCGGCATCGCAGCGGGAGGCAGGGCTGGCGACGACGCAAATGGCTCTGCCAGCGAGACAGAATTTAGCGGTGAAACGGCGGCTACGGCGGGAGTTACGCCGAATGTGGGAGCCGCAAAAGACACCTGCGCGAAGTTGGTCTGCGCCGGGGTGGAGAATGCCGCGAACAGAATTGTGCCCAATAGAATTGCGCTAAGTTTCATCGCCTAGTTCCCCCCAGGACGAAGGAGTGCAGAGAGCTTCTACAACAAGTTTGGGCGATAGGCGAAGGGTGTGTCTACGGTTTTGATTCGAGGTGCGACTAGGAAAACACCTGTTCGCGAGGACAGGAACGGGGCAGGTGGGACAGCTGCGGTGAGGCGCAGAAAGCGTGTGGCTGAGGAAATCGAAGAGAGATCCTTCGTCGTTAAGCTCCTCATGGGTGACGGCTGGACGGGGGTCGGCGCTGCCGGTCGAACAGCAGGGCGGATCGTTAACCGCGGGCGGCATGACAAAAAAGTGGAAGGTTACCACAGAGAAATGCGGAGAAAGGCCGAAGGTCACGGAGTGAGCTGCAGGTATTTCGATTTGCGGAAGCGCTTCGCGCTTGAGCGATTTGGTGGTGGGCTGACTTGGTCGAAAGCGGCGGCAAGCCGCTGCACTCCAAAGGTTCTCCTCGAAGCCTAGGAGTCGGGCTGCCACGCTGGCGTGCGGAATGATTCATGGCGAGGGTCGATGGCGGTCAACGGCAGCGCGGTTCGCGATCCCGACGCGAAAGCTGGAGTTTGGCGGCGATGGCTCGCGTGAATCGCGCTTGACTCCGGATTAGGTTTTGCTATTCTTGGCTTGCTGCTTCACAGCAGCGCTTATCCAGAGTGGCAGAGGGGACAGGCCCTACGAAGCCACAGCAACCTGGCGCGGTCGCCAAGGTGCTAATTCCTGCCCGATGGGGAGAGATAAGATCCTCGATCGACCGGGTTCCCGGTCATTGAAGATTCAACTCCCAACTTAAGTCGAGCGAAGCTGCATCCGCATATGCGGAATGCGAGCTTATTAAGGAAGCGCACTCTATTGGTCGAACCTCATGCATTGGAGGCCGGCCGACGGAGAAGCTGACGCACAAGTGAAGCCAGAGGCTTCCTTGGGAGGATGCACATCTATATGCCGCAGGGTTCGTCGCAAAGTTTAGAACCAGCGCGAGGACGCGAGATCGCGGTGGTGAAAATCGGCGGGTCGATTCTGATCAACGCCGGGGCCTATCGCCGCGCGGCGATTTTCGTGCGCAGCATGTTGCGGGCGAATCCTGAAGAGCGATTCGTGGTCGTGGTGTCGGCGCAGGAAGGCGCGACCGATTCGCTGGAGCGCTCGGCCCGGAAAATTCATCGCGAACCTAATTCCGCGGCGCGAGATTTGTTGTGGTCCACCGGCGAGATTCGATCGGTGGCGTTGTTGACGCTGCATCTGGAAGCGCTGGGCGTTCACGCTGCGCCGTTAAACATTCACGAAGCCGGGCTGACCCTGCCGGAAACGGTGCGGGAGGCCGGACATATCCGTTTGAATGCCGGCAGACTCGCCGGAGTTCTGGCGGACTTCCCGGTGGCCGTGGTGCCCGGTTTTTTTGCGACGAACGCGGCGAGCCAAATCGTTTCGTTGGGACGCGGCGGATCGGATTTGACGGCGGTGCTGCTGGCCGAAGGCTTGCGGGCCTGTCGCTGCGAGCTGATCAAAGATGTTCCGGGATATTTCACCGCTGACCCGCATCAAGATTCGGCCGCTCGACATATTCCCTTCCTGAGTTTCGAACAGGCGATTTCAATGGCGGCGGAGGGCTGCAATCTGGTTCAGCGCCAAGCGATCGAAGCGGCGGCGCGTTGCGCCTTGCCGCTGGTGATTCGCAGCGTGCGACGGAATACGACGGTGAGCCGAATCGCGCAGGCGCTGGCGGGAGCGGATGCGGTGGAGCGAGAGCAAACCGCGGTGGGCGCGCGCCGTTAAGGGACTTTTGAGTTTTACCGGGCCGCGATTGAGATTTTTGGACGAGAATTTTTTACGACGAGGAGCAAGACCATGAAATTCGCAACCAAGACGATCCATGCAGGGCAGCCATCGGAGCCGGAAACGGGTTCGTTGATCGCTCCGATCTTTCAGACGTCGACCTACGAACAGGAGGGCCCGGGCGAGGATAAGGGATTCAATTATTCGCGCACGAATAATCCCACGCGGCAGCGGCTGGAAACTATTTTGGCCGAGTTGGAGGGCGTGGAATACGCGGCGGTGTTCGCTTCGGGACTCGCGGCGGAGAATGCCGTGCTGCAAGCGTATCTGCGGCCGGGCGACGAAATCGTGATTCCGAACGACGTGTACGGCGGGACCTACCGGATTTTGAACAAGGTGTACCAGCCGATTGGGGTGACGATCAAGCAGTTCGACGTTTCGAATCTGGAGGCGCTGGAAAAAGCGATTACCAGCAAGACCAAGCTGGTCTGGATCGAGACGCCGACGAATCCGCGTTTGCTGATTTACGACATTGTGGAAACGGTGCGGCTGGCGCACGCCAAGGGCGCGCTGGTGGTGGTGGATAACACGTTTGCGACGCCGTATTTTCAGCAGCCGTTTGAGCTGGGCGCGGACATCGTGGTGCACAGCGTGACGAAATATCTCGGCGGACACTCGGACACGATTCAGGGCGCGGCGATGGCCAAGGATCTGAAAGTTTTCGAGCCGATCAAATTTCTGCAGAACGCGACCGGAGCCGTGCCGTCGCCGTTTGATTGTTGGCTCACGTTGCGCGGGCTCAAAACCTTAGAATTGAGGATGGAGCGGCACGCCGAAAACGCAACCGCGATTGCAAATGCTCTGTACGGCCATCCGCTGGTGAAGCAGGTTTATTTTCCGGGTTTGCCGGATCACCCTGGGCACGCGATTGCGAAGAAGCAGATGACCGGATTTGGTGGGATGGTTTCGTTCGAGATCGACGGCACGGTGGCGGACGTGGTGTCGTTTGTAAAATCGCGGCGATATTTCACGCTGGCGGAAAGTTTGGGCGGAGTGAAATCTTTGCTGTGCCATCCGGCGACGATGACGCACGCGTCAATTCCGGCGGAAGCGCGGGCGGAGCTGGGGCTTTCGGATACGTTGATTCGATTGTCGCCGGGATGCGAGAATGCGAAGGATCTGGTGGAAGATTTGCTGGAAGGGCTTGCGCAACTGGAAATCGAACGGAAATCAACGAAGGCGGTGGCGGTCAGTGCCCAGTAAAATTGAAGAATCGGCCGCGGTGGCGGTCGAAAAACCTAACGTGCCTTTGAAAGCCAAAATCGAAGTAGGAATTCTGGGCGCGACGGGCACCGTCGGGCAGCAATTCATTGCGCTGCTCGATGGGCATCCGTGGTTCCGGACCACTTGGCTGGCGGCGAGTGAACGGTCCGCGGGCAAGCGTTACGGAGATTTGGCCTGGCGTTTGCCGTCGGTGACGCCGGCTGAGGCTGCGGGTTTGTCGGTGGACGAGCTGCGCCCGGGGATTGGGCCGAAGCTGGTATTTTCGGCGTTGGATTCATCGATTGCCGGGCAGGCCGAGGCGGATTTTGCGGCCGCCGGGCACATCGTGCTGAGTAATTCGCGAAATCATCGAATGGATCCGCTGGTGCCGCTGCTGATTCCGGAAATTAATCCGGACCATTTGGGTTTGCTGCCGGCGCAGCGACAAAAAGAAAACCGGAAAGGCGCAATTGTTACGAATCCAAATTGCTCGACGATGTTCTTGTCGATCGCGCTGGCGGCGTTGCGGAAATTTCAGCCGAAGCGCGTGCTGGTGACGACTTTGCAGGCGCTTTCAGGCGCGGGATATCCGGGCGTGGCGTCGCTGGATGCGACCGCGAACGTGATTCCCTTCATCGACGGCGAAGAAGAAAAAATCGAATCGGAAACGCGGAAGATTCTGGGACAGTTGCATGGGAACGGCGTGGCGCCGCATCCTATGACGCTAAGCGCGACGACGACGCGGGTGCCGGTGGTGAACGGGCATACCGAAGCGATTTCGGTAGAATTCGAGAAGCCGGTGACGCGCGACGAAGTTCTGGCGGCGTTCAAGAATTTCAGCGGAGAACCGCAGGAATTGAAGCTGCCGAGCGCGCCGCCGCAACCGATTATTTATCTGGAGGGGGTCAACCGGCCGCAGCCCCGGCTGGATGTGGAGCGCGACGGCGGGATGGTGGTGCACGTCGGGAGACTGCGCGTCTGCCCAGTGCTCGGATACAAATTTGTGATTCTGGGGCACAACACGATTCGCGGGGCGGCGGGCGCGGCGATTCTGAATGCGGAATTGATGGCAGCGAAAAATCTGCTGGCCTGAAAGTTCTTTGGGTTGGGGATGAGGCGGCGACTCAGGTCACTGAGCGCGGTGTACGGTTTCCTTAGCCATGTTGCCCAGTATTCGATTGAAACGCTCCAGTTGTTCCTCCCGCTTCTGCAGGATTTCCGCGGCGCCATCGATCGATCCTAGCCTTCCGAGGATTTCAAGTTGCAGGGCGGAGGCGTGCGCGTCTTTGGTTGAAAAATTTCCCACCGAGCCTTTCAGTGTATGCGCGGAGTGTTCGAGACCCTTCGCGTTTCCGCTGTTGATGGCTTCGCGAATGTCGCCCAGATATTTTGGACATTCGTCGAGGAACATCCCGGCCAGTTCGCGAACCAGTTCGACATCACCGTCGAAACGCGCCAGGATTTCGGCTTCGGCAATTCCCGGCCCGGCGGTGTCCGTTACATCTGGATTCGGGGCGCCCTGGATTTTGGTGGCCGGGGCGGCAATGACGCGCGAGCCCGACGGAAATTGGTCGACGACGGACTGGATCACTCTTTCGAGCTCGGCGGAATTGATGGGCTTGGAAACGTAGCCGTCCATGCCCCCGGCTAAGTAACGTTCGCGATCGCCTTTCATGGCGTGGCGGTCATGGCCACGATGGGAATGTGCACGGGCGTGACGAGTTCGGGCGATGATTCCGACGCGAGCGACTGTTCTTTTTCTTTCGCGCGGATGTAAGCGGTGGCTTGCAGGCCGTCCATCAGCGGCATCGGAATGTCCATGAGGATCACGTCGAACTGGCTGGCCTGGTTGGCCTCCCAGAGGGTGGCGCCTTCTTTGCCGTTATTGGCCAGAGTGACGGAGTGGCCAAATTTCTGTAGGAGTTTTTGGGCCAGCACGCGGTTCACGAGATTGTCTTCGGTGAGGAGGATATTCAGCTTCCGCGAAGTTTCGAGTGGGTTCTGGAGGTTGGTCATCGATTGGATGTCCTCGGGCGAAGTGGCGTGTTCGGCGGCGCGCGCGACGCGAAAATAAGAATCGCGATGGCGTGACGCCGCGGCAAACGTCCGCGACCTCTTTGAACAACTGGATTCGTTGTGGGTTATTTCGCCCAGGACAGCGAGCGCCCGGAACAACGGGAAGGGGGTGTAACACGATGATGGTAGACGCAATCGAAAAGCGGGTCAACGCGCGGTTGCTGTGATGGATAACAGATGCGCAAGCCCCGGCGGAAATCGAGCGCATTTTGTTTTTGCTCAGCGATTCTTGCCGAGAGCAATTCGAGTGAAGTACGATGGACGCGCGGTTCTGGAGGATTCATGCGGATGCGTGTGACCATTTTGAGTTTGCTGATGCTGGTAGTGGCTGGTTCTTTGGGGTCGCCGAGGGCGATGGCGCAGACGGCGAAGGCGGGCCAGGACACGGTACTCAAGGCCGCCGAAATTACGCCGGCGCTTTTTCCCGATAAGGTTTTCTTCCGCGGTAAAACGGCGGCGGCGCAGCTGCGCAACGCAGGCGGCGTGAAATTCGCGGACGGCATGTATTTCCTGGCGGCGCTGGTCGATAATTCCGGGTACTCGACGGCAATCAAGGAAAAATATCAGGCGTACATTCTGAGCGAGGTCGCGCTGGAGATTGGCGGGACCAAGCTGCCGGCGGGTGCGTACGGGATTGGCTGGCTGAAGGATGGAAAGTTCGTGGTGATGGACCTGGGCGCGCACGACATATTCAGCATCGACTCACGACATGACGACGGCATGCGGCACGCGGTGCCGCTGCAGGTGGTGGCCGGCGCTACGCCGGGGAGTTACGTGCTGTACAGCGGGCGCGAATGCGTCGACGTGAAGCGCGCGAATTAATTGCGGAAACGGCTGAGTAGGCAACAGCACGGTAGATTGATTCTGAGATCCCGGTCAGGCCCGATTCGCGGCAAGCGAATGGGTCTGGCTGGGATTTTTGCGTTTTGGCGCTGGCCCCGCGGAAGCGGGACGGTGTTGGTTCTGCTGGTGGCCAGCGCATTTGCCGGGAGCGCGCTGGCGCAAGCGCCGGCGAATTCGGCGGAAAAAACTGTGCCTCAAGAAACGCCAGGCCGGACCGCGGTGGCGGCCAAGCCGCTGGCGAATTTCACGGATATCGCTAAAAAAGCCGGGCTGAACATGCAGAACGTTTTTGGCGGGGTCGACACCAAGAAATTCATCATCGAAACGACTGGCACGGGCGTGGCGATTTTTGACTATGACAACGACGGGTGGCCGGATATTTTTCTGGTCAACGGCTCGACGCTGGAAGGATTTCCGCCGGGAAAGGCGCCGACCAATCATCTGTACCACAACAATCATGACGGCACGTTCACCGACGTGACGGTGGCGGCTGGGCTCGCGGCGAGCGGTTGGGGCCAGGGCGTGTGCGTGGGCGATTACGACAACGACGGCTGGGAAGATTTGTACGTGACGTACTACGGTAAGAACCGGCTGTACCACAACGATCACGGAAAATTTACCGAGGTCGGTGCGCAGGCGGGCGTCGCCGGAACCGGCAAGGCGTGGGGCACGGGCTGCGCGTTCATCGATTACAACCGCGACGGAAAACTCGACCTGATGGTGGCGAACTACGTGGATTTCAAACCGGCCACGGCGCAGGCGCCGGGTTCGGGATCGAATTGCATGTGGAAAGGCACGCCGGTGATGTGCGGGCCGCGGGGCCTGGAAGGCGCGGAAAATATTTTGTACCAGAATCTGGGCGGTGGGAAATTCCGGGACGTCAGCAAGGCCGCGCATATCGACCGAACCAACGGAAAATTCTGCTTCAGCGTGGCCACACTCGACTATGACGACGACGGCTGGCCGGATATGTTCGTGGCCTGCGACAGCCAGCCGAGCATTCTGTATCACAACAATCGCGACGGCACGTTTACCGACGAAGCGCTGACCGCGGGCGTCGCGTTTAACGAAGATGGGCGCGAGCAGGCCGGCATGGGCGCGACGGTGGGCGATTACAACGGTGACGGGCGGCCGGATATTTTCAAAACGAATTTTTCGGAGGATACGCCGACGCTGTATCGCAACGACGGCGACGGGCAATTCACCGACGTGACCCGTGGCGCCGGCTTGGGCAAGCACATGCAGTATCTCGGTTGGGGTACGATGTTTTTCGATTTCGACAATGGCGGCTGGCCGGACCTGGTGATGGTCAACGGGCACGTTTATCCCGAAGTGGATAGATTTCATCTGGGCAGCGACTACAACGAATCGCGGCTGCTGTATCACAACAATGGAGACGCAACGTTCACCGATGTGACGGCGGAGGCCGGTCCGGGGATCACTACGCCGGCGGCATCGCGCGGCATGGCCGTGGGCGATTTGTGGAACGATGGGCAAATCGCGATCGTGACCAACAACATGAACCAGACGCCGAGCCTGCTGGTGAATTCGGTGCGCTCACCGAATCACTGGATCGCACTGCGGCTGATCGGCACGAAATCAAATCGCGACGGCATCGGGGCGAAGATCACGGTGCATGCGGGCGACCGCGATCACGTCGACGAAGTCCGCAGCGGGTCGAGCTACATTTCGCAGAACGATCTGCGGGTGCATTTTGGTTTGGGCGCGGCGACGCACATCGACTATGTCGAAGTGCGCTGGCCGAGCGGACTGGTGGAGCGCTTCGAAAATGTTCCGGTCGATGGAATTCGCGCCCTCACCGAAGGCTCGGGCGAGCCGCGGCCCGCGACAATAATCAAGTAAAGTGGTTGTTCCGTAACGACCCATCAGCAATCCGCTGGGGTTGGTATCTTTCGCCCGAAATGTACCGCAACGACACAACTGCCCCGAAGAACAGGCAGACTGACCTCTACCCCAAACCCGAAAATGGAGGGGTGAGGGGCACATTAATGGCCGACAAAATTGTTTTGAAAATCTTCGCCAGCGCCACAAATCCGGGCGAAGTAGGTCGCCGCAAGGCGATCGTGGCGCAGGCGGCAAAGTCGTTTGGCGCCCTACGGGTCGACACCAAGGAAGACTTTTCCAGCCTGACGCTGTTGGTGGCGTTTGACGACCGCGAGAAAGCCACCGCTTTCCAGGAAGACTGCAACAAGCAGCCGCTGTTGCGAGTGCTGGAAGGCGTACCGAACGGCGCGCGCCGCTTCAACTAGATAGTTTGGGCTCCGGCGGGACTGCTACGCCGATGCCGACATGGTCTCGTCGGCACTGGGACCGTAGAGACCCGGTACCGGCACACCGAGCAGCCGCAAATACACAGTGAGTTGGCCGCGATGGTGAATCAGGTGGTTCATGACCATTCCCCGCAACACGGCCACGCGGGGCATGGTGAAGATTTCCTGGCCGCCCGCTAGCAGCTTCCAATTTTTCAGAATGTCGGCATCGCTGACTTTCGCCAAAGCGGCGCGAGCTTCGCTGGATTCCTTATCGAATACGGCGAGTGCCTGGGCGCGATTTTCGACCTTAGGCGGCTCGTAGGCGGGCTTCCCTACCGGCGCGTAGTCCAGCTCGTCGCTGGTGAGGGTCATGGTGGTCCAGCCCGGAAGGGTGGCGATGTGCAGCGCGTACCAGCCGAGCGTGCCGGACTTCTCGTGCGGTTTCCAAGTCCACTTGTCGTCTCGAACGCCTTCGAGGACCTTGCGGGTGCTCTGCATTTCCTGATCGAATTCAGGCAGCAATGATTGGCCGATGGTCATAGTCGTTCTCCTCTTCCGTCAAAGTAATTGCCGATTCGCAGCCGCATCTTAGGCGAACAAAAAGCGAAGTGTCAAGAGCTTTCTTTTGCTCGTGAGCCCGCGCTGACGCCATGATTACGCGCTCGTTCAGACGGGCCGGAATGGAAAAGCGCTCCAATGAAATTACCAAGAAGGACAGAGGCGGACCGCCGAGAGACGGTGATTCGTTGGGGACCAAAAATTATGGCGGAGAGAGTGGGATTCGAACCCACGGTAGGATTTCTCCTACACACGCTTTCCAAGCGTGCTCCTTAAACCGCTCGGACATCTCTCCGCCGTTTCGCTGGTGTGTGGAGCTTCAGAAGCCTAACAAATTGAGGATGCGGCGGCAATCCTTGGGGCGGACCAGAATTGCGTGGCGCGGCGATGAGAGTGCGTGGGCCAGCGTGGATTAACAAATCGGCGGGGTCTCTGCTACAATTTTGTTCCCATTCCGGGGTGGTGCAATTGGTAGCACATGGGCCTTTGGAGCCTAGAATCCTGGTTCGAGTCCAGGCCCCGGAGCCATCTTCGTTTTTTTCGCAGAGTTGAGCGGAAGTCCCGCGTTCTTCGCAGATTCGAAAGGCGCACGGAACGACCTAAGGCAAATCCCGACCCCTTCACAAATCCAAGGGCGGGCCCCCTTGAAAATCAAGACACGCGGCGGCAGGTTAAGCCGGACGTCACATGCCGCAGTGGTACGCTTGCGCCATGGTGAATCGACAAACAGAACTGGCAAGCGACGACACCGCTCGACGAGATTCCGATGCGGATATGATTTCCCGCCAGAGTAATGTGCTGCCCCTCGACACAGCACGTGTTTTACGGACGGCTCATTCGCGGCGACCGGCCACTCAGCGGTGTCCAGCGAATCGGGTTCGTGCTGGTAGGATTGCTATTTTGCGGGTCGGCAATATTTATCCTGTCGGGAGCGTTCCCTCAATTGTTCGGCATCATGGGCCTGACCGCCGGTCCAATGGCCGACAAAACCGTCGCGCTGGCCTACCTTCCGGTTGCCGCGCTTTTTCTTTTCTCGGGACTTACGGTAATCGTCCGGGCGATCACCTCCAAGGGACGAAAAACCTAGCGAACGAAATGCCGACCGAGCGTTCTTTCTTTGGCATGCCGCTGTAATCGAGGTTCTCTTGGCCGATGAATCTGGCTGACGCAAAACCGGACTTGAAAAGCTCCTAGGCGCGGAATAGCACAAAAGCGATGCTGCCGCTTGCGCGGATGGCGCGTGGGCTTTAGTCTTAGCGGCGGCATGCCACTCTTTACTCTCTCGCGTTTGGTACATTTCTATCCCAGCGGATTCGTATTGCCATTTCATGCGGCTGATCTGGCGCATTGGTCTGTTTCTTCCTTGGCGGCCTGGTGGATGGCTGGGCCGGGAGAGCTGACGCCGGATTTTTTGATTCTGGGCGTGATGTGGTACATCGTCTTTCTTTTTTCGACGACCTGCCATGAAGGGGCGCACTCGCTGATCGCGAAGCTGGGCGGGGATTCGACGGCGTTTCACGGCGGGCAGGTGACGCTGAATCCGCTGCCGCACATCAAGCGCGAACCGTTTGGATTGGTAGTGGTGCCGATTCTTTCTTATTTTGTCGCGCACTGGATGATCGGGTGGGCCAGCGCACCGTACGATCCGGCGTGGCAACAACGGTATCCGCGGCGGGCGGCGTGGATGGCGCTGGGCGGTCCGGCGGCGAATTTCACTTTGGTGCTGCTCTCGGCCGTTGCGATTCGAGCCGGGATATTTTTCCATGTGTTCGCCATGCCCGATTCTGTGAGTTTCACCCAGGTGGTTCAACCGGTTGGGCCGGGACTGGCGGGATTTGCGGCGACTTTTTTGAGCATTGTCTTCGTTTTGAACTTGCTGCTGGGGACGTTCAATTTGCTGCCGGTGCCGCCGCTGGATGGAAATACCGGGATCACGATTTTCATGAATGGAGAATCGGCGCTGCGATTCTTGAACTGGTCGCGGTCGCAAGGGTTCGGGATGATCGGGCTGCTGCTGGCCTGGTATGTGTACGACAAGATGTTCCCTTATATATTCCGGTTTGCGCTGGCGGGGCTGTATCCGGGATCGCACTGGGGCTAGGCGGCGAAAACCCGCCGCCGCATCGCCAAAACTTCTGTTTCACCTCCGCACGTTTTTTCGCTCACGGAACACCCCCACGCTGATCGGGCTTTCTGGAATGGAGTAAGTCTTGTGGACTGAGTAACGGATCGCCCGGTTATTTGGCCACTCCGCTGCATTTCCACTTCGTAGGAGACGAACATGAATCGAACGATGGCGGATGCGCGCGAGTATGAATCGAACGGA
>PMHK01000253.1 GCA_003156635.1 Acidobacteriota bacterium | reverse complement strand
GATTAACCGGCGTGTTGTAGATTCGAACTTCGTAGTGCAAGTGCGGGCCAGTCGACCGGCCGCTCGCACCTTCATATCCGATCACATCTCCGCGCTTCACGTGCATTCCGGTCTGCGTGTTGAACCTCGAAAGGTGCCCGTACCATGTCGTCACGCCGAATCCATGGTCTATCACCACCAGTCGGCCGTATCCCGCGCGCTGATCCACCACGCTAACTACTCCGTCCGCCGTCGCGCGAACCTGATCGCCATAATGCGACGCAATATCCATCCCCGCGTGGAAAGCGCCTTCACCACTGAACGGATCCAGCCGCTCGCCGAAATGTCCGGTAATTTCGCCCTTCACCGGCCAGAGCGTCGGCACCACTCCCAGGCTGCTCAACTGCGCCGCAGGCAGCAGGCGCATGCCGTTGCTCGACATGGCCACCGCCGTAGCATTCTTCTCCAGGTAGCTGAATTCGTCCACCGAATCCTGGTAGTCGACCTCGCTCTGCGCGCCGTCATCGCTGAACGCGAAGGGCGTTTCCTTGAACCGGGTTATTCCGTAAGCCATGGCCACTTCGCTCGCGAGTGACTGCAGCGAATCGAGCCGCTGGTTCGTATCTTTCACTTCCACTTGCAAAACCTTGTACTGTTGCTTCAACGCGTCCTGCTCGCGCCGCAACGAGTTGTAGCTCGACGCCTTCCATAGCATGCGCGAATACGATCCAGTCGCCGCCAGTACGGTTACCCCGCCGACCACCGCGAGTATCGCCAGCGCGTGCAAGACATAAAACGGCACACGCAGCCTCCGCATNNTATGGCTGAACGCTGCAGTCCCCCGACCGCAACTCGCCGATTCCTCAGTGTCTCACTTCGATACCGAATCGCAAAACCTTTGGATTCTAGCCATCGCCTGCTCCAATGGTCAACCGCTAACTTACGTTTTCCACAGGCTGGCCATGAATCGAAAAGACTTACCTAAGACCCATGGCCACGATTCCTCTTCCTTCTCTACTGAAATTTACCTAATGTCTGTGGGCGGCGCAACTGGCCGAAAGTTCAGGATGAAACAAGAAAGCCAACTGGTCGAAAAAATCCTTCGCGCATTACCTTCTATTGATGTTTCGTCATTCAAGCGGTCAGACTTGAGGCCACCGAAAAACTCCCGTCGTGGTCCTGCCAGTACAGGTAAGCCTAGACGTGCTCCGGCTTCCTCTTGGGTTCGCCTCGGACCTGGCGACGACGCCGCGATACTTTCGCCGTCGGGCAAAACCGACCTGGTGCTGAGCACCGACGCGTTCGTGGAAAACACCCATTTTCGATTGAAAACGCATCCTGCGGATTCGGTCGGCTACAAATCACTCGCGCGCGCCACCAGCGATCTGGCCGCCATGGGCGCAACTCCGCGCTATTTTCTGCTGACGTTAGCTCTACCTAAGAATCTGACTTCCGATTGGCTCGATGATTTTCTAAAGGGCATGGCGCGTGCGGCTCGGGAACTCCGGATCAGCGCTATCGGAGGCGACACAACCACAGCCGCAGCGGTCTCGATCAGCATCACCGTCGTCGGTGAAGCTGCACGAGGTCGCGCCATACCGCGTTCCGGCGCTCGGCCCGGCGACCTTATATATGTCAGCGGAAAACTCGGCCGCGCGCAACTCGGCCTCGAACTCGTGCTCGGCGGCGAAGCACGAAATCCTAGATTTCGCGCCGCGGTGCAACCGCATTTGTATCCCAAAATTCAGCTCGCCCTCGGCGAATGGCTTGCCCAAAATCATCTCACCACCGCGATGATGGATATTTCCGATGGCCTTTCTACGGACTTGACCCGGCTCTGCGCCGCGAGCAGCGGCGGCGCCCGGGTCTGGGCCGACAAAATTCCCTGCGTGATCATCCCTCAGGCCGCTGCGACCAAGCTTGCCAAACGTAAACTCGATCCTCTGCAAATGGCCCTGCACGGCGGGGACGATTACGAATTGCTCTTTACGGTCTCACCTCGCGACGAAAAGAAGATTCGGCAAGCCCCCCATCATTCGCATTTGGTAGCGATCGGCGAAATTACCCGCAATCGCAAATTGCAGTTGGTCGATGCGGGCAGAAGACTGCCATTGAAACCACTGGGGTGGGATCCTTTCTGAATTTCAATTGTTCAGCAATTCGCTAACTCTCGGTGCAAGTCTCTACGAAGGTGGCGGCCCACCGTTTTGCGCGCCCGTATGCGTGGGGTCTGGCAATTTCGGCGCTGGCTTGGGAACCGCCGGCGTTTGCACCGGCACGGCCTTTTCCTGCAGCCCTTGTTCTGCCGCATCCGCCGGCGGCGCTGTATCCGCTACGTCGACCTGGACCTGTTTTCCAATCGCGACTTTTTCCAGCGGCAAAACATTCGGGAAATTCTCACTCGGCGTTGTCTGCGTCGCGATTTGCATGAATTGGAGCCAGATCGGTAGCGCCGCTTTCGCGCCAGTTTCCTTTTTTCCCAGAGTCACGCGCTTGTCGTCGTTCCCCACCCACACGCCCGCGGTAAGTTGCGGCGTGAATCCGATGTACCACGCATCCGTAAAATCGTTGGTCGTCCCAGTCTTCCCTGCCGACGGCCTGCCCAGTTCCTTCGCGCGCACGCCGGTTCCGAACTGCACCACTTCTTCCAGCATCGCCACCATGGTTCGCGCCGTCTCCGGCGGAATCACGTCGGTCACTTTCGGCCGCGGCTCTTCCAATACGGCGCCGTCGTATGACGTCACCCGCTTAATGTAATGCGGCTCGATATGAATTCCGTCATCCGGGAACACCGTGAACGCCGACACGTGCTCCATCAAAGTCAGGTCCGCCGCGCCCAGCGCCAGAGGCAGATACGGCGGCAGCGGGCTCTCGATTCCAAATTTCCGCGCCAGATCGATTACGTTCTGCACCCCGACGTGTTCCAGCAGCCTCACCGCCGGCACATTGCGCGAATCCGCCAGCGCCCGACGCAACGTGATTCGTCCTTCGAATTTATTGTCGTAGTTGCGCGGTGAATAATTCTGCCCGCCGCTGCGGAACGAGACTGGCTCGTCCACCACCACGTCGAAAGGAGTCAGCCCCGTCTCCAGCGCTTGCGCGTACACATATACCTTGAACGAGCTTCCGGTCTGCCGCAGCGCCTGCGTCGCGCGATTGAATTTCGACGTCTCGAAATCGTATCCGCCCACCATCGCCTTAATGTCGCCTGTGGGATTATCGATCGCCAGCAGCGCCGCTTGCGCCTCTGGAACCTGGTCCAACTCCGTTCGAATCGTGATCCCCGAAACTTCTTTCACCGCCAGGCACACCAGGTCGCCCGCCTTCAAAAATTGCTCCGGAGATTTGTGGCCGGTCCAGGCAAAGTCCGCGGGAGTAAGCATGGCGCGGTACTGTCCAACTTTCACCGACGCGAAAGTCGGCGCGACGCTGGTAATCAAGCCGGTAACGTAATCGCCTTTTTGAACCGTGCCGCGCCAATCGTCATTCTGATATTTCTCCAGCGGCCCCAGATTCTGCTGCAGGATGTTCGG
>PMHK01000233.1 GCA_003156635.1 Acidobacteriota bacterium | reverse complement strand
CGGCGTAAAAAAATCGACGGTCTGCACCAGCGCCAGCTCCGGCGAAATTTGATATATCCCGGCATCATCGGCCGTATCGAAGCCCACTAACACCTTCGGGTCATGTTGCCGGGTCAAAGTCGGCAGCACCGCATCCAGCGCCGCCGGACTCAATTTCGCCGCACAACCACCCGCCTTAACCGTTTCCGTCAGTCGCACTTTCGTCGTGGTGTCCATAAATTCGATTGTACCTGCAAGTCTTTCTGCCTGATGCCTGATGAAATAAAGCAGCGTCGCTAGTGGGGCGATGGCGGTGGTGCGCCTGGTACCGGCTGCGGCGGCGAACCAGATCAGGAATCTAGTGTCCGTTATCCGTTGGCAGCCGCAGTTTCTTTCGAAGTGATCTCGTATTTGAATCCATCCGGATCGAGAGGGTCGAGCCGGCCGCCGGCCGTCTCCGCCTGCGGATACATGAAGAAGCCAATAGGCGCGCCGCTCGAACCGGGCAGCGCCACGTCGTGCGAGAAGTTATAAGCCATCCAGTTCATCTCCCACGAACCGAACAGCCGCATGCGCGCGCGTTTCACCATGTCGTCATCCAGCGGACGATTGCCGGGCGGCTCTTCCAGCACCACTTTGCGCACGTCCGCGGGATCCACCGGCACCCAGCCGTAGCCGGTCAGATACACCTCGGCGCGGCAGTGCTGCGCCTTGGTTACGATTTCGGTGGAGGGACCGAGGCTCTTGTAGCCCAGCTCGGATTGGGCCACGCGGATTCCGTACACGTCGCGAGCCGGCAGGCCAGACGCGCGCGCCAGACCAACGTACAGCGCGTTCAAGTCGGCGCACTTCCCGCCAAGGTCCGTGGTCTCCAGCATGAAACGGATATCGCCCAGGCCGCAGCCGCGCGTCTTGGGATTACGGTAGGTGTTTTCGACGATCCACTCGTAGATCGCCCTCGCTTTGTCCACCTCGGTTTTTGCGCCGCTGGTAATTTCGATCGCGGTTGATTTCACGATGCCGTCGGTCGGCACCAGTTTGGTCGGTTCCAGGAAATATTTCACGTCCGCCGGTATCGCCTGGTCCGCGTTTCGAGGAGCGGAAAGATCCACCGCATAGTTCTTGGTGGCGACCCGGCTCTTCACCACCAACACCGGCTTGGCGCCGTCCGGGAATTCCGCCGCGATGACTCCCATCGCTTGGGGAGCGGTGGAGATTCGTTGCACCTTGCCGCCATCGGCGTTGTAGGTATTCTCAATCGTCTTTTGAAATGGCGTGTCCCCAATTAGCGCGGTCGGAATCCAGATCCGCGTGACGCCCGACGGCTTCAAAACTTCCACCCGCGTGGTCACCTCAAAGGTGCGCCAACCATCCGGCGCGGTGCTCTGCGGAAACCACCGCTCCGCCTTTCGTAACGTGAAGCCCGCGGAAACCATGCTGGCGTAAGTCAGAAAATCGCGACGCTTCATCGAGTCCCTCTGCGGCCGAAATAACTTAATTTATGAGCCAACAATAAACTACTACTGACTTTGCGCCCGCGCAATGATGCCCGCCCCTTGGAGCAAAGATTCTGGCCCACGGACGCGCAAGCGCCATCCATCGGGTCTCCAGCGCCTAGCTGCAGCAGGTGGGGCCGCAGCAGGCCTTGGCCTCGGCAGGCTTTGTGGCGCGGATGAAGGCGCTGAAAAATTTGCCGTCGACCTGAGGGGCGATGGCATCGACGTCGAGGCCCTGACCGGAAAGAAATTCACGGGCGTCTTCGACTTTATAAATGCGCGTGGGCTCGATTTCGGCCGCGGCAAACCCGGCGTCCTGGAGTTTGCCGAGGTAGTCGTTTTCTTCGAGCGCACCAGCGATGCAGCCGACCCACATCAGCACGTTTTTGCGAATTTCGGGAAGCATCTCGCCGCGAGTCACGACGTCGGAGACGGCGAAGCGGCCGCCGGGCTTGAGCACGCGAAAAGCTTCGCGGAGGACGGCATCTTTGTCGGACGAAAGATTGATGACGCAATTCGAGATGACCACGTCGACGGAATTATCGGGAAGCGGGATGTGCTCGATTTCGCCTTTGAGAAATTCGACGTTCTCGACTCCGGCTTTTTTCTTGTTCTCGTTGGCGAGGGCGAGCATTTCGTCGGTCATGTCGAGGCCGTAGGCTTTTCCGGTGGGGCCGACGCGGCGCGCGGAAAGCAAAACGTCGATGCCGCCGCCGGAGCCGAGGTCGAGAACGGTTTCACCAGCGTTGAGCTTGGCGAGCGCGGTGGGATTGCCGCAGCCGAGCGAGGCTTGCATGGCTTCGGCGGGAATTTCGCCCGACTGCGCTGCGTCGTAGAGATTGGAAGTGATGGGATCGCAGCCGCAGCTGCTGGATGCGGCGGTTGCGCCGCAACAGGAGCTGCCGCCGGTGGCGGCACGCAGCGCGGCCTCGCCGTACTTGTCTTTCACAATTTCACGGATGTTCGGCTCACTCATGATGGCTCCTACTTGCAGATTTGAATGACGTCGCGCGGCGCAACGGCTTTATTTCGGGTGCAACATTCGGCGTAGAGAAACTGCAAGACTTCCTGTAGCGCTTCGGTGTTCGCGGTATAGCGCAGGAAAGTGCTTTCGCGGCTGACCAGCACGAGGCTTTCGTTTTTCAGTTTGTCGAGATGATGGGAGAGCGTGGAATTGGGAATGTCGAGTTCGGATTGGAGCTCGCCGACGACCAAGCCCTGGGGATGCGCGGAGAGCAGCAGCTGCATTATCCGGAGGCGCGGCTCGGTGCCCATGGCGGAAAACATGTCGGCGAACTTGGCGACTTGCGCGGCGTTCTTCTTCGGTGAAAGCGTCGGCATGTTTCGATATTTGCAGAAATAGCGAACGGCGTCAACAACTAATCTATCCCGGCATCAATCCCAGCAGCGGTAGGCAGGACCAGAGGCTATCGGAATACCTGCACATAAATTCTCAGGCGCGGTCGAAAAACAGTCCGACCAGCGCCTGCGGCCAGAACGTTGAGGAAAAGCCCGTTTTTGCCTACCGAATAAACCGCCTTCGAGCGGTAGGTAAGACGTATCTTCTATTCGAGCAATTCTCTGCATCGCCCCGTCGCCAGAGGCAGCAAGTGAAGGGTAGCGTTGAATCTTAATCGCGCTTTGACGCCAGGTCCCAGCTTGAGCGGCTTGCTCTCCCGGCTTTCATCCACGCAACCGGGCCGTCGCCGCCATGTTATCCTGCCATCGCTCGCCGATCTCTTCAGCGGAGCTGCTCATTGAGCCGTCAGACCAGCCTGATACTCCTGTGCGCTCTAGCCTTGCCCCTCGCCGCCCGAGCGCACGCGCAATCGAACGCCGGGACCGCTCCACCAAAGACGATGCGCCTCTGCGTCGGCCCGAAAGCCACGGACTGCGCGAACCTCACCTGGGCCCGCGACCACTACGAAGGGCGCCGCGACAACGAAGCGCAGCCATCATCGACGTACTCGATCACCAGCTGGGCAATCGATCATGTGGAATTCACCGGAAAGACGGTCGCAGCCGCTGGCGCTGCTGCCATCGAAGGCACATTCCACGGCAAAATTTCGCCGAGCGGAGGCAGCCTCGTTGAAGGCGTGGACGATTGGCGAGTCGTATCCGGCGCTTCCGGAAAACTAAATTTTACGCTCACGTGGTCCACCGACGCGTCGAACGCAATACCGCTAGCGCAAACTACTCACGCCGAGACTCACGCCCCGCCTCCTTTGCGCCCTCCGGTACATTCCTCCAACGCGCCGGCACCAACAAAAGACAATTCCTCACAGCCCGCCGATACCGCTCAGCAACATCCACCGCCAGCGGGAGCTCGCATCGCCGGAAAATTGAGCCAGAGCGGAGTCGCCCCGCCCAAAACCATGCGTCTCTGCATCGGCAACGACTGCGACAACCTAACGTGGGTTGACGACCACTACGAGGGCCGCAAAGACGGACAGACATCAGTCGCAACGCGTTATTGGATCACGACATGGCACAGCGCCCAGGTAGAGTTCGTCGGAAAAACAGCCACCGCAGTCGCCAATGGTTTTCCCCTACAAGCAACCTACACCGGCAAGATTGCGGCGGACGGTCTTAGTATCGCCGACGGCAGTCTCGACTGGCACATTGCAACTGCGGGTTCGGGCTCGGGTCGCTTCACCTTGACGTGGACCGCCGCCGCGGCCAAAGCGGCGATGGCGGACGTCGGCCCGATCGAGGTACCGCATCGCTCAAAGACTCACCCGAATATCCTGCTGCCCGGAGGGGCAACCGAGGTTTACGCAGCATTCCCGAGCGACATCCGCGCAATACTCATGCAGCAGCATCCCCTGCTCGCCAGAGACGCGATCCTCCCCTGCGACGATACGAAAGATGACGACGGTCTCAGCATCAAGGATCCGAACGTCGCACTTGAAATCGGAAGATACGCACTTCGAAGGGGCGAGTACGCGCGCGGGCACTGCTGGCTGAATCACAGTGCTTACTTAGGCAGCGAAGATGGCAAAGTGCTTTTGGGCGTCATTCATCTAATGGGATGGGGCAGCCCGAAAGACGACCAGGCCGCATTTAAGTTTTTCGATGGGTCGTACCGGAGTGGCGATGCATGGGCCGCTTATTTCCTCGACCGATGCTTCAGGGAAGGAATCGGAATAGCCGCTAGCACTAAATGGGCCGCCCAAATCGAGACTTCGTCATTGCTAAGTGACGATGCCCAAACAATGTTTGCGTTGATCGACTCCGACGATCTCGAAATTCAAAGACAGAAAGAGCGCGAACACGTGCTCAACAACCCGCCATCGCTAGGTTCCAATTGCATGGAGCACCCCAACCCCTCAGTAATCGAGCGTAATAGCAACCACCCAAATGACTGTCATCCGATCGTGGATGAAGTTGAGCTTGCCAAACGCCTAAAAGATATCGACGACTATTACGCCAGCATTAAGTAATGTGCACGCGCTCGGCAGACACAAAAGTAGTACTGCCTTCTCAATGCTTTCCGTCACGCGCTGGCTTCCATACGAGTCGAGCGTCATTCTGCCGCCGTAGCACAGCGTCAGCTGCGTCGCGCAGAAGCGAGCACGACGCTCAATCTCTACGCATACGTCATTCCGAGTCATCACGTTGATCCGGTAGATGAAATCCAGCGGTATGTAACGGTAGGTGAGTGAGTCGTAAGTTATAAGAAACGTTGGTAGGGGCGGTGGGGATCGAACCCACGACCTTCGGCTTAAAAGCTATAAATTAAAAATGCGCTAACTCGTTGATAGCGCGCAGCTTAACCTGAGTTAGCAACCGCGATTAAAGGGCGTTTATCGGACGCTTATCGGGCGTCAAGATTCCGCGAGATTTCTTCTACCAGATCGTTACTTGTTAGTTTACTACCCGCACCGGACCGGGAAGC
>PMHK01000097.1 GCA_003156635.1 Acidobacteriota bacterium | reverse complement strand
CAGCGCCAGTCCGGCGAGGACGTTTTCGTCCACTTTTCGGCAATTCAAGCGGAAGGTTATAAGTCGCTGAACGAAGGCCAAGCGGTTGAGTTCGAAGTGACCCGTGGACCGAAGGGTCTGCAGGCAGCGAACGTTACCAGCCTCTAGTCGCATGGGGCGAGCCGGCTTTGGCCGGTTCGCCCTTTTTTTTCGCACCAAAAGTTTCCCGAGCATTTTCCCGGCCACTGTTAAATCGCACTTATCGCTTGGAATGAGGAGCCCCTGTTGAAAGCACTTCCCGAAGGCCAGTACATCAAGCACTTCCAGTACGGTTTGGGCGTGGTCACTGAATCCGATAACGACCGGACCTCGATCGACTTCGACCTGCACGGCCCCAAGAAATTTGTCACCAGCATCATGGTGGTGGAAATGGCGGAAGGAACTCCCCCCAAGCGCAAGCGCGCCAAGCGCGTGAAGAAAGTGGCGGCGGTGATTGCCGCGGCCGAACCGGTCGGCGCCGGCAAATGAGCAGCAACAACCATAACAACGGCGTGATCGTGCAGTTCGTGGGCTTCGAAGCGAAGGAACGCGGGCGGGAATATACCTTTACCGTGCGCGAGACGGCGACCGAGCCGCGCGAATTCACTCTGTTAATTGCCAACGAGGCGTTCAATTCGCGCCGCGTGCGTTTTCAGGATGCGCCGGATATTTGTTCGCACCGTTTGCACGTAGAGCTGGCTGCGACCGAGAATCATCCTTCGATTACGCATTTCGATCTGACCGACGCGGAGCTGGATACCTACCGCACCGCGCATATGCCGAAGCCCCCGAAGTATCCTTACGCGCCGAAGAAAGAAGAGCAGGACGCGTAGTTCGCATTAAACAAATTCCTCGCGACAACTCGAGTGGTTCGGCGCGTGCGCGTTCACGAATGAGTGCGTTTGCCGGCAGAGGTGCGGGAACTTCAGCGGCTAAAGCCGAAGACGAGTCGCGGCAGAAATGTCGTGGCTAAAGCCACGACCGACAAAGACGATTACGCTAGCGTTTGTGTCTCGGCGTTTGTTATTACGCGCGAATAATCGTCTGGTCTACGCGAGTTTGGTGGTGACCGCGCGACGCGCGGCCAGCGAGATCATCAGGCGCGAGACGCCGCTGAAGAAAATGCTGATGCCGACCAGCGTGCCGATGGCCCATTCGGTGCTCGAGGGCCAGGTGGCCCAGAGCATGCCTCCCAGACCGATCGTAATTATCCCATTGAGCAGGAACCACGACGCGCCGTTGGTGGCGCGATGCTGGAAATAGAGAATTATTTCGGTCACGCCTTCGATCAGCAGGTAAAAAGCTAGCGCCAGCGTCAGAGTGGCCAGGCCGCGAGCCGGGTGATCGAGCAGATAGATGGCGACAGCGAGATAGAGCACGCCCAATAGCACCTTGAGCAGCACGCTGCCGGTGCGCCGCGTGTACCAGGCAAAAATAAAATGGGCGACCGCGGCGAACACTAGCATCCAGGCCACGAAAAGGTTCACGGCGATTCCGGCCTCGAGCGGCATGGCGATGGCCAGCAGGCCGGCGACAATCATGATGACGCTTACAAATATCGACCAGCCTACGGCTTTTTTGGCGATGTCCGCTGCGTTAATTTCAGCCATCAGTAATCCCTCCGGAAGATGAACGCGGCTGCGGACGTTATACCATTGTCGTTCGCGTAATGCATCGTCGGAGTGCGACAAGAATTGCGCGGAATCTGGCGGACGTTTGCAGGCGTGGCGGCAGGGTTGCGCGCAGAATTTCACACCCGTGATATGTTTACAGGCACCGCAGCTGAAAATTGCCAGATTGCGATTTCTTACGTACCGGACGAGGCGCGCTTCTTGAAACAGAACGAAAGTGAAGTCGAACCCAGACCGCCGAGCTATTCATCCGCTGAACAGCCAATTTTGAAAGAGCAGTCAGACGCTTCCCTGCTGCCGGTTTTCGCGCAGTTTGTCCACGTCCATGCCTTGAAAGTTGTGTCGATCTCCGCGCTGCTGCTGGTGCCCTGCTGGTGGCATCGCACCATCGTGGCCGCCGATCTCGGCAGCCACCTTTACAATGTTTGGTTGGCGCAACTCATCCGGCAGGGCCAATTGCCGGGGCTCTGGCTGGCGTCGCGCTGGAACAATGTGCTGTTCGACTACCTGGTGCTTTTCTGCGCGCGATTTTTTTCGGTCGCGGTCGCTGGGAAAATTGTGGTTTCCGTTTCGGTTCTGATTTTCTTCTGGGGAGCTTTCGCGTTTGCAGCTGCCGCCGCGCGACGCGCGCCGTGGTTCCTGGTTCCCGCCATCGCTATGGTTTCTTACGGCTACACCTTTCACATGGGATTTTCGAATTATTACCTCTCCCTGGGCTTGGGATTCTGGGGTGTAGCGATTTTCTGGCGAGGCCGCGGCTGGGAACGATTGGTTCCGCTTCTTTTGGCTCCGCTGATGGTGCTGGCCAATCCGCTGGGGTTGGCGTGGATGGTTGGAGCTTCCGCCTATATCTTTATTTCAGAAAGGACGCCAGCGCGCCTGCAGTTTGTGTTGTTCTTGATCGCAATCGGGGTCCTGGGCACGGCGCATTGGGATATCTGGCGCTCCTATGTGATTGAGGCTCAGCGGCGCCCCGCGTATTTCTTCAACGGCACCGATCAGTTTCTGCTGTTTGGTTCGCGGTACGCGATTCCGCAGATTTTATTTGGCATTTTCGCCGCGGGTGCGCTAGCGTTTGATTTTATTTCGCGGCGTCGCGGAGGAGCCGGGACCAGCAATTACCGAGTTCCGTTTCAATTTTACGTCATCTTAATTTTTGCGGCAGCCCTGCTCCCGGAGGGCATGCGTTTTCCGAGCCAGCCGGTCGCATTAGCAATTCTGACCGAGCGGCTGAGTTCGGTGACCGCAGTGGTGCTCTGCGCGTTGCTGGGTGTGATGCTGCCGCGAAAATGGCATCTCCTCGGATTTACCGCCATCGCCACCGTATTCTTTACATTTTTATATCAAGACACCGGAAAAATGAATCGCATGGAGGCGCAGGTGGAAAAGCTGGTGCGCACCATTCCGCCGAACCAGCGGGTGCTGGGTAGCATCCAGCCGTTTCCGGGTTCGCGTATTTTGATTCAGCACATGCTGGATCGCGCCTGCATCGGTTACTGTTTCAGCTATGGAAATTACGAGGCGGCTTCGCAACAATTTTATGTGCGCGCCAACGAAGGAAATCCGTATTTGATGAGCTACTTCGGCGACACCTCGGACATGGAGGACGGCGCGTACGAAGTGAAGCCGGAAGATTTGCCGGCCTGGCAGGTCTATCAATGCACCGACACCGGAGAGGATTTGTGCATCACGCCGCTGCACGCGGGCCAGATGAACGATGAGCTCGGCCTACACCCGGAGTAATCTGCGCTGGGCACGAATTGCGACGGCCGCTGGCAATGCGGTATCCTCGTGCCAGCGATAAAACTCCTAAGAATGAAACACTGAGGGCGTGATGAAAACTTCCGGAAACAAAATTTCGCAGTCACTTCTATTTGGGCTGGTGATCCTGATTATGAGCGCTTCCCTTTTCGCCGCTACGAGCATTTACGACTTTACGCTGCCCTCGATTGACGGCAAGCCGGCGCCGCTGGCGAATTACAAAGGCAAAGTGGTTTTGCTGGTCAACGTGGCCAGCCGCTGCGGATTTACGCCGCAATATACCGCGCTCGAATCCACGTACGAAAAGTATAAGGATAAAGGTTTCGTGATCTTGGGCTTTCCGGCGAATAATTTCGGCAGCCAAGAACCGGGGACGAACGCGGAAATCAAAACGTTCTGCCAGTCCAAGTACAGCGTGACTTTTCCGATGTACGGAAAAGTTTCGGTAAAGGGCGACGACCAGACGCCGTTGTATGCGTATTTGACCAAGGACGCGAATCCGGCGCTGGCCGGCGAAATTAAATGGAATTTCACCAAATTTTTGGTCGACCGGAATGGAAAGGTCGTGGCGCGCTTTGAACCGGATGTAACGCCGGATTCGCCGCAGATCACGGCGGAAATCGCCAAGCTGATCAAACAGTAGCTTCGGGCGAGAGCTCCAAACCGTCTGCAGATCGCTTCGAAGGCCAGCGCGGAATTCGCGCTGGCCTTTTGTTTTGGGCCGGCCGTTATTTCGCCCCGGCTTCTCCTCGAACTAACCCCTGCCGTTTCGACCTACCGCGCCGAGCAACTTTTCATTCACGAAAGTGTTTCATCCAGCAGCGGCGACCGAGAAAAGCGGCGCCAGCCGAAGTTAATTATCTAATTCTTGCGACATCATACGGAGGAGCACGGTCATGAAAATACATACGGTCTTACTCAGTGCAGGATTCTTTTTGGCACTCGGCGCGGTCCCGGCCTTGGCGCAATCGTCAGCGGAAATCCAGCAGCGCAAGGACTACCAGCAGGAGCGCATCGCGAACGGCGTGAAGAGCGGCCAGCTGACTCCCGGAGAAACCAGAAATCTCGAATCGAAGGAAGCTGAGCTGAATCGCGAGGAGCGGAACATGCGCGGGCAGGATAACGGGCATTTGACGTCCGCCGACAAAGCGAAACTGAACCGCCAGCAGAATCGTCTGTCGAATCAGATTTACGACAAGAAACACAACGCAAACACGCGTCCGTAAGACGCGCCTTTCCACAAACCGGAAATCGAAAAAAACTCCGGCTTCATCGCCGGAGCTTTTTTTTGCGCTACTTGGCGGCGAGCTCGGAGAGCAGCGCCGCGCGAACGCGCGCTTGTTGTTCGGTGGTGAGTTTCGCGCCGGCGGAAGTGAGATAGAACACGTCGATCGCGGTCTGGCCCTCGGTTTCGATCAGCGCAATGTCGATGCTGCAATTGTGTTCGGAGAATTTCGAACTGATGCGATGCAGCAGTCCGGGATGGTCCTGGGTGACCACCTCGATCAGCGTGCTGTGCTGCGAACAGGCATCGTCGAAATCAATCACGGTGGTGACTTTTACTTTGGGTATCGCAACTTTCTGCGAATGCACGCGGTCACGCAGCATGCGCTGCAAGTCCGCTTTGCCGGTGATCACGTCGTGCACGCTTTGCTTGAAGCGCTCCCACTCCGGCAGGTTCAGTTCCAGCGTGCGGAAGCGGTCGGCGAAATAAAAAGTATCGACCACTTTGCCGGCCAGATTCGAAAATGCGGCGGCTTTCACGATGTTCATTCCCCAAGCCGNNTGACGATGTTCATGCCCCAGGCGGCCAAAACGCCGGTCATATTGGCGAAGAGAAACGCGCGGTCGCTGGTGACCACCGAAAGATCGAACCAGTGGCGGCCACGTTTCAGCGCGACTTGCACCGGATCCTTGGCCAAGGCGTTCGCCATATTCATGTGCGCCAGCACGTCTTCCACTGCGTGGGTGCGCAAGTAGCGCTTCGGCAGCCCCTCGAGAAACCCTTCCAACTTTCGACCCGCGGCTGGGGCCAACGAACGCAGATGCGCGAGGGTGTCTTCGTCGGTGTCGACGTGCAGGCGCTGATCGACGTTGCGCAGCAAATAATTCGCGGTGCCGATGTAGAGCTGCCACAAATTTTCCGCTTTCCACGGCGTCAGCGCTTCGGGGTTTACGGCCTTGATGTCGGCGTAGGTCAGCAGGCACAGCATTTTCAGACGCTCGGGCGTTTCGAGTTTTTCGCCGAGCGACTTCACCGTTTCGGGATCGAAGATATCGCGGCGCAGGGTCATGCTCAATTCGAGATGACGGCCAATCAAAAACAGAACGGTTTCGCGGTCGGGCGGATCGACATCGAGCCGCTCCAAACATTTTTCGGCGATGGCGAGGCTGGCCTGTACGTGGTTCCCGGTTTTCGAGCCCTTGCCGGTGTCGTGCAGCAGAATCGCCAGGTAGAGCAGCTCCGGCTGCTCCAGTTCATCGAGCAGTTCGGCGTAGCGTTGATCCCATTTCGATTGCGATTGGCGCAGCCGATGCAGATTTTCGATGGCGACGAACGTGTGTTCGTCAACCGTGTAGCGATGGGAATAGTCGCGGACCACCAGAGAATCGATGCCCTGCAGCTCCGGGATCACCAGCGAAAGAAAGCCGAGGGAATGCATTGAGCGCAGCGTGTCCGCGGCGTGCGGCGCGAGCAGAATCTCCTGCAGGTGATGCCAGACTTCCACCCCGTGCGGCGGATCGGGTGCAAGCGAGGGCAGCGCCTGCTCGATTTGCATTTCGGCGGCGGAACTTAAGGTCAACCCGTGGCGAGCCTGGAAGCGGAAGGCTCGCATGAGCAGATCGGAATCGCCCACGGCGTCCGGCTGTTGCAGCGAAATGACGCCGTCCTCCACCACGAATTCAGGATTAGCGAAGCGCGTTTGTAAGTTCTGAAACTGGCCGAGCAGCAAGGATTGCGGCGCGGGAAAAGCGCGCAGCGATTGCAGGCAAACGCGATTGATGGCACGTGCGTGGCCGAAGTAGATGCGCATCCAGTCTGAAGCGGTCAAGATCTCTGCCGAATCCGCGGCGCCGACTTTACGAGCGGCGGCTTCGTCCTGCGATTCCCAGGTCAACGTGTTGTTATCGCGCTTGTGGAGGTAATGCAAAAAACAGCGCGCCGACATCAGGAAATCCAGCGCAAGTTGCGAGCGCTGGCGGGTGGAAGGTAGCGCACCGGGAATTTCCCGCGCCGAACCGCGGGAGCGCCCATGCGGCGAAATAAAATTGAGCCAGGAAGCGACATTGTAGTCGCGTAGACCGCCCGGGCCATCTTTTACGTTGGGCTCGAGATGAAAAACGGTCTCGCTGAATTTTGCATGGCGCGTGCGGGTCAGGTCGGCGAGGCGCTGCGAGAAAACCTTGCCTTCGCGCGCGAGCAGTTTCGGAATGGCCGCGTCCTGGAGTTGCGCGAAAAGCGCCGGATCTCCGGCAAGGTAGCGGCTGTCGAGCAGCGAAACCGTAAATTCGAGATTTTCCGGATCGAAGCGGTCACATTCGGAAAGTTTGCGCGTCGCCGGGCTCAGCTTCATGCGCAAATCCCAAATTTCCTGGGAGAACTGGCGAAGGCGATCCTTGAATTCGGCTTCGGCGCGCTCGTTGGCGTGCAGAAACAGCAAATCGATATCGGAGTGAGGGAACAACCACTTGCGGCCGAAGCCGCCCAGCGCAACCAAAGCGAGACCGCTGGGACCATTTTTCTCCGCGGAGATGTATTGGTTCCAAAGGCGCAACAGGATTGACTCGACGACGGTGGTCCGGCTGAGGATGGCGGCACGACCGTCGCCGGCGGCGGCAAAATCATTTTGAATGCGCGTCGACTCCTCGGCGTAGAAGGCGCGCAATTCGCTGCCTAGCATAGGGGTTGAGGGCATGACGGGCTCGTTCGCTTCCTGAGTGTAACTCCACCGGGCAACGGCGAGCTCAAACTAATTTGGGAGGGGCAATTCGTTTTTTGAATCGCCTCAATTGCAAATTCATATGCTGAAAATTGGGAATATCGGATGGTGAATTTGCAGACCAGAACGAACTAGTGCTTCCGGGAGGCGTCGTTGCGGTTTTCGACTTGCTGGCGCAGCAAGGTGACGAACGCGGCGGCGGCGCGCGGCAAGGTACGATCGCGGCGATAGACTAGCCCCAACTCGCGGGTCAAGTCGGCGTCGGAGATGGGAATCAACTTGGCTTCGCCGTTGCGTACTTCGTCTTTGGCGAAACTTTCGCTGATGATCGAAACGCCCAGGCCGGCCGCGACAAATCTTTTGATCATGCCGACGCTGGCGAGTTCCATGGTGATCTTGAGCTTTCCGCGGTAGGGCCGGAAATGCTTGTCGAAAAGCTGCCGAGTGTAACCGGTCTTCGGAACGATTTGCGGCTGGTCGGCAACTTCGCTGAGCGTGACGCTTTTCGATTTGGCGAGTGGGTTCCCGGCGGAAACCATCAGCATTAGCCGGTCGTGGAAAATCGGATGAATCCGCAGGCTGGGCGATTTGGCCGGCAGGGTAACGATGCCGACGTCAACCGAGCCGTCTTCGATTTTCTCGATCACCTTGCGGCTGAAATTCCGGTAAATATTGATTTGTACGCCGGGATAGCGGCGGTGATATTCGGCAAAAAGATCGGGAAGCAGATACAAGCAGGTCGCTTCGTTCGCGCCGATGTTCAGCGAGCCCTGCGGGGATACGGAAAGATCGGCCACCGCGCGCAGCGATTCTTCTTTCAGGGTCAGCAAGCGCTTGGCGTACGTCACCAGGGCTTCGCCCGCAGCGGTCAATTTCACGGATTTTCCCACGCGGTCAAATAATTTCTGGCCGTAGGCCTGCTCGAGCTGACGGATTTGGGCGCTGACCGCCGGCTGCGAACGGAAAAGTTTCTGCCCGGCGCGCGAGAAGCTTCCCAACTTCACAATCTCGAGAAATGTAGTGAGGTAGTCGAAATCCATGTTTTTGAATGCCGAGAGTATAACAGAAATCCGGCGAGGCCCGACGCGCGCGCTGGAATTGGCGTTTTGCGAGCCGGGGTGATAGCTTTTAGTTTCGAATTCCAAGCACAGAAATTCCGGATGAGGTGACGCATGACCTGGGGAAAACGCCGCGCGATTGTGATCGGTTTACTGATTCTGGCCTTGATTGTACTGGTTTGGGCGGCCTCGAAGCCCACGGCCATGCGCATTCCCACCAATGGCGTGCTGGTGATCAACGCCTCGGGCGAAATCGAAGAGCAGAAGGCTCCGGATATTTTCAGCGCATTGAACGGCACCACGCCGATCGTGCTGCATGATTATTTGGATGCGATTGACACCGCCGCGACGGATTCGCATATCACCGGCCTGGTGGTGCGCATCGGCCCGCTCGAAACCGGCTGGGCCAAGCTGGAAGAAATTCGCACGCATCTGCTGAATTTTCGCAAGAGCGGAAAACCCAGCATTTGTTATTTGGGCTACGACGGAATTCAGAATCCGGAATATTACCTGGCCAGCGCCTGCAAGGAAATTTGGCTGGTACCGACGGCGCCGGTCAGCATTCGCGGCATGATGGCCGAAGCACTATTCTTGCGCGGCACGCTGGATAAATTGAAAATCGTGCCGGAGTTCTACCACATCGCGGAATTCAAGACCGCGACCAACATGTTCACCGAAAAGAAATTCACACCGGCGCATCGCGAAGAAGTGGAAGGCCTGCTGCACAGCGTCTACAACCAATACCTGGAAGATGCGTCATCGGGACGCAACATGGATCGCGCGCAATTCGAGGCGCTGCTGAATCGCGGACCGTTTGCCTCCAGCGATGCGGTGACGAATAAAATTGTGGACCGCCTGGGATATTGGGATCAGGTGCAGGATTATTTCAAGAAGCGCGACGGCAAATGGAGCCCGATTTCGCTGGGCAGCTATCGTTCGTCGGTGTCGAATGATGGGACCGAGCGCATTGCGGTGGTGTATGCCTCGGGGCTGATCGTTTCGGGGGACTCCGGTTCGACGCCCGCAGGCGGCTCGGTGATGGGCGGCGATTCGGTGGCCAGTGATATTCGCGCGGCGCGGACCAATTCCGGAATCAAAGCGATTGTTTTGCGAGTGGATTCGGGCGGCGGCTCGGTGGTGGGCAGCGAAGTGATTCGCCGCGAAGTGGAATTGGCCGATGCGGTGAAACCGGTGGTGGTCTCGATGTCGGACGTGGCCGCGTCGGGCGGCTACTGGATCGCGGCGCCGGCGCGGAAAATTGTGGCGGACCGGAATACAATCACCGGCTCGATCGGCGTGCTGATCGGCAAGCTGAATGTTTCGGGATTGTACAACCTGCTGGGCATGAGCACGGATTCGGTGACGACCAGCGACAATGCGTCGCTGTTTTCGTCGCAGCAGAATTTCACCCCGGCGCAGCGCGATTACATTCAGAAATCGCTGGATCAGACGTACGCGGACTTCACCAAGGGCGTGGCCACCGGCCGGAAAATGACCGTAGAAGCCGTGGACAAAATCGGCAAAGGCCGGGTGTGGTCCGGCTCGCAGGGAAAAGAATTGGGGCTGGTGGATGAATTGGGCGGGCTCGATCGGGCGGTGGAAGTGGCCAAAAACCTGGCCCATATTCCCGCCGGCGAATCGGTGCGGCTGGTGCGCTATCCCGAAGAGCGCAGCTTTTTCCAGGAGCTACTGCAAAAGGAAAAAGATACGACCAGCGAATCGCAGTCGCTCGAGTCCATGCTGCGCCATATCGTCAGCCAGATGGAACCGGTGCAGGCGCGGATCCCGTACGAATTGCATATCCGCTAGCGCGCAACTGGCGCGAGACGCGCGAGCCGTGACACGATTTTAATTTTTGCGACGACGGAGGCAGTTTCCGGGCTGAAACCGCCGCGAACTTTCGTTATACTGTAGGGCCGAGGCGCGGTACCCAAGTGGTAAGGGAGAGGTCTGCAAAACCTTTATGCGTGGGTTCGATTCCCACCCGCGCCTCCAACAAAATTCCGCGCCATTCGAAGGTTTTTCAGGAAAATTGACAAAGTGTCGTACGATTGTCGCGTAGCCGATTTTCAGTCTAGGCCCGGTGGAAGGTGCCGGGCTCACGCTCGCGGGCCATTTCCTTGCCGCACGGAACGGCGTCCAGCTGGCGACGCTATCCTTGGTCTGAACTCCCGGCAGTTGTAGAATCGCCACAATGGACGCCGCGCTTGAGTTTGCCGGTCTGCTCTACGAACTGGCAGTCGCCATTTATTTTAAGGCTCACCGGACTCCGGTCGAGGAAAGCATCGACGACAGTTCCGAACCCATCGAGCATTACTCGCCAATCTCGATCCCGCCTTTCATGTCGCACGGTTTTTCTGGAAAGATTCGGTGGACCCTTCCATGACAAAACTGGTCACGCTGGCAGCACTCGTCTGCCTCGCCGGTTGCGCGGCCCGGACCCCGCAACAGCAAGCTGAGCGCGATGAAATTCATTACGGCGCCACGCTCCGAACCTACAAGCAAGTCCTAGCGCCGGGGATGACGCGAAAACAAGTTGAGGACTATCTGCACGCTGAAAATGTTCCATACACGCGGCTCTGGACTGTCGAGAGCGTCCACAAACATTCTCTCGACGACATCACGAAAATCGGACATGAACGGAAGCCGTGGTATTGCAGCGAAAACAACGTTTACGTCGCGTTCGTATTTTCGGACCAAAACGAACATCCGAATGAATCTAAATTTGGAGTTGCGGACGAAATGGACAAGCTGAAGAAAGTTTCAATCTTTCATTGGCTGGAGGGATGTCTCTGACGCGCCAACGGCTGACCTTGAGCGATTAACGGAAAGGTTATTTCTATTCCGCCATATGAGAGAATCCTGCCCCTTAAATTCGAATTACGACGTCCGCTTAATGTTGAAACGCTGGCCCTGCGGTCGGGTTTACTCCTGCGTTGCGATCCGCACGGCGAGCTTGACTTGGCTGCGCCGTGAGTCAAGATAGAGTTCCCTTCTAAAGTATTCAGCCGATACAGAACTGCCCCTCTCCAGCTCGATCGTTGCGTCGGAGTACGTGTGCCGGAAGCACCAAGGTGCAAACGAACGCTCCTTGCATCCGGCATCGACTCCAAGGGGCATCGTGATTTCGCCCAATCAGGTGATGTTGGGATCGTACGACTACCGACTGGTGGCCCTGTCCGTGGTGATTGCCGGCCTGGCGGCGTATGCCGCGCTGGACCTGGCGGGAAGAGTGACGTCCGCGCGCGGCGCGGCCCGCCGGAACTGGCTCGCCGGTGGGGCCATGGGTATCGGGATCTGGTCGATGCACTACGTGGGCATGCTGGCGTTCCACTTGCCAGTTCCGGTGGAATACGACTGGCCGACGATCCTGCTCTCGCTGCTGGCGGCGATCTTTGCCTCGGGAGTGGCGCTCTTCGCGGCCAGCCGCAGAAAGATGGGCCCGCCGGTAGTCATCAGCGGAAGCATTTTCATGGGCGGCGGGATCGCCGGGATGCATTACATCGGGATGGCGGCGATGCGGCTGCCGGCGATGTGCGAATACTCTCCGAGCCTGGTAGCACTTTCCATCGCGGTGGCCATGGTGATTTCGCTAGTCGCGCTGTGGCTGACCTTTCATTTTCGAGGCGAAAAGCACTCGGGCGGCTGGCGCAAAGTACTCAGCGCGGTGGTGATGGGCGCGGCGATTCCGGTGATGCATTACACCGGGATGGCCGCGGCGCATTTCAGGCCTGCAGAGTCGATCGAAGGGAGCGTCGCGCACGCCCTGAACATTTCGTCGCTGGTGACCTGGAGCATCATCGTGGTCACCTTCATGGTGCTGGGGCTGACGATCGTGACGGCGCTGATCGACCGCCGCTTTTCAGCGCAGGCCACAGAACTGGAATCGAGCGAGCAGAAGTCGCGGCGGATTCTGGAAACTTCATTTAACCCATTCGTGGCGCTGGATCTCGGCGGAAAAATCACGGATTGGAACGCCCAAGCCGAAAAAACTTTTGGATGGCCTCGCGCGGAGGCCGCCGGAAAACCACTCGCGGAGTTAATGATTCCTACCCGTCATCGCGAGGCGTTTCTGCCCAATATTCATAAAATGCTGGACTCCAGCGGCGACGGCAGCGCGTTGAACGGCCGCTTCGAAACTGAAGCATGCTGCCAGGACGGGCGTGAAATACCGGTGGAGTTCACCATTTCCGCGATGCGCCGCGACGATGGCTATCATTTTGCGACGTTCGTGCGGGATTTAACCGAGGGCAAACAATTCGAGCGGGATTTACGCGCGGCCAAAGAAGCGGCGGAAGCGGCGAGCAACGCTAAGAGTACATTTCTCGCGACCATGAGCCACGAGATTCGCACCCCGATGAACGGGGTGCTGGGCATGACCGAACTGCTGCTGGATACCGAACTGAGCGGCGAGCAGCGCGAACACCTGGGCCTGGTCCGGGTGTCGGCGGAATCGTTGTTATCGATCATCAATGACATTCTGGATTTCTCCAAAATCGAAGCGAGGAAAATGGAGATGGAAGCGATCCCCTTCGATCTGCGCGAAAGCCTGGGCGAAACGATGAAAGCCTTGAGCCTCCGAGTCCAGCAAAAGGGATTGGAGCTGATCTACGAAGTGCAGCCGGATGTTCCGGAGACGCTGGTCGGGGATCCGGGCCGGATTCGCCAGCTGCTGATCAATCTGGTGGGAAACGCGGTCAAGTTCACGAAGCATGGCGAAATTTTCGTCAAGGTGGACGAAGCGGGCAGCGAGCCCGGGTTGACTCGATTACATTTCGCAGTCAAGGATACAGGCATCGGCATCCCGCTGGAAAAGCAGGCCAGGATTTTTGAGGCGTTCTCGCAAGCCGACGAGACCATGGCGCGGAAATATGGCGGCACCGGGCTGGGCCTGGCCATTTGCACCCGGTTGGTGGAGTTGATGCACGGAAAAATCTGGCTGGAAAGCAAACCCGGTGAAGGCAGCACTTTTCATTTCACGGTGCAACTGGCGGTGCAAGACGCCCCGGCCGTCGCCGCGGTGCCGGTCGAGCCGCAGGAATTGCGTGGCATGCATGCGCTGATCGTCGACGATAATTCCACGAACCGGCAATTGCTGTCCGAGATGTTAGCCCGCTGGGGCATGAGGCCGACCGCGATGGAAAGCGGCCGGGCCGCGCTGCAGGCGATACAGATCGCGCGGACCACCGGGCGTCCGTTCCCGCTGATTTTGCTGGATGGCCAAATGCCGGATATGGACGGATTCGAATTTGCCGAGCAGTTCAAGAACGAACGCAGTCCCGAAAATGTATCGATCATCATGCTCACTTCGGCCGGGCACCTGGGTGACGCCGCGCGCTGCCGCGAACTGGAATTTCGGCCTACCTGGTCAAGCCAGTCCGGCAACGCGAGGTGCTGGACGCGATCTGCGGCACGCTCGGAGCAAAATCTCAGGAGAAGCCCATCCTGGTCACGGCCCATGCTCTGCGCGAAGGCCGCAACCGGGCGCGGGTGCTGCTGGTCGAGGACAACGCCGTAAATCAGACGCTGGCGATCCGGTTGCTCGAAAGGCGGGGATATGTGGTGACGGTCGCCGGCGACGGGCGGGAAGCGCTATCGGCGCTGGAAAAAGACAATTTCGACGTCGTGCTTATGGACATTCAGATGCCGGAGATGGATGGATTCGAAGCGACCGCGGCAATTCGCGACAAAGAAAAGCATACCGGCCAGCACCTCCCGATTATCGCGATGACCGCCAATGCATTGAAGGGCGACCAGGAGCGCTGCCTGGAAGCGGGTTTGGACGGCTACATTGCGAAGCCGATTCGCACCAAGGAATTATTCGCGGCCATTGAAGCAATTCTGGAGCACAGCGAAAATGCCCAGGATTTTGAGGCTGAGCCGAAACTGCAGTGACCCCAGCGTGGGCGCGGAGGCCACCCGCCGTTTTCGATTCTTCCTTCGACGATCAAACTAGCGTTTTTTTCGTTGGTACTGCCCGGCGTCGGGCGCCGCTTCCGCGGCCTGGTGGTAACGCTCGCGAATCGCTTCCAGATCCACCGTCGGTTTGGGCAGTTTCATGCCCAGGTCTTCCATGGTGGAGGCCAGAATCTGCGAGACCGCCAGGTTCCGGAACCATTTGTGATTGGCAGGAATGATGTACCAGGGTGAATTTTTCTTGCTGGTCTTTTTGAATACTTCCTCATACGCCGACATGTAATCGTCCCAGAATTCGCGTTCTTTGTAATCGTTTTCGCTGATTTTCCAGTTCCGGGCGGGATCGTCCAGGCGTTCGGCGAAACGGCGCAGCTGCTCTTTGCGGCTGATGTTCAGGAAGAATTTCACGATGTGGGTGTCGTTTTGTTTGCGCAGCAGGCGCTCGAAGTCGTTGATGCTCTCATAGCGCTCGGCGGCCACTTCCCTGGGCACCAGGTGATGCACGCGCGAGACCAGCACGTCTTCATAGTGCGAGCGATTGAAAACGCCGATCCAGCCGCGGGCCGGCGCATGGGGATGAACCCGCCAAAGAAAATCGTGCGCAAGTTCTTGAGCATTCGGCTCCTTGAAACTGGTCACTTTAGTGCCTTGCGGATTCAAAACGCCCATCACGTGGTTGATGGTGCCGTCCTTTCCGCCGGCGTCCAGGGCTTGAACCACCACGAGTAAGCAGTGTTTTTTCTCCGCATACAACGTCTGCTGCAAGCTCTTCAGCTTGCCGCAGCACTTTTCGATGGCGGATTCCGCCGACTTCTTGGAGAGGTCCTGGCCTTTGTAGTCCGGATCAATTTTGTTCAGGTTGACGCGCGCGCCCGGCTCGACTAGAAATTTCTTGCGGTAGTCCATACGATTTCTCCCTCACCAGAATTGCGGATGTGCTAGACGCGCGTGAGTAAATGCGGCTGGACCGCAATTATAGCGTTCGCGCCGCGATTGGCCAGACTTCATCCCGGAACTTTGTCTCGAAACTTTGTCTCGAAACTCTATCTCGCAAGTTTATCTCGCAACTTCATCCTGGCTTCGGGCCTGTGCTAGACTCTGCGGCCTGCGCACGTGAATGCGTGCGTTTTTGTGTTGGAGGACCGAGATGATTCGAGCCGCGAGTTTCTACCTGGCTGCCAGTCTAGCCACAGCCATCCTGCCGTGCCCATTGCGCGCGCAAAGTGCCGCGGATGTACAGAATTATTTCCAAGGCAAACAAGTGCAGTTGAAAATCGACATGCCCGGCACGCAGCAAGGCGTCGATTTGCGTTTCGATCGCGGCACGCCGATGGATTGGAAGCAATATTCCTCGCGGCTGAAAAAATTCGGCGTGGCCATCCCTAAAGATGGGCGGTCGACTATAACCACGATCAGCGTGAAGAAAGACATGATCGAGTTTCAGCTCGATGGCGGCGGTTTTGGCACCTTCGGCGACGATACCAATACGACCGTGACCGCGAAGCCGGTGGAAAAAAGTAATTACGAAAAACAACTCGAGCAGGATATTGCCAACACCGACGATCCGGATCGCAAACGCGACCTGCAGCGCGACCTAGATCGCGAGCGCGACCGCCGCCAGCGGCAGGACAACGCGAACCAGCGGGACGCGCAGGTCGCCAGCCAGATCAAGGGCCAACAGGTGGCCCAGAACCGGATGCAGGGCGGCTCGCGATTCAACCTGCGCTGGACGGGATCGATTCCGGCGGAAGATCTCACTCCAGCCGCAGTGATGAAACTGCTCGCGCCCTATGTCGATTTCAGCGAGGCCCCGCAAGCCGGGCCGGGCGGACCGCCACCAAGCGATCAGCCGCCAGCCAATTCCGGAAACTCGAATGCGGATGCGGGGTCACCGACCGGGCAATTGAAACGCGGAATGCAGATGACCGACGTGACCAATCTGCTCGGCCAGGGCCGGCAGCTTTCGGAATCGGTTTCGCCGGAAGGACTGAAGACCCAAATCTTCGAATATTTGCCGGGCGATCGGCGAGTGGAAGTGACCTACGTGGACGCTTTGGTGGTGCGTTTTTCGATTAGCTCGAGGTAACGCCTAACGCATACTCGCAGCGCCGGCCGGCCTAAGGCTTTTGTCCGGGGGTCTTGCCCCGCGCCGCGCGATTGGCGGTAGCACAATTGGCCGTCGGCCCGGAAGCAAGCGCAGTTGGCGAAGGCGTACCACATGTCGGCGTTTTGCTGACCGAGCGCACCACGACAGTGGCGACGGCAGCAGCGGCCGCCGCTCCCACACCTATCGCCGTCACGCCGACCGCTCCAATTCCGCTGGCTCCCGCGGCGCCCGCTCCGCTGGTCGCCGTGGTGTTCACCGCATCAGCGACGTTCACCGGAGACGCGGGAGACGGAGCGGTGGGCGAAGAATTATTGTGCACCGAAGATTCCTGCCCGGCATGCAGGGTCACGCAGTTCCCGGCCAAATCGCAAGCCTGGCACGTTCCCTCCAGACAGACCACGTTCATTTGAGCGGTGATGGTATCGAAGAGCACCACCAGTTCGGTGCCGACCACGCCCGCTACGCCCACCGGGGTGCGCACGCGGAAATGCGCATCGGGCTTCACCAGCGCCGCCGCCTTGGCGCGAACGCGGCCATAATTCAAATCCAGTTCGGTCTGCTGCGCCGCCGGATCGTGCTTGCCGATTAGCAAATTCGAATCGGAACCAACGCTGAGAATCGAGCCGTCATCCAGGCTGACCCGCGCGCGGGCCAGATGGCCGGTGTTAATCGTGTCGCCCCAGAAAACTTGGGCGTTCGCCGCGGCGGGAATTTGCTCCTGGCCGCGAATCACGTTCACGATGGGCAGCACCGTGGTAATTTTGCCGGCGCTCGGCGCCTGCTGCGCAGCCAAGTCCATGGGCATTACGAGCAGTGCGGAAACCAGCAAGGCAATCAACGAAATGGCAGGATGGCGGGTCTTCATTAGTAGTATTCCTTCCTTGAGGTGCTCAGCAATTCTCAGAAGTCGCGGTATTCGCGGGGTACGGGAAAACTAGCACAGCCTGCCCCAGAGCGCATAGGGAAATTCTGAAGAGCCGGCGTCACCAAACGTGCCGGTCTGGCGCGGGACGGCGTACCCAACCGATTGTGATATAAAGCGACTGAGCCCGAATTTTGAGGGTATCAATACCAACGGACCATAAGGATTTGCCAATGGCGATGCTTGGGAACGGAATGAAATGCCTGGCTCTCGCGGTCGCTGTATTCGCGCTGAATTCTACTTCCCGGGCCCAGGCTGTACCGGCCGAAAAGGCCGACGAAGCGCGCATCGACCGGCTGCTGCAGCAAATGACGCTGGAAGAAAAAATGGATCTGATTCGCGGCGCGATTGAAGACCCGTCCGGGTATCAGGGTCAGGCCGGATACCTGCCCGGCGTTGTGCGCCTGCACGTTCCGTCTCTTCGATTTGCCGATGGACCTCCGGGAGTGTTGACCCGGGTTCCGGGCCAGGCCGAAACGGCAACGATGGGCGTGGCCGCGACTTTCAGTGCCAAAGATGCCGAAGCGAACGGCGTGGTGATTGGGCGCGAGGCGCGGTCGCTTGGAATCGATGTGGTGCTTCAGCCTTTCATCAACATCGACCGGGACATTACTTTCGCGCGCAGCTACAACACCTTCGGTGAAGATCCGTTTCTTACCGGGCAGATGGGCGCAGCGGAAATTCGCGGCGCGCAGTCGCAGGGCGTGATGGCCCAGGCCAAGCATTACATCGCCTACGACTCCGATTCCTACAATGTGTTCGTCGACCAGCAGGCGCTGCACGAGGTGTATGCCGCGCCGTTTGCGGAAGCCGTACGCGCCGGAGTTTCTTCCATCATGTGTTCGTACAACCGCGTGAATGGACCCTTCGCCTGCGACAACGCCGACACGCTGAAGAGCATATTGAAAGGCGAAATCGGGTTCAAAGGTTTTGTGACTTCGGACTGGGGCGCGGTGCACAGCGTTTTGTTCATCAACCAGGGTCTCGATATGGAAATGCCCGGTACTTTGCCGGCGGGCAGTCCGTTGGCGGTGCTGCTCAATTCGTTCTTCTTGACCGCTCCGCCAGCCGCCCCGGGCTCCCCGCCGGACGCCGACGCGCTGGCGGGCATTCTGGGAGGCAGCATTCCGGAGGAGCCGTTGCCGGATCCTGCGGCCCTGGGAGCGTTTCGGCGCGACACCGACGGCACCACCATGCGTGAGGCGCTGAAAAACGGGACGGTCAGCGAAGCGACCATAACCGCCGCCGCGCGCCGGGTGCTGTACGAAATGGATCGCTTTGGATACTTGGATGGCAAACAGAAACACACCATTACGCCGCAAGATGTTGAACAGAACGCCGCGGTGATCCGCCAGACCGCGGCCGACGCAGCGGTCCTGCTGAAAAACGACGGTGCCCTGCCGCTGAAGGCCGACGATCTGCAATCGCTTGCGTTCATCGGGCCAGGAGCCGGGCAGGTCGCGGCCATCGGAACTTTTGGGGAACGTTCCCCCGGCCTCACCGAACGTCAGATCAGCCCACTCGATGCCTTGAAGAAATTGGCGCCGCAGGCACACGTAACGATTGAGGTGGACGACGACATGACCGGCGTGCCAATTGACGCGGCCGCGTTGTCGCACGACGGCCAGCCGGGTTTGCGGCGCACGGATGGCTCTGGAAACACCTCGGTCGATGCCCAAATTGATTTCACGCACAGCAACGGCAAGTCACTGCCAGCAAATGGAAATATCACCTGGAAAGGAACGCTGACTGTTCCGAGTGCCGGCGATTACTGGATCTACCTGCAGGCGCTCGGCGCGCGCGGACGTTTCTCGATCGACGGCAAGGAAATTGGCCGGACCGGTGCGGCGCAAGGCACCGTGCACGGCGACATCCAGTACGCCACGCAGGATAACGGATTCCCTACCGTCGATGGCTTGGACGACGTGCGGCGTTCCGTTCAACTCACGGCCGGCCCGCATGAAATCGCGGTGCAAGCCCGTGGCGACACTTCCAATAACCCGGAACAAATTCGGCTGAACTGGATGACGCCGGAGCAGCGCGCGCGCAATCATCAAGCCGCCATCGAGGCCGCAAAGAACGCGCATACCGCCGTAGTTTTTCTGTGGACGCGCGGCAAACCGAATTTCGTGCTGCCTGGCGAGCAGAACAAGCTCGTCGAAGAGATCGCCGCCGTGAATCCGAACACCATCGTCGTGCTCAACGTCAGCCAGCCGGTCGCGCTGCCGTGGGTCGGCAGAGTGAAGGGCGTGCTGCAGCTGTGGTGGCCGGGAGATGAAGGCGGCTGGGCCACGGCGGATGTTCTACTCGGCAAAGTGAACCCGGGCGGGCGGCTGCCGTTCACCTGGGCCAAACGCCTGGAAGATTATCCGGCGACCGATCCCGCGCACCCGGAGCGTTCAGCCAAAGGGGTAGACGGCAAAACGACCTACAGCGAAGGCGTCGATATCGGCTACCGCTGGTTCGATAAGCAGCATATCGAACCGCTCTTCCCTTTTGGTTACGGGTTGTCGTACAGCAGTTTCAGTTATTCGCAACTGAAAGTTTCTCCGGCCACCGACAAAGGGTTCGACGTTTCGGTGCGCATCAAGAACACTGGCAACGTAGCCGGCGATGAAGTTCCCCAGGTCTACCTGGATGCCCCCGCGCAGCGTCCGGAGGGTGTGCAGTTCGCAGTGCGGACTCTCGCGGCNNGCGTGAGCCTCGCCGCGGGAGAATCCAAAGACGTAACCCTGCACGTATCGCCGCGCGCTCTGGAATATTGGTCTACCGCGGAGAATCGCTGGATTCGCTCCGCCGCCCGGCAAATCAACGTCGGATCCTCCTCGCAGGATCTTAAACTCAAGGCCAACGCCCCGTAATTCGGCCGCGAGCGAAACAACCGGCGAAACTCCTGCTGGCTCGGAATCTTTGCCTTGACACTCAACCGCTTTCGATATGTAACTAGTTTCGCTATTCCAATTCGAGTGGAAGTGCTCGCAAGGAGATACCGTGGCGCAAAAAACTAATTTCATCGGCAAGAAATCCGTGAAGTGGGCGCTGGTCGAACGCGGCGTGTGGGTGCTGCGGTTGTGGAGCGGCCGGCAATATCCGCAAATCGCCATCCTTCAATTCACGCCCGACGCGTACCAGCGAGTCCGAACCGATCTTTCTGGCTTCCTGAACGGCGTGGGAATTTTCGGCAAGAAAGTACAAGTACAACTGCTCAGTGGCCCCGGCGTAGCTATGGTCGAGCCGGCCGGGCAGCCCGCGCAGCCTCCGGTCGTGGTGGTGACGCATAGCAAGACGAGTAAGTCGGCGTGGGTAGCGCTATCCACCAATGCGGATTTTGACGCGTTCGACTTTCAGCCCCACGCGCGAGGCGTCGCGCTGCCGTCGCTCTAGAGCGATTTCGCGCGGGCGAGCGCACCGTAGCCGGCTATCGCTCCAGCCCGAGCCGCGCCAATAATTGTTTGAATCGCGGCTCGGCCCGCAAGGGATCGAGCGCCGGTTCGACCTTGAGCCAAGTCATATAAGCGTCGCGTTCGTTATACCCTCGTTCCAGCAGCCCCAGCGCCCGCTCTTTTTCGCCGAGCCCCACCTGCACCGTCGCTAAAAAATACGGCGGAACGTATTGCGTCTCGGATTTCGCCTGCAATTCCGCGAGTAACCGCCGCGCTTCATCCTTCTGTCCCGCTAGTCCGTAGGCCAGGCCCAGGGCCTCCAGGCGCAGCGGCTCGCTGGTGGAAAGATCCACGGCTTTTTTGCACTCCGCGACGGCCTTGGCGTATTCCTTCTTCGCCATGTAGGCATAGCCCAGGCAGGAATGAGCGCCGACATCGTTCGGTTCCAGTTCCAGAGTTTTTTGGCACTGGTCGATCGCGCGATCGAATTGGCGGGCGAAATAATAGGTCCAGCCGGCGGACGAATTGGTGAAAATCGAAACCGGATCGAGGTTCTGGGCGGTTTGCATTTGAGCCAAGGCCTCGTTGCTCCGGCCCATGGCCGAAAGAAAAACTGAATACATCCGGTGCGCTTCGGAATCACTGGGATTCAATTGAATGGCGCGCTTATATTCCGCTTCCGCGCCGGGCCAATCCCAGTCGGCGTAGAATTTCACATCGGCCAGCGTGGCGTGGGCGGAAGAAAGCGAATCGTCGAGGGCCAGGGCCTTCAAAGCATTTTCTTTGGCCTTGGGCATGGCCACTTGAGGAGCGAGCGCGTTGGTCGCCCAAAAATAATCCGCCAGGCCGGAATAGCCCGCCGCATAATTCGGATCGATTTCAATGGCCTGCTGAAAATATTTTCCCGCTTCGCGAAATTGCGCCTCGGTGTCCTTGTTCCAGTGATAACGGCCCTTCAAATAGTCGTCGTGAGCTTCGGGGCTCACGCGGCCCGAACCGGCCAGCCGCGACTGCTCCTGCGGAGTGAGCTCGACCCGAATTTCCTGCGCGATATCCCGCGCCACTTCGGCCTGCAGGTTGATCACATCGGTTAAATCGCGATCGTAGCCCTTGGCCCAGAGACTCTGGTCGGTGGAAGCTTCAATCAATTTGGCGTCGATGCGCACCCGGTCGCCGGAGCGCATCACGGAACCTTCCACCACCGCGTCCACATTCAATTCCTTGGCGATTTCGGACAGCGTTTTGCGCGAGCCCTGGTACGGCATCACCGAAGTTCTGGAAATTACGCGCAGTTCGCCAATCTGAGCCAGCTGGGTAATCAATTCTTCGGTCATGCCCTCCGCAAAATAATCCTGATTGGGATCGCCCGAAAGATTTTCGAGCGGCAGTACCGCCACGGATTGAATCTGTATTGGCCCGGCGTGCGCCGCGGCGACCTGGGCGCGATGGCGCAATCCGAGCCAAATCGCACCAGCCAAAACAATCGCGCAGAGCGCCACAATCTCCAGTTTTCTGCGGTTCGACATCCGGCGCGGAGCGTTGCCGACGATCACTCCGCTCGAACTCGGCATCTGCATCCGCCGCAAATCGACGTCCAACTCTTTCGCTGACTGATAGCGGTTTTCCGGCTCCTTTTCCAGACACTTCATGATGATGCGTTCGAGTTCAGCGGAAATGCCGTCATTCAAGGAGCGCACCGGGGCCGGCGGTTTGTGCAAGATCGCATCGGTCAGTCGCGCGGAAATTTCATCTTGAAACGGCCGCTGCCCGGTCGCGAGTTGGTACATCAGCGCGCCCAGACCGTAGACGTCCGTTCGTCCGTCCATGGTGTCGCCCAATAATTGTTCGGGGGCCATGTACGGTTCGGTTCCGGCGATGAAACGCGGCTCGACGCGGCCGTCGATAGTGGTGGTCTCGCTGACCGGGCGGCAATGTCCGGCGAGACCAAAATCGAGAATCTTGGCCAGGCCCTTCGGGCTGATCATCACGTTGCCAGGCTTCAAATCGCGGTGAATCACGCCACGCTCGTGCGCCTCCTGCAGCGCCTGGGCGATTTGCGAGGCGAGCACGATCAACTGCTTCTCGGGCCATGCTTCACCCGCGCGTTCCTGGGCCAGCGATTTTCCCGCGAGGAATTCCATCACCAGGAATTCCGTGCCGTCCTGGGTGACGAATTCGTGGATGGTGGCGATGCTGGGATGATTCAGTTTGGCCAGGATCAACGCTTCGGTGCGAAAACGCTTGCGCGCATCGTCATCACCCAGCGCCCCCGGCGGCAAAAATTTCAAGGCCACATCGCGATCGAGATGTTCGTCATGCGCGCGGTACACTACGCCCATGCCACCCGCCCCGATCATCTCGAGGACGCGATAGTGCGAAATCGTGCGGCCGATAATGGAAGGGGAATCGGTCACGGACTTTGAATGTTACGCCCTGCGGAGCAGGGCAAGCAATCGCGCAGCGCGTAGGCGCGACGGCACCACAAATCCGCTGGGCGAATGTTCCACGAAGACCTACGGCTGGGGATCGTTACGTCCGCTTGATGATTATGGCCGTAAGATCGTCTTTTTGCGGCGTGCCCTTGGAAAACGCGATGACCGCGCTATACAGCGCGGCAATAATTTTACTCGCTGGCCGCTCGCGCGAGGCGCGAATGGTCGCTTCCAGCCTGGCGACGCCGAATTGTTCACCCTGTGGGTTCTCCCATTCGAAGAAACCGTCGGTGGCCAGCACCAGCATGTCGCCGAGGTCGAGTTCGAGCATTTGCGGAGGATCGGTAACCAGGCTGGAGGAAATTCCCAGGGGCATGCCGTGGGCCTTCATGGCGTCGAATCGGTCGTGACGCAAGGTGTAGAAAAAAAGCGGACCGTGACCCGCCGACAGCAGCTCGACCCTGGAATTTCCCGGAGTGCAAATCGCGGCCACAAAGGTTACGAACCGGCCTTCCTTCAGATCACCGGAGAGCGAGGCGTTGATGCGGGTCATGGCGTCGAGCAGCCCATCATCCACGGTGAAATTTGTCCGAGCGTACGCGCGACACACCGCCGCTAACAATGCTGGGCCAATGCCGTGGCCAGTGACATCCGCCAGCGCCACCAGCACGCGGCCATCGGGCAGCGGCTGCCAATCGTAATAATCGCCGCCCGTTTGATCCGCGGGTTGATTCCACGCCGCGATATCGAAACCTGCGATCACCGGCATCGACACCGGCAGCAGCGATTGTTGAATCGTCCGCGCTACGTCCAGGTCGTGCTCTAGGCGCTGGACTTGTAGTTTGGTTTCGGCTTCGTGCAGCGCCGCGTCTACATGTTTCCGGATNNACGACTCCGGCGAAAATCAGAACCGCGGCATAACCGAAGACCGCCTTGTGCGGGTTGAGTAGCAACGTTCCGTCACGGAACGCCGGATGCCAACCCAGGTAGGTCGACGCACAGAGATAGCTGAGCGCCGCGACGATTCCCGAGAACCGGCAGAGCCGAGGATCCAATCGCAAGGTCGACAAAATAATAAATACGAAAAAAAGCAGCGTGGATGGATTGGCCAGCGGCCGGTAGGCAGGATCGATGGCGGTACTGTAGATGAAGGCGAGAGCGAACGCCGGCACCGACGTTTCGATAATTACGTTGCTGATGCGCAGCCCGGCCGAGAGATTGCTTCCGCTCCGCACGGCGCGGCTCACCGCGCGATAAATGAAAAATTCATAGAGCAGGAACAGACTGAGCAGCGCACAGGAGAGGAGCCACAGGTGGAAGTTTTCGTGGTCCCAGAGGATCAAAGTCAGGAAGGAACGGACCAGAAAAACCGCGACGATAATCCCCAGCACGATGAGGATGCGCAGTCTTTCGCTTTTCAATACGGCTTGCCGGAATGCTGGAGATCCGGCATGGAATCCATTCTTCATCAAAAGCGTCCTGGGAGAATTCGATTCGATTCAGCACCCGGGGTACGAGTGCTTGCACCATTCTCCCGAACGCGGAGTACGGTCAACCGAAATCCTCATGGCGAGTGTTTGGCCGACCGTACTCTACTTCTGACGCGCCGCGCATGCAACGGCGGGACGAAGCGCTGCATTGATGGCGACGGGACTAGGCCTTAGTGGCTTGCTCTTTCGGTTTTTCCGGCGACATCGTCGCCATCATCTGGCGCATCGCCTCGGTGCTTCCCGGAGCGCCCTTCTCGCGCCAGGCCTCGAGTCGTTTCACATGTTCCTCGAGTTGGCGGTGATAGTTCGGGTTCTTGAACATCGCGCGCATCGCCGGCAGGATTGGCTTGAGCCGTTCCCAGACCAGCCATTGCTCGCCGGTATTTTCGAAGAAAAATTCTTCGTCGATCAAACCGCGGTTCGCCATGCCGGCCGCCATATCCCAATAGGTGATCACCATGCGCATCGAGGCGTTCTCGGCGCTGTTCGGCGGACAGATTTTCATGGCGTCTTCCACGGAGGCCGGCTTGAAATGGCCGAAATACCATTCGCGCGCTTCGCGCATTCGCGGTTCCCGGCGCAAATCGTAAAGACGCAGCAACAGATTGGCCTGTTCGTGCGTAACTTCTCCCATGATTCCCTCCTAAGTTTTATTTCTACAAAAATTTGCCGCTATTGGTTGGTACTGGGTTTATCGGATTGCAAGGACACGTTGTGGGAATGGCTCAGCATGATCTCGGAATCTTCGAAGGCCAGTTTGATTCTCCGGCGAAGTTCGCGCGCCGCGTCATCTTTGCGATTCAACACGGTACGAACCTGCAGACGGATCACGGTTCCATCCAGATTCAGGGCTTCGACGCCCAGCACGCGCGGACCATCCACCAGCGCCGGCGACCAGGTCGCGTCGTTACGAAATTCCGTGGCCACCCGATCCAGGATGGAAATCGCGGTGCTGACCAGTTCCTCGGCCGGAACGGTAATGTCCACAAATGTTTGCGACCAGTCACGGCTCAGATTCGAAACCTGGCCAATCAGGCTGTTGGGTATTGAGACGATCGCGCCCGCCGTGTTGCGCAGCACGGTACGGCGCAGGGTGAGGTGCTCGACCCGTCCGGTTTCACCGTTCACCTGCAGCATGTCTCCGAGCGAATATTGATCTTCGAAAACGATGAAAATTCCGTTGATGAGATCTTTCAGCAGACTTTGCGCGCCGAAAGCCAACGCCACGCTGAGCAGCCCGGCGGTGGCCAGTGCCGGTGCAATGTCGAAGCCGAGGATGCGCATGACCATGAGCACGGCGACGACGATGATGGTCGTGCCCCCGATGCTGTGCAGCAAATCGGCCATGGTCCGCGTCTGCTGCTCGCGCAGTTGGCCGGCACGCGTGGGAGTTTTGGCCGCCTGCACCAGACGCAAAGTTACGACTCGCAGAACGCGAATCAGCAACACGGCGATGATCGCGATGACGACCAGCCGCAGCCCGATGCGCCCTGCACTTTCCGTCCACTGGGAGAAGGATTCGGTCATAAGATAGCAGAGGCGGAAGTATACACCCGTCAGGCGCAGTGCATGACGTTCAGCACGGGTGGGTGTTTTGCGAAACTTCCTCCAGGTAAACTTTTAGACGAACGAAGTGCCGAAACTGGAGCAATCCTCATGAACAAACAAAAACGTTTTTTTCTGGC
>PMHK01000182.1 GCA_003156635.1 Acidobacteriota bacterium | reverse complement strand
TGAAGCGGCGGTACGATTTGATTCCGAACCTGGTGGAAACGGTGAAGGGCTACGCCGGGCACGAGCAAGGGACGCTGGAAGGCGTGGTCGCGGCGCGCAATCAGGCGATGAATACGACGGGCCCGGCGGCGAAAGCGGATGCGGAAAATGTTTTGACGTCCGCGTTGCGGCAGGTTTTTGCGCTGGCCGAGGCGTATCCGCAACTGCGCGNNGCCAGGTATTCGCTCTGGCGGAGGCGTATCCGCAACTGCGCGCGGTGGAAAGTTTCACGCAGCTGCAGAACACTTTGAATCAGGTGGAAGACAGCATCCAGAACGCGCGGCGGTATTACAACGCGGTGGTTCGCGACCTGAACACGAAAATCGTGCAGTTCCCTTCCAGCATCATTGCGGGCATGTTCAATATTACGCCGCGGCAGTTTTTCGAAGTGTCGGCGCCGGCCGAACGCGAAGCTCCCAAGGTCAGTTTCGGCGGCGCGGCATAGCGGCGGGTGGCAGCATGCGGGCGCTGACGCGGAATTTTGTTTTTGGGCTGCTGGTATTTTGCGCGGCGGCAGTTGCCGCGCAGGCGCGCCAACTGCGGATCAATCATTTCGACGAGCAGATTGAAGTGCGCGCGAACGGCACCATCGACGTGACCGAAGTGATCGAGGTGCAGTTCAGCGGCGAGTGGCACGGCATCTACCGCACGATTCCCATCAAGTACACCACGCCGCAAGGTTTCAGCTACACGCTGTTCCTGGATCCGATCAGCGTGACCGACGATGCGGGGCGCAAGCTGAAATACGAAACCAGCAGCGCGGGCCGCTACACCAAGTACAAAATCTATGTGCCGGATGCGGTGGATGCGACGCGGACAATTATTTTCCATTATCAGGTTTTGGACGGGCTGCGGTTTCTGGAGGATCACGACGAGCTGTATTGGAACGTGACTGGAGACGAATGGGAGGCGCCGATCGATCTGGTGACGGCGCACATTACGTTGCCGGAGGGCACGACCGGCGTTCGCGCGATTTCTTACACCGGAGCTTTTGGTTCGAACGCGCACGACGCAAAGACGACGATTACCGGCGACGCGATCGATATCGAAAGTACGCGGCCGCTTTTGTTTCACGAAGGATTGACGGCGGTGGTCGGATTCGATAAGGGGTTCGTGCATCCGCCTTCGTCGCTGACTTCATTCTTCCGTTTTCTGCGGAGCAATATTCCGCTGCTGATTCCCATTTTTGTTTTCTTTGGGTTGCTCTGGTGGTGGTGGACACATGGGCGCGAGCCGCAGCGCCAAGCGATTTCCGTGCAATACGATCCGCCGGATCAACTGACGCCGGGAGAGTGCGGGACGCTGGTGGATAATTCCGCGGATATACGCGACATCACCGCGACTCTGGTGGATCTGGCGGTGAAGGGTTATCTGACCATCGAGCAAATCGACGAGGAACATTTGCTGGGGCTGACGCACAGCAAGAATTATATTTTTCACTTGAAGAAATCGCCGGCGGAATGGACGGCGGCGCGGCCGCACGAGCAGGAAATGCTGTCGGCGTTGTTCGACGGGGGCGCGAGTGCCGACGTTAAATCGAGCGACCTGCAGAATCATTTTTATACGCATCTGCCGACGATCCGCGAACGCATTTTCAGCGCGCTGATCGGCGACGGATATTATTTGCACCGGCCCGACGTGACGAAGACGGCGTATCTGGGCGCCGCTGTAGCCGTGGGGATCGGGACCGTGGTGGGCGCTTCGACCTTGACTGCGGTGATCGGGTTTTCGCGGCTTACCTGGATTGTGACTGGAATTCTTACGGCGGCGGTGATCGGCATGTTCGCTTGGCTGATGTCCTGCCGGACTACGTCGGGAGTGCGGGCACTGGAAAAAGTGCTCGGCTTCGAAGAGTTTCTGAGCCGGGTGGAGGCGGACCAGATCGCACGGCTGGAAACGCGGCCGGAGCTTTTTGAAAAATACCTGCCGTACGCGATGGCGCTGCGCGTGGAGAAAAAATGGGTGCAGGCGTTTGCGGGAATTTCGATGCAGCCGCCGCGATGGTATGCGGGCCCGTACGGCGCCGGTGGCTTTCAGCCGATCTTTTTGGTGAACAACCTGAATTTCATGTCGTCGCAGGTTGGTACGGTGATGTCGTCATCGCCGCGCAGTGCGGGCGGTTCCGGCGGCTCGGGATTTGGCGGCGGGGGATTTTCCGGCGGCGGATTCGGCGGCGGCGGGGGCGGCGGGTTCTAAATTCGACTCAAAGACGGGTCAGAGGCGACTCGGGGCGGTTCATTCACTACTCAAAGGCGAGGATGCACTTCGAAGTCCACCAGGTCACTCCAATTCGCGATCCAACGATCCAGCAGCGCTCGATCTTCCGTTTCCATCAGCTGGTAACAACGATCCAGCTGGTCGTTCACCCAACTGGAGATGTACGAAAGTCCCTCCGGCGCCAGCCGCCCGCGATCTCGAAATCGGCGGTAGACCGGCGCCGCATCTCCGTTCTTGAAATTCTCGATCACCATATACAAGCTCATTGAGCCTCCCGCCCACTAGGTTTTTCGCGGTTTTCGCCAGAGATGGAGCCAGCCGGTTTCGCGGACGGTCTCTTCTTGCGCCTGGCGCGACCAGGCCGCGAGGAGCGAAGCGCGATTGAAGTAGCCGAGCAGTTTTTGTGGGTCTTCGCGGCTGACGACGGGAAGGCGTCCGATATTATGTTTGACCATGGCGAGCATCGCGTCATGCACCAGTTCGTCCGGGTAGGCGACGATCAGTTTATTCGATCCGGCATCGAGAACGCTCGATGAGCCTTTCGGGTCCTGCTCCAGCGCACGCAGCAAATCTCCCTGAGTGACGATGCCCACCAATTTTCCATCCGCTGACGCGATCGGCAGACCCTGGGTCAAGTTGTAGCCTGGCTCGCCGCGGCCCATTTTTTCGGCCAGCTGCGCTACCGTCATCGTTTCGGTAATTGGCTGCACGTCCTGGCGCATGACTTCCGCTACGCGCGAGATTTTCATGGCACTCACTTCGAATTGATCCGGCACCCGCAAACCACGGCGCGCCAGTTTTTCGGTCATGATCGAATTTGGCAAATAGCGCAGCGCGATGATGTCGGCGATCACGCAGGCCAGCATCAGCGGCAGGATGGCGTTGTAGTCGCGAGTGATTTCAAAAGCGAAAACGATAAAAGCGAAAGTGGCGCGCGAGGCTGAACCGAATACGGCGGCCATGGCCACCAGCGCGTACGCGCCCGGCGATAAATGCAGGCTGGGGAAAATCAGGTTCAGGACCATGGCGAAGGCGCCGCCGAGGGCCGCGCTGGACATAAACATGGGGGCGAGTAATCCGCCGGAGGTTCCGGAGCCGAGTGAGATGACCATGGCGAGGGCTTTGCAAATGGCGACGATCAGCAGGAGTTTCAGCGCGAGATTATTGTTGAGGATGTCCGAGATGGTGTCGTAGCCGACGCCGAGAACGCGCGGCACGAAAAATCCGATGATGCCGAGGCCGAGCGCGCCGATGGCGGGATGCCAGAGGTCGTCGATGGGCAGGTGTTCGAAAAGATCTTCGACCCAGTACAAAACTTTGGTGAAGACGATCGCGGCGAGACCACTGAGCACGCCCAGAATGAGATAGAAAGGAAGGCCGTGCAGCACGTCGAAATTCACATTGCCCATGCTGAACATCGAGCGCTGGCCCAGAAGAATGGCGCGGATGCTGGTGGCGAGGGTGCAGGCAATGACCAAGGGAATGAAGGAGCGCGAGCGGAATTCGAAGAGCAGCAACTCGATGGCGAGGATTACACCGGCGATGGGCGTGTTGAAGGTGGCGGCCATGCCGGCACCGGCGCCGCAGGCCAGCAAAACTTTTCTTTCGTTGGCGGTGGTGGAAAGAAATTGACCGACCAGAGAACCCATCGCGCCGCCGGTCTGAATAATGGGACCTTCGGCACCGAAGGGACCGCCGGTGCCGATGGCGATGGCGGCGGAAAGCGGCTTCAGAATCGCGACTTTGGCTTCGATGCGGCTGCGGGTGGTCAACACGGCTTCCATGGCTTCGGGGATGCCGTGGCCTTTAATTTTTTCCGAACCGTATTTGGCCATGAAACCGATGATCAGCGCGCCGACGACCGGCGNNGGTTGGTGAAGAGGCCGATCAGATCGTAAAGGGCGTAGGCGACAAGGCCGGCGAGAATTCCGATGAGAGCGGCGAGCAAGGAGACAATTTCGAGACGATAGACGGCATCGACGGGATCGTTGATGGTGTGGTTCGCGGCTGGAGCGGCGTTCATGAGCGTGCCTCGTAGTTAGAATTAGCGTGTTTCATAACGGNNGGCAAGTGCTTGCAGCAGTTTCCTTCCGGCGGTTTGCAATTCTTCCAGGTGCGGCAGAGTCACGTCGCGCAGAATTTTGTTACCGCGTGCGGTCAGCTGGACCACTACGGCGCGGCGGTCGGATGCGGCGCGCGCGCGGCGAATGAGGCGTTTCTTTTCGAGGCGGTTGAGGAGTTCGACGGCGCTGTGATGTTGAATCTGCAGGCGTTCGGATAGAACGCCAACCGTGGCGACGCGATGCGGCGGCAGGCCGGCAATCGCGAGCAGGGCCTGGTGTTGCTGGGCTTCCAGGCCGGCGGCGCGCGCGGCGATTTCGCTGAAATTGAGGAACCGACGGATTTCGTAGCGGAAATCGGANNGGCATCGAAGTAATTATATCGTATTACGATATAAATGTGAATCGAATGACAGGGAGCCGCTGATTGCGGAGCAATCAGGACTTCGTCGTGAGATTTTTGCGGAAGGTTTTCTGGGTTTTGGTGTGCTGGTAGCCTTNNCCGACTACATCGCAGCCGCGGTCACGTACCCACTGTTCGGCATGGGCGAGCAGGTGTTTACCGACCGCTTGCGAGCGGAATCGTTCGTCGACGATGAAGCCGCTGATTTCTCCGCGGGGATGGACTTCGAGGCCGCGGAGGATGAAGACGGCGATCCAGCCGGCGATTTCGCCGTCCGGCATTTCGGCTACGAACGCGGCGTGCTCGTTGGAATTGGCCATCGCCGCGAGGCGGTGCGAAATTTCTTGCGCAGTGGAGGGATAGGAAAGCTGGCCGGCCAGGTCGGCGAGGCGCGCGTGGTCTTTTTCGCGCGGGGCGCGGATCGTTCCGGAGAAGTTTTTGCGCGATGAGGTAGCGGACGAAGAATCGGCCGGCGATTTTTTAGTTTTGGATTCTTTGGCTTTCATCGCAAAACCGTTTTCAGGCTAAAGCTTTTTTCAGCACCGCGATTTGTCCGGCGTGGTAGAGGTCGTGCTGCACTCCCCCGTGCAACATGACGTAGAGCGAATGGTCTTTGCCGGGGGCGATATTTTCCAGCTCGACATCTTTCAGCAGCAAAGTCGCGGCGCGCAGTTGGGCGCGAGCCTCGCGCATATTTTCCAGGGCTTTTTTCCAGCTGGCCGCGCTGGTGTCGGTAACCGGGGGCCAATCCTGTTCAGGAGTTACATGCATGGCGGTGCCTTTGGCGCGCGTCGCGAGGATGAAATTCCAGGCGGCAAGGTGATTCACCAATTCCCAGATCGAATGCGCGGCTTTTACCGGATGGGCCGAGGCCTGCTGCGCGGAAACGCCGTGGAGCAATTCTTCCAGGTGCGGGCCGTGCCAGGCTTCGCCGTTGAGGGCGCGGTCCATTTGATCGACGATGCGATTTATTTCGGTCATGAGTCCCCGGGCGGCATTTGGTATGAACGCTAAAAAAGTTTTTCGGAATCGAGCAGGATGCTCACCGGACCATCGTTCACAATTTCGACCGACATGTGGGTCTGAAACATACCGGTGGCGACGCGCACGCCCAGCGCGCGCAAGGCTTTGACGAATTCACCGTAGAGTTCTTTGCCCAATTCGGCGGGCGCGGCGTGAATGAAACTGGGACGGCGTTGGCCGCGCGCATCGCCGTAGAGAGTGAATTGCGAGACGGCGAGAATTTCGCCGCCGGTATCCAGGAGGGAGCGATTCATCTTTCCCTGGTCATCGTTGAAAATTCGCAGGTTCACGATTTTTTCGGCCATATCCGCGGCGGTCGCGGCGGAGTCGTCTTTTCCAACGGCCACGAGGACGACGAGCCCGGCCCCGATTTCGCCAATGGTTGCGCCATCGACGACCACGCGCCCGCGGGCGGCCCGTTGGAGCACGATTCTCATGATCTTCGGGACCTGCCCGGCGCGGTCATAACGGCATCGATTCTATTCGCGGATTTGGCCGAAAACAACTCGCGCGTGGGCTGGTGCGATTCTCAGAAGCGGCGAACTGTGTTAGAAACGGAGTGCTTTCACTTCGGAACGAATTTTGAAACTCGCGCTCATCGGCACGCACGGAGTTGGCAAGACCACGCTGGCCTACGAGCTCTGCTCGCTGCTGAAAAAATCCCATCACAACGTGGAGCTGGTCACCGAGGTGGCGCGGCATTCGCCGTTTCCGGTGAACGCGGCGACGACAATCGAAGGACAGCTGTGGATTCTGCATGCGCAGATTGCAGCGGAACTCGACGCCGGGCGGCGCGCGCCGCAGGTGATTGCCGATCGCTCGGTTTTGGATAATTACTGTTATCTGGTCAACAAGTTTGGGCGGCAGCCGCAACTGGAGCCGTGGCTGGGGTGGTGGATGGATACCTACGACGTGCTGGTTGGCGTGCCGCCAGTGGCGGCGGAAATTCCCGCGGACGGATTCCGTTCGGAGGACCGCGCATTTCAGCAACGCATTCACGAATTGCTGGTGGAGTTACTTTCGTCGGAACCCTTCAACCGAATGCGCGCGTCGGTGCGGTGGCTCAAGGCCGAAGATCGGGGCCAATGGGCGGAGCTGATCGTCGCCGCGGTTGCTCCGCTCGTCAGCAACAAGGCGTCCGCGCTATGAGCTCGTCTTCATGAGTGAACGCGCCGGCGCCGATCCACAATCGCCGCCCAAGGCTCCGAATCGATGGCTGACGCGCGGCGTGTTGGGGCTTGGCCTCGGGAGTTTGTTTTCGGATTGGGGTCACGAAACAGCGACGGCGATACTGCCGGCGTTTCTGGCGAGCATTGGCGCGCCGCCGGTGGCGCTCGGAATTATCGAAGGCGTATCGGACGGGATCGCGAGTTTCGCGAAACTGGCTGGCGGATGGATCGCGGACCGGCCCAGGTTGCGCAAACCGTCGGCAGTCGCAGGTTATGTGATTATTGGATTTTCGACTTTTGCATATGCGCTGGCGAATTCCTGGCCGGCGATACTGGTTACGCGCTCGCTGGGTTGGGTGGGGCGGGCGAGCAGCCCTTCGCGCAGCGCGTTGCTAGCGGATGCAGTGGCGCCGGAACAGCAGGGCCGCGCGTTCGGATTCGAGCGGGCGCTCGATACGATTGGCGCGGTGCTGGGGCCGCTGTGCGCGACGCTTCTGCTGAGCGTGCTGAGCCTGCGGGCGATTTTTCGGTGGACGCTGCTGCCGTGCCTGATGGCGGCCCTAGTGTTCGCGATTCTGGTTCCTCCGGGCCATTCGGAGGGCACGCGGCGGGCGCCGAGTTTTGTTTCGAGCTTCGGCCAGCTTCCGAAAACGTACTGGCACTATCTCACTGGGGTTTTCGCGCACGGGATTGGCGACTTCGCGCCGACTTTGCTGATTTTGCGCGCGGGACAAATACTGACGCCGCGATTTGGATTCGCGCGGGCATCGGCGATTGCGGTGGCGCTTTACACTTTTTTTAATGTGGTGAACGCGGCGGCGTCTTATCCNNGTTCGCCGGTTTTATTTTTGAGCCGCCAACGATTCCGATGCTGGCGCTTTTATTTGGCATCGCCGGAATTCACGATGCGACGCAGCAATCGGTGGAGAAATCGCTGGCGGCGGAGATATTGCCGAAGGATGTGCGCGGTTCGGGATTTGGGGTGCTGGCGGCGGTGAATGGCATCGGCGACCTGATTTCGAGCGTGGTGGTTGGGGTGCTGTGGTCGAAGGTCAGCGCCAACGCTGGATTTATTTATGCCGCGGTTTTTACTTTTCTGGGTGCGGTGCTGGTTTATTTCTNNCGGTGGCCACGTAAATTTAAGGATTTAGGATTTGGATCGACGCTTACTTTTCCTGGCGCGAGTTCGCGGGGTGGGCTGGCAACTCGGGCAGAAATGGGTGCTGCGGCCCGCGACGGTCGCGTGGCGGATTATGGTTTTGCAGCGGAAGCATTTTTCTCCGTCGCGGCCGTAGACCCGATGGCGCTGCTGGAATTTTCCTTTGCGGCCATCGATTCCTTGATAGTCGTGAATCGAAGAGCCTTTNNAGGCGGATGGCTTCCTTCAGAATTTCCTGCATTGCGCGATGCAGGCGGCGCGCTTCCGCGTCGGTCAGCTTGCTGCCGGATTTCTTTGGATGGATTTTTGTGCGCCACAGCGCTTCGTCGGTATAGATATTGCCCATCCCGCGGACCACGCTTTGATTGAGCAGCAGCGCCTTGATGTGGGAGTCGCGCGATTGGATTCTCGCGCGAAATTCTTTTTCGGTGATTTCGAGCGGCTCGAGGCCCAGGCCGCCGAGCTCGGTTTCCTGTTCCGTGTCCGATAAGACTGCCATACGACCGAAACGGCGCACGTCGGTGTAGCGGAATTCGCGGCCGTCGTCGAGCGAAAGGAAAACGTGGGTGTGTTTCGGTACCGGCGCCTCGGGAGAAATGATGGCGACCTGGCCGGTCATGCCGAGGTGAATGAGCAGGGATAGCTTTTTCGATGGGTCGTCGCGGCCGGTCAAATCGACGAGCAGGTTTTTACCCAGGCGGCGAATCTGCTGGACGGTGGTGCCGGGTAGGCTCAGCTCGAGCGCGGATGCGTCGTCGATGAAATCGGTTTTTTCCAGGCGCACCGAAAGAATGCGGCGACCGGGCAAGGCCTGGCGCAATCCGCGCGCGACGGTTTCTACTTCGGGAAGTTCGGGCATCGATCTATTCTACTTCTTTACGGGGAGCGAAACGAATCGGTGGGAATCTACGCGAGGTCAGAAATTTAAAACTTAAGGCAGTGGGATGCCGGGGGAGGCGACGATTCCGGCCATGCGCAGGATTTCGGAATATTCTTCTTCGGTCAGCGGGCAAATGGTCATGCGGGTGTTTTTCAGGAATTTGATTTTGCGCAGGAGCTTGTTTTCGCGCAGCTCGGTCAGCGTGACCTGGCGCGGGAGGCGTTCAATGGCGCGCAGATCCATGACCATTTTTTTGGAGTCGCTCTCGTGCGGATCCGGGTACGGGTCACGGCTGACTTCGGCCAGGGCGTAGATGGCGTGTTCGGGCTTGCCGTGATAGGCCAGGGCGCGATCGCCCTTTTGAACCTGCTTCAACTGGCGAAGGGAGTCGGGGCGGTGGCCGGCGTGGCGCCACATCTCTTTACCTTTCACGAAAAGGGTATCCCAGTGGTACACCCTTGGGTCCACAGCCAGGAGCCAACGTCTTGGTTTGGTAGGTGGTTGCGTCATTCGCCAGGAATCTGCCGGGCGAACTATACATTGAAGTGACAAAAAATTGCGCGTTTTTTCGGGGGAAGGCCAAAAAAGGCTTAGGATTACGCTAAAGCCTTTATTAGCCTACGTCTACAAACACATCGTCACCCCGAATTTCGACCGAATAGCAGGTGGTGGTCACGGCGGAATTGGACAGGAGCTGGCCGTTGGTGACGTCGTACTGCCATCCGTGCCAGGGGCAAGTCACCACCTGACGATCCAGGTCGCCTTCGCCCAGCGGACCGCCTTGATGCAGGCATACATTGTTGATTGCAAAGAATTTGCCTGCCACATTGGCGAGGGCGATGTTTTTTTCGCCGACTTGAAATTCCTGGATGGTTCCTGTCGCCACATCATTCCTGCCGGTCGCACGGACGAATGCCATTTTTCTCCTTTATTTGGTGCCGTGAACGAGTAATGCGCCGATGGCCCGGAAGGCCGCCAGTTCTTTGGCGTCGCGAAACCAGCGGCCCGTGTAGGTTGCGCGATTCGGGGTTGGGTCGGGGATCAATTGGTGCGCTACGTTCTTGAATCCGGCATCGCGGAACAAATTTTTCCATTCTTCGGCTGAGAGCAGATGGGTGGGGACCGCCAGCAATTTTCCCCACTGATGGCAGTAGGGGTTGTCGCGGTAATAATTGATGAGGGTCCAGGCCGAGCCGTTGTTCGTCGCGACGCGATAGAGTTCGCGGACGCCCTGCGCGGGGTCCGGCCAGTAATAGGAAGATTCCACGGTAATGATGCGGTCGAAGAAATTCGGTTCCCATGGAATGTTATCCACCGTGCCGACGACGAAACTCAGATTCTTTTGGCCGGCACTCGCTTTCCGGGCGTGGGCGATCATCTCGTCGGAAATATCCATGCCGACGACCCGGCCGCGCGGAGCGCGCTGGGCCAGAATGCGCGAGAGCCATCCGGCGCCGCAGCCGACGTCCATAATATTGCTGGTCTCGGCGATTTGCATCAGCTCCAGCGCGGGCCTGGCGATGGGCCAGTGATCGTGCTCCATCGACTCGCCGCGGCCATCCGCGGCCCAGCGATCGAATTCTTCGCGCAGACGTTGTTGGGGTTTTGGTTCGGGCATGGGCTTCGATCGTGGCCTAAATAGTGACCCAGTAGTGACCCAGATAGTGAACTAGATAGAACGTCCGCAGCCGGCGCAGAAGCGCCCATCCGGTTGCGCCAGACGGCCACACCCGCTGCAAAATTTGGCGCCGCGTGAATTGGAATGTCCGGCATAGGCGTAGGCCGGCATGGACCCGACGATGACCGGAACGCGTGGCTCCGCTAGGCGGGCCCAGAACAGCGCGATGATCCAGCCGATAAACGTCCAGCCCAGGAAAAAGTTGAACAGGAAAATCGCGGCGAAACTTTGGCGATGCCGCGCAATAAACGACGGCAGGAAGTAAACGAATACGGCGGCCAACATCAGAAGCATGGCGTAGCTCACTTTGGTTCAGCGCTTCCTTTACCGCGGAAGAGCCCCATGAGGTAATACGAAAGACGGAGTGTATTGTTCCATGAAAGCGTCTCGGTCCGCTACCGAGCGGCCTGGACTTTCGCCAGCAACTGCACGAATTTCGCCTCGCGTTCCTCTTGGTCGAGGCCGTTGTAGCCGTCGGCGATCTGGGTGGTGTTCATGGAACAGAACTTGGGCCCGCACATGGAGCAGAATTTCGCTTCCTTGTAGGATTCGTCGGGCAGGGTTTCGTCATGCATCTTTCGGGCGGTTTCGGGATCGAGTGAAAGTTCGAACTGCTTGTTCCAGTCGAAGAGGAAACGAGCGTAGCTGAGGGCGTCGTCGCGATCACGAGCACCGGGACGGTGGCGGGCGATGTCGGCGGCGTGGGCCGCGATTTTGTAGGCGATCACACCCTGGCGAACGTCATCGGCATTCGGCAGGCCGAGATGCTCTTTGGGGGTGACGTAGCAAAGCATCGACGCGCCGTGCCAGCCGATCATGGCCGCGCCAATGGCGCTGGTGATGTGGTCGTAGCCGGGAGCAATATCGGTAACCAGCGGGCCCAGCGTGTAGAACGGCGCCTCGTGGCACATTTCGTTTTCTTTTTGGACCTGGAGCTCGATCTGGTCCATGGGGATGTGGCCGGGACCTTCGATCATGACCTGGACATCGTATTCCCAGGCCTTTTTGGTGAGCTCGCCGAGGACTTTCAGTTCGGCGAATTGGGCTTCGTCGCTGGCATCGTGCAGGCAACCGGGACGCAGGCCATCGCCCAGCGAAAAACTCACATCGTGCTTCTGGAAAATTTTGCAGATGGCGTCGTAATTTTCATAGAGGAAATTTTGTTTTTTGTGGAAGCTCATCCATTGCGCGAGGAGCGCGCCGCCGCGGCTGACGATTCCGGTGATGCGGTTGCGGGTGAGCGGAACGAATTCGCGCAGCACGCCGGCGTGGATGGTCATGTAGTCGACGCCTTGCTCGGCCTGCTCTTCGATCACTTCCAGCAAAATCTGAATGGTGAGATCTTCGGGACGGCGGACGCGCGAGAGCGCTTCGTAAATGGGCACAGTGCCGATGGGCACGGGGGAGGCGTTGATGATCGCTTTGCGGATCATCGGAATGTCGCCGCCGGTGGAGAGGTCCATCACGGTGTCGGAGCCGTAGTGCACGGCGCGATGCAGCTTTTCGAGTTCGGCGTCGACGTCGGAAGTGGTGGCGGAATTGCCGATGTTGGCGTTGATCTTGCAGAAAAAGGCGGAACCGATGCCCATCGGCTCCAGGTTGCGATGGTTGATGTTGGCCGGGATGATGGCGCGGCCGCGGGCGACTTCATCGCGGACCAGTTCGGGTGTTAGTTTTTCGCGCTGAGCGACGTACTGCATTTCCTCGGTGATGAGGCCCTGGCGCGCGTAGTGCATCTGCGAAAAATTGCGCACACCTCCATTCATCGCCGTCGCGCGCTTCTCAACCCATGCGTCCCGCATCGCCATAAAGCCCCCGTTACAACACGAACCGTTGCGTTGCAGCCGTAAAGACGCCTCATTATCGCACCGCACTCTACAGGCGGCAACCTACAGAGATCGTCGTCCACTTAGATACATTTTGGTGGCTTGCGGACGCACAATTACTGATGCAGTTTTTTCGGTTCGGACACTGCGGATACGCGAAATCGTTTCAAGAGCGCCGCTAGCCGGCGGCTTCGGCGGCGATTTCGGTGAGCATACCTTTTAGTTTTTCGGGGTCGGCGACGGGCGGGAAACAGCGCGTCTCCACGCAGACCAGCGCCTGGGGCTTTTTTGCGTCCAGATGCGGCAGAGTTTCGCGCAAGGCGGGCGCGAGGGAGGCGGCGGCCAGCGATTCCGGAGTGGCGCGCAAGACCGATTTGCCGAAACGATAGACATCGTTTGCGGTTTTTTCGAGTGCTGCTGCTTGGGGATCGCTCGCTGCGCCGAGCACGACTACTTGGAGGGAGTGGCGCGCGTGCAACAACGCGGCGAGCCCATACGTTGCGGCGAACAGTCCGTACTGCGGGACCAGGCCTACGAAGGCTTCGAGCGTTTTTTCGGCCCAGTCGCGGTAGAGTTTTTCGCCGGTCAAGCCATACAAACGGTCGAGCGCGATGACCGCGACGGAATTGGCGCCGGGCGTGGGCGAATCCTGCAGCGGCTTGCGGCGAATTTCCATGCCGCCCATCGGCGCGGCATCTTTGGCGCGATCGAAAAAGCCGCCGGCTTCGGGGTCGCCGTAACGCTCCACGGCGAGGCGCATGGTGCGTTCGGCGATTTCGAAATAACGGCGGTCGAGCGTCGATTCGTAGGCATCGAGCAGCGCGACGACCATGAAAATCTGATCGTCGAGCGAGCCATCGAGGCGCGGGCCGCCGACGCGATGCAGGAACCCTTTCGATTCTTCCCAGGCTTCGGCGAGGATGCGGTCGAGAGTTTTCAGTGCGAAGGCGCGGCAATCGTCGCGGCTCAAAACTCGGGCGGCTTCGAGATAGGCGGAGACGAACATGGCGTTCCAGGCGACGTAGACAGTGGTGTCGATCGCCGGGACTGGCGTGCGCAGGCGCCGCGCGGCGAGCATCTTGCGTTTTGCGGTGGCCAGCAGCTGGCGCGCATCCGTTTCGCTGATTTTTAATTCGGCTGCAAGCGTTTCGAGGCCGGCCGTAACCCACAGGACATTCTTGGCCGGGTTGTGATGCATTTCGCCGCGGGCGTTCACGTCGTAATACAGCTCAATCAGCCGCGATTCCTCGGGCGTCAATACCGCGCGAACTTCGGCGAGGGTCCAGGTGAAATAATCGCCGTCATCGTCGAGGGTCTGATCGGCATCCTGGCTGCCGTAGAACCCCCCGCGAGCCTGATCGGAGAGAACTTCGTTGACCCAGGTGATGATGCCTTCGGCGGTTTCGCGGAACAGCGGATTTCCGGTGACCTGATAGCCGTGCAGATAATTTTTCAGCAGCTCGGAATTGTCGTAGGTCATTTTTTCGAAGTGGGGGACGCACCAGCGTTCGTCGACGGAGTAGCGATGGAAGCCGCCGGCGATCTGATCGTAGACGCCGCCCTGGGCCATGCCGGTGAGGGTGCGTTCGGCGACGTGCAGCAAACTTTTGGCGCCGGTGGATTGGTAGCGTTCAAGCAGCAGATCGGTGGCACTGGCGTGCGGGAATTTCGGGGCCTGGCCGAAGCCGCCGTGTTGGTCATCGAACATGCTGAGCGCGGATTCGATGACGGAGTCGACGATAGTCGCGTCGAATTCGCCGCGCGCGGTTTTGAAAACTTCGGCTTTGGCTACAGCGTCTTCCAGGGCTTGCGCGGAGGTATCGACTTCTTTGCGGCGCGTTTTGAATGATTCGGCGACGCCGAGCAAAATGCGTTTGAATCCGGGGCGGCCCATGGCGTCTTCCGGCGGGAAATACGTGCCACCGAAGAACGGCTTACCTTCCGGGGTGAGAAAGGCAGTGAGGGGCCAGCCGCCCTGGCCTGATATGGCGCTGACGGCCGACTGGTAGCGGGCGTCGACATCCGGGCGCTCGTCGCGATCGACTTTCACGGCGACATAGAATTTGTTGATCATGCCGGCGATTTCGGGATTTTCGTAGCTCTCGCGGTCGATCACGTGGCACCAGTGGCACCAGACCGCGCCGATGTCGAGCAGGATCGGCTTGTTTTCTTCTTTGGCGCGGGCGAAAGCTTCCGGGCCCCATTCATGCCAGTCGATGGGTTGATGCGCGGCCGAACGCAAATACGGGCTGGCTGAATCCTTCAGGCGATTTTCGAGAGCGTCAGTCACAATTGTTCCTCGGCGATTTGAATGTTCCAGCTTCTTTCGAATAATTACTGAATGGGATTGTTGTGGCCGCGGTCGCGCGGGTCGATGGGCTTGCGGCCGGAAAAGCCTTCGTCCTGGCGGTGATAGAAGCGGATGCGATCCTCGCCCAGTTTCCAGCACAAGTACACGTCCTGGTCGTCGATGCGCGCGGGAAAATCGAGCAGACCGACGTCGAGATCTTTCACCACACAGCCGGTTTCGATGATGCGCTCGAGAGCCAACTGAATTCCCTGTTCGAGCTGATTGCGTTCGAGCCGGCGCTTGGCTGCTTTTTCGTAAGAAACGGAAAGGCCGCCGGAGCGGGAAATTCTTTCGGCCAGCGCGCCGATTTTATCGTCGACATCCGACATTTTGCGGCGCGATTCCATGGCTTCGATCAGAATTGGTTCGAGCTTCACGCGCAAGCGCTCTGCTTCGGTCAGCGAGAAATATTTGGATTCTTCATCCGCCATGAGACTGCACTCCAAGGTTCGAGTTCTCGATTCGTTACCTCAGGGGCTAAAGCCCCACCGAGAGCTCAGTGATTATGGTCGGAGCTAAACGTCCGACCCCCTAAAAATCAGCTTAGGCGAGCTATCTAGCCGCCGATGAAAACCATGGTGCGCGAAGGCGCGACGAAATCCGGCTCGTTGATGCGATGGCCTTTTTCTTTTTGATCCACGATGGCGTGAATGGCGTCGCCGATTTCGCGGTCGGTGGCGGCGCCGCGCAGCAAACTCTTCAGGTCGTGATCGTCTTTGCTGAACAAACAGGTGCGTAATTTTCCGTCGGCGGTGAGGCGAATGCGCGAGCAGTGGCCGCAGAAGGGCTGAGTGACCGGAGCGATCAAGCCGATTTCACCGCGGCTGTCGGCGAAACGGTATTTGCGGGCGGTTTCGCTGCGCTCGTGGACCACGGGGATCAGCGGCCATTTGGCGGAAATGCGCTTGTAGACTTCGGCGGCCGGGACCATGAGGTCGCGGTTCCAGGCGCGGTCGGCGTCGAGGGGCATGAATTCGATGAAACGCATNNGCTTCCACTTCGTCGTCATTCAGGCCACGCACGAGGACGGCGTTTACTTTCACCGGACGAAGCGATGAAGCCCGGGCGGCTTCGATGCCGGCCATGACCTGATCGAATGTTTTGGTGCGGGTGACTTGCTCAAATTTTTCTTTGTTCAACGAGTCCAGGCTGATGTTGATGCGATCGAGGCCGGCGGCAACAAGCGCGTCGAGGCGATCGACGAGCAAGTGGCCATTGGTGGTCATGGAAAGGTCTTGCACGCCGAGTTTTTTGAGCCGAGCGATAAATTCTTCAACGCCGGGACGAACCAGCGGCTCACCGCCGGTGACCCGTACCTTGCGAATGCCCATGCCGACCAGGATTTTGACCAGCCGCTCGTATTCGTCCCATTCGAGCAGAGCATGTTCGGCCATATTGTTTTCAGGATTCGCCGAACGGCAGTAGACGCAACGGAAATTGCAGCGGTCGGTCACGGAGACGCGCAGGTCGTAAATTTGCCGGCCGAATTTGTCAAGCAATGGCATGTTTTTCTTGGTTCGCGACGCTAAGTCCTTAGATGCCGCCACAAATAAAAAGGCCCAAACCACGGGAGGTTTGGGCGAGGACACCAGCGTCGCGTCGCGGTACGAAGCGGGTCGCTGGATTCCCTCCTTTCCAAACCATGGCGAGCTTTGCGACGGCGGCCATCGGGAGGAACGAGCGTTTCCGCCGGTTCCCTGCGCTCCGCGCGTCTGGTAATAAGGATAACGATTTCGCGGGAGCATCGTCCCGGAGGGCCTAGGATTTCTCTCCCGTAGCCGCCCAGGATCGGAGCAATCGAGTTCGATTCTACGCTTTTGCCCAGATGCGAGCAATGAATCGCGAAGCGCGGATGCCGCGGTGAAATCGCTTTACAGCAAAATGGCGAAAGTCTATCGTGAGGCCCGTAGCGTATTCCATGCTGGCCTGCGGCAGATCTTAAATTTTCAGTAAGGAGTTCGATCATGAAAGTCACGGTATTGTTAGCGGCGCTTCTGGCATTTTCGTTCGGGCTTTCCAATTCCGCGGCGGGAGCCGGCGCGCATTCCGAAGCAGCCCTGGCGTCTGCTCAAGGGCCGAATCAAAACCTGGTGACCTGCGAGTCGAATAACGGCAAACGCAATTTTTGTCCGATCGGCGACCCGCGCCAATCGGTGCAGATGGTGCGCCAGATGAGCAACACGGCTTGTGTCCAAGGCCAGACCTGGGGCAACGACAATCGTGGGATCTGGGTGGACCGTGGGTGCCGGGCGCAATTCAGCGTGGTGGCTTACGGGGGCAGCGGTCCGACCTGGTGGAATTCCGGCGGCGGCCGACCGGGCAACAAGCCGCACGACGGCGCGTGCTTTTTCACTTCGGCGAATTACACCGGGAATTATTTTTGCCAGTCCCGCGGCACCACATTGAATGTACCGCAGGGATTTAACGACGCGATCAGCTCGATCCAGGTTTACGGGCGGGTGAACGTCACGATTTACAATGATGCGGACTTCCGCGGCTTCTCGGCGGTAACGCGGCAGAGCATCCCGGACCTGCGGGCCTGGCAAGTGCAGGGTTACAACAATAAGAGCTGGAACAATCGCATCAGCTCGATGCGGCTGAACTAAGCGCGCTGTTTGGCGTTTCGCGGCAACTGGAGAGCTGGTGCTGGATCGGAAAGTGCCAGCTCTCTCTGGACTCGCCGCGCGGCAATTATGATAAGGTTGCGAACCAATGCGCATCTTCGTGCTGGGGGTCGGTGGCGCGGGTTCGTTGCTGGCACAACTGCTGGCGCGGCAGGGGCACACGGTGTGGTGCGGCGACCGGGATCCGGAGCGCGCGCGGAAATTCCTGGGCAAGAAAAGCAAGATTGAAGTGGTGGAAGCAAACGCGCGCAATCTGTGGTCGATTGTGCGCGCGGCGCGCGGCTGTAACCTGCTGGTCAACGCCTCTCCCGCGGTATTCAACGAGATTATTTTGCGGGCGGCGCTGCGCTTGCGCTCGCATTACCTGGATTTGAATTCCCACCTGAACCGCAATCCTTTTAGGCCGGAGCAATTTCGCTTTCAAAAGCGATTCGCGGCCAAAAACCGCGCGGCGGTAATTTGCACGGGCGCGGCCCCGGGGCTGACCAATCTTCTGGCGAAGCGCGGGTCGGAGTTGCTGGACATCGTGGAGGCGGTGCAGATTCGGCTGTTCGAAAGCACGGAGAGCAAGGATCCGGTTTCGACCTGGTCGCCGGAAGTGATGTATGACGAGGCGATTTCCAGCCCGCGCGTTTACGAGCACGGGCGGTTTGCGCTGGCCAAACGATTTACCGGGCGCGAGAAGTTTCGTTTTCCGCCGCCGATTGGGCAGGTCACGGTTTATCTGGCGGCGCAGGACGAAGTCTGCATGCTGCCTTATGTAGTACCAATGCAGGAAATGGACGCGAAAATCGGCGGGAATGATTTTGATCGTTTGTTCCGTTGGTACCGGCAGGGGCGATTGAACCGATCGCAAGGCATCGTGCGGAAACGCTTTCCGAAAACTTTATCTCCGAAGGGCGTGGCTGGATTGATTCGGCGGGGCGTGCTGGAAAATGCGCGGTTCGCGGCGGCGGTGCTGGTGCGGGGCACGAAAGACGATCAGCCGTTGCTGCTGCGGTATGACGCGAGTTTTCCGACGCTTTCGCAGATTCGGCAGCGCGGATTGATTTCGACGCCGATTGCTTATGCGACGGCGCATCTGGCGGCGATTTTTGTGAAACATTTTCCGCGGGACATGGCCGGAGTGTTTGGTCCGTCCGAGTTGCCGCTGGAAACGCGACGGGCGATTCTGAGCGACGCGCGTACGCGGGATTTTCGGATCGCGTTCAAGATGACCCGGCTGAAGAAAAACGAAGACGACGAATACTAGCGCGCTGCGGCGTGCTGATTCGCTGCCTCGGGGCCGTTCCTATCGTTGTGGTTTCCAACTGAAGCAAAAATGGTATCCTTGCCCGCGTCGGGCTTTTCTTGCGTCTTACTTCATTTTAAGCAGCAGTGAGGTACTTCCTATGCGTTGGACACCGGGCGGGACCAGCGGCGATATCGAAGACGATCGCAATTCGAGTGGCGGTGGTGGTGGCGGCTTTGGCGGCATGCACATTGGAATCGGCGGCTTGCTGGTGCTGCTGGTGCTCAGTTTTATTTTTAAACGCGACCTGATTACGCCGTTTTTGAATGGCGGAGCAGTAGGTGGCGGAAGTTCGGCGTCGGCGCCGCGGACGCCTGATCCGGCGCGGGATGCGGCGGAGCAGAAGGAAGTGCAATTTGTTTCGTTCGTGCTGGATGACGCGCAAAGTACCTGGACTCAAATCCTGCCGCAATACCGGCACGCGAAATTGGTTTTGTTTCGCGACGATGTGAATTCGGCTTGTGGCCTGGCGCAAACGGCGACGGGACCGTTCTATTGTCCGGGGGACGAGAAGGTCTATTTGGATCTCGGATTTTTCAACGAGCTGAAGAGCCGGTTTGGAGCTTCCGGAGAATTTGCGCAGGCTTACGTGATCGCGCATGAGCTGGGGCACCACGTGCAGAAGATTTTGGGCACCGAGGGAAAAGTGCGCGCGCTGCAGCAGCAGAATCCGCAACTACGGAACGAGCTTTCGGTGAAGATGGAACTGCAGGCCGACTGTTACGCGGGCGTGTGGGGACATTCGACCGAGCAACGGAATATTCTGGAACAAGGCGATGTGGAATCAGGATTAAATGCGGCGGCGGCGGTGGGCGACGATCACATCCAGAAAATGACTCAGGGCGAAGTGATGCCGGAGAAATTCACGCACGGCACTTCCGCGCAACGGGTGCAGTGGTTCAAGCAGGGTCTGACCACCGGCAATTTGAATTCCTGCAATACATTTACGGCTGCGCAATAAATTTGAGTTTTGATTCGTTTTGGCTCGGGCGTGCTTAGTACGGAGTGAGCAGAGGTTTCAATAGTCCAAAATCGGTAAGCCCGTTCGCTACGAACTGGACGGCTAAGGCCACCAACAACAGCCCCATCAGCCGCATCAAGATGCGGATTCCCGTTTCGCCCAAATAGCCACGCACGCGATCCGCGCCCGAGAGAATTAAATACGAGACGAACGCGGTGAGGATGATCGTGGCGTAGATCACCCCGTGTTGCCAGACCGCATGGGATTCGCCGACCAGCACCATCACGGTGGAAATGGCGCCGGGGCCGGCGAGCATGGGCATGCCCAACGGGATGATGCTGGCGTCGGATTTTTCCGCGCCTTCCTGCTGTTCTTCCGCGGTGGATTTCTGCGAGGACTGTTTGCCCTGCAGCATGTCGAGGCCGATTTGAAGAAGGATGATGCCGCCGGCAATTTTGAAAGCCGGCAGAGTGATGCCAAACATTTTGAAAATCAGGCTGCCGGCGATGGCGAAGGCGGTGAGGACGATGGCGCAGGTCAGCGCCGATTTGCGGGCGATGGCGTTGCGCTCGGCTTTTTCGGTGCCGGCGGTGACCGCAAGGAACAGCGGGATTACCGCGAAGGGATCGACCAGGAAGAATATGGAGGTCGTGGCCAGCAGCGCGAACTCCAGAACGGTTTTAATGGTCGACTGCATCGGTCATTAATATAGCAACTTCGCGGCGGAAAATGGCTCGGTTTTGCCGGAGGCTCGAATCGATCCCGCGTTATCGCCGCTTTCCGGCCGGGTGTATTATCTAGCCCGGAATCGCTACAACCAGCTTGGAGGTGCCCTTGCTTCGTGTTTCCTACAGCTTTCTCGTGGCTTTTTTTATGCTTTCCGCATCGCTCGCGGCACAGACGTCCGCTCCGGCCTCAACCACGCTCACAATTTCTGGTGATATCACCAAGCCCGTCTCGCTGTCGCTGGCGGACATAAGCGCGATGCCGCACAAGACGCTCAAAGTCACGAATCCGCACGATCAAAAAGAGGAAGTGTATGAGGGCGTGGCTTTGGCGGACTTGCTGAAGCTGGCCGGCGCGGCGCAGGGCGAGCACTTGCGCGGCGCGGCCATGGCGACTTACGTTCTGGTCGAGGCGGCGGATGGATACCGCGCGGTGTTTTCGCTGGCGGAGCTCGATCCCGGGATTCAGGATTCGAATGTTCTGGTGGCCGATAAAGTGGATGGGCACGCGCTGGACAGCAAAGTTGGGCCGTTGCGGCTAGTGGCGCCGCTCGACAAGCGGCCGGCGCGTTGGGTGCGGATGGTGCAGTCTATTCGGGTGATTACTGCGCCCCAATAGCGCGGGTGGCGGGCTTAGCATTACCGATTGGCGCGCCGAGCGCGCTAAATTTACCAAGATTTCTTAAACTTTTTGTCCGGTTCCGGCCCCGCCGTTCGTCATTATAGTGAAGGCCGGTAATTGGCCCGGCGGAAGACCATCATGGGGCCATTACTTGCAATTAACAAGCTAACCGTGGGAGACTTTGCTCGTCGAAAGGTCTGGAGGTAGAAGCGCCATGTTCGAAACGGAATTGCTGCTGCGCGATCTGAAAGTTGCGGTGCGTTCGCTGGCGCGCACCAAGGGACTGGCCATCACCGTGGTGCTGACGCTGGCGCTGGGAATCGGCGCGAACGCGGCAATTTTCAGCGTGGTGCGCGGCGTGTTGTTGCGCCCGCTGGTCAATCGCGATGAAGACCGGCTGATCTATATTCGGCAGAGCGCGCCGGGGATGGGCATCGAGAACGTGTCGTTCTCGGTTCCGGAAATTCAGGACCTGCAGTCGCGGGTGAAAACGGTTAAGGAATTCGGCGATTTTTCGGTGGTGGGATTCAGCATGATCGGGCTGGGCGAGCCGCGCGAAGTGCGCGCGGGGGTGGTGGACGGATCGTATTTCGAAGTGATGGGATTGCATCCGGTGCTGGGCCGGCTGCTGGACGCGCACGATGACGGCCCGAACGCCGCTGGCGCGGTGGTGCTGACCTACCGGTTCTGGACCAAGGTTTTGAATCGCGATCCGGCGGTCATCGGCAAGAATTTGAAACTGGATTCGGGCGACATTGGCGGCGCGCGCTCGGCCACGATCGTGGGCGTGTTGGAACCGTCGGTGCCCTACCCGGCGGACACGGAAATCATCGCGAACGTGGTCACCAGCCCGCATCATCTTTCGGCGACGATGGTCACCGGCAGGGTGCACCGCATGACCG
>PMHK01000235.1 GCA_003156635.1 Acidobacteriota bacterium | reverse complement strand
TTTTCGACCGGCACGCGGCAATCCTGCAGCGAAATTTCGGCGGAACGCGAAAGGCGCAGACCCATTTTGTCTTCGTAGCGGCTGATGCGGAATCCGGGAAAATCGGGCTGCACCAGAAAGGCGGAGACGCCGCGCGAGCCGGNNCCGTTGGTGACCCAGGCTTTGGTGCCGTTCAGCAGGTAATGATCGCCGTCGCGGGTGGCGCGAGTTTGAATTCCGGCGGCGTCGGAGCCGGCTTGTGGTTCGGTGAGGCAAAATGCACCGAGGATTTCGCCTTTGGCCAGACGGGTCAGATATTTTTTCTTTTGGGCGTCGGTGCCGGCTCGCAGGAGCGGCACGCAGACGACGGAATTGGTGACGCTGAGTGCGACCGCGGTGGAGGCGTCGACGCGCGCGACTTCTTCGAGCATCAGCGAGTAGCTGACCGTATCGGTTCCGGCGCCGCCCCATTCGTCGGGGACCAGCATGCCGCAGCAGCCGAGTTCCCCGAGCCGGCGGATTTCCTCGGCGGGAAATTTCTCGTTGCGTTCGTATTCGCGCAGGATGGGCCGCATTTCCGTCTCCATGAACTGGCGGACGGTGTCGCGGATCAAGATTTGGTCGCTGCTAAGTGAGAAATCCATGTGGAAATTTGCAACGTCGATGCTAGCACACCGGTCGGGGAATGTGGAAAAGCGCGGATGCGCATTCCTGCGGGCTAGACGGACTTGGAATGAAGCACGCGGCCCTGAACCTTTTCATCCGACGCGACAACGCACTGCCTCGCACGCTCGCGCTTCCGGAATCCATATAAGACATCTTCAGTGCCTGGATGCCACCGCGCGTAGACAACAGCTTGCTTGTGAAGAATCGTGCGGGTGGGTATGGCGACGGCTAAAGACATTAGGCTGCGGGTGGGAAGCTTGTTCACTGGAACCCATTGGCCGTCCCCGAGAAGTAGGCTCACCGACCAATCGAACTTCGGTTTGAAGTGATCGTAGCCGTGAGGATAAGCAAAGCCTCCCCCTTTTGTCCACGAACTACGATGGGGCCGCAGCCAGTGGGAACAGGCGCCTACCGTGATTCCCCATTTCTTTTTCGAAGATTTTCGTTGGTATTTTTGTGCAAAGTCCTCGGCAACTACCGTCAAAGCTTCCCGCCAGAGTGCAGGATCATCCTCACGCCCGAGTATCGACTCGACGGCGGCGAATGGAAACGGAGGCATAAGCTCGCTCATCGTTAATTGGAAGGCGCTTCGCGCTGGATCAGCACAATGCGCTTCACGCTGTTGCGGTTGAGGTGTTGAATCGCTCCACCCACGCTAAGGATCACTTCCGTGGCCGACACGGATTCCACTTCGCCGCTCAGAACTGAGCCGTCGCGAAGTTCGACGGTATCGTGGGTGGAATTTCCGAGTTCGGTGCTGATGCTACCGCCCGAAACGGCGTCTGGCGCCATCTCCAGCGGAAACGTGCCGGAACTGAATCCGTCCTTGCTGAAGGTCAGCACATGCTTGCCTGCAGGAATTTGAATTATTTTAGGGGTCGTTCCCGATGCGGTGCCGTCGACTCTAAAGTCTGCACCCTGCGGCACAGAGTTCACCGTGATCGAGATCAACTTTGGCGGCAGATTGAGATACGCCTGCAACTCCGCGGGCAGCGCTTTGGGAACCAGTTCCAGCGAAACAATTGGGCCGGAGGCGTTGATGTAGGTCTGAAACTTAACCTCACTGCCCGGGCTTACGTCCGAAATGCTCAGGGCCGCGTCAGCGATACGAATTTTGTTCTTGTCGTACAGGTATAGCGTGAACTCCGCGGAGGAAATCCTTTTGGTCCAGAGATTTTCGGCGGTGACCTCCGTCTCATAATTGTGGTGTTTGTCCGCGACCCCGACTTCCCTGAATTTTCCGAAGCTGAATCGGACTACGGGCGCTCCCGTAGACGGCCACACCAGAACCTGCACCGGGGCATCCTTTGTATTCGCAGGGGCAAGACAAAAGAAACTCAAAATACAAAAAGCCAGTCCGCGCAGGGGCATGAAGTCCTCCGCGGGGATTGTAATCCGAAACTAAGCCGTTTTGGGGCCGATGCTGTTATCGACTTGGATACTTATTCTCGACGGCTAGACGGACATCAGAAATGGCTAACTGGCTTTCGGTTCGGGTTCGGGCGGGGGTTTCAGGCGTTCGTTGACTTCGATTTTCTTGGTGCCGGGCTTGAGGTTTACCTGGTGCTGTTTGGAGATGAAGCCGCTGGCGTCGAAGCTGACCGTGTACTTGCCGGGGAGCAGGTTTTCGAAGTGGTATTGGCCGGTGCCATCGGTCGAGCCGCCGGTGGATTCGTTGGTTTTTTCGTTGAGCAGGGTGACTTTGGCGCCGCCGAGGGGAGCGCCGTGATTGTCGGTGACGGTGCCCCAGATCGAAGGGGAAAACGTCACCGGGGCGTGCGCGGATTTGGATGTGGTCTGAGCGCTGACCTGCGGCGGGTTCGCGGCGATCGCGAACGCCACAACCCAAAGCACGGCAAACGACGGCAGCGAGAACGAGCGAACATTCCTGAGCATGTTTCTCCTCGAATAAACTTCCCTGCGCGAGTTACAGCTTGAGTAGTTCGCGCAGGCGTTTGGTCTGCGCGCGCGACACCGGAATTTCGCTGGCGCGTTTGTCATTCATCTTCAGCATGTAACTCGANNACTTCCTTGATGTGGTTGATGTTCACGAGATAAGAGCGGTGCGCGCGCCAGAATTTATCAGAGTCGACGGCGGAGGCCAGCTCTTCGATGGTGCGGTAGTTCGAGACGCCCTCAAAATCCTTGGTGAAGATGGTGATGGTGCCGTCCTGGATGGAGGCGTAGATCAGGTCGGCGGCGTCGACCAAAAACATCCGCTGCTGCGATTTCACGAGAAGCTTCGCCGCTTGCGCCGATTTCGGGGCGGCCGGTTGCGGCAGGGCCAGCTGGCCCATCAGGATTTCCAGGCGCTCGACCGGCGAGGTCTGCGCTTCGATCATTTTTTTGGCGCGCTGGATGGCTTTGGCGATGCGCGCTTTGTCGAAGGGCTTGAGGACGTAGTCGACGGCGTTCACGTCGAAGGCCTGGATGGCGTAATTGTCGAAGGCGGTGGCGAAAACGATCTGCGGCAGGCGCTGCTTGCGTTCGAAAAGCTTTTTGATCACGCCGAAGCCGTCGAGGCCGGGCATTTGGACGTCGAGGAAGACCAGGTCCGGGTTGTGTTCTTTGATCAGGGTGAGGGCTTCGAGGCCGTTCTTGCCCTGGGCGATGACATTCACCTCGGGAAAGCCTTTGAGCAGGAACGCGAGTTCGTCGCGCGCCGGCCGTTCGTCGTCAACGATAACAGTGTTCATGGGCACTCAGGTCGCCTGGAACGAGTATATGCGGCGGGGGAGGGCGCGGCAACGGGTTGTGTGGATTGCCGCGGCCGTCTTGCGCGATGGCGGGTGTGGGGTAGAATCTTTGCTTCATTCTGCTAACAGAGGAAACTGAGTGCCTACAAAGAAACGTGCAGCGCGGGTTGTCTCCAGCAAGAACATTTTCGAGAGCAATATTTTTACGATACGGCGCGACTCGGTGATTGAGCCGGGCGGGTTGAAGGTCACGCGCAACGTGGTCGTGCATCCCGGGTCGGTGGTGGTATTGCCGGTGTTTCCGGATGGCCGGATTCTGCTGATCCGGCAGTATCGCCATGCAGCGAAGCAATATTTGTGGGAGTTGGTGGCGGGACGCAAGGACGAAGGCGAGAATTTCCTGCAAGGCGCGCATCGCGAATTGCGCGAAGAGACGGGTTACACCGCGAAGCGCATGACCAAGCTGCTCGATTTGTACCCAAGTCCGGGGTTTATTTCTGAAAACATGGTGATTTATCTGGCGCAGGGGCTGGCGGCCGGCCAAGCGGACCCCGAAGAAGACGAAAAAATCACACAGCGTATTTGCACGCTGCAGGAAGTCGAGCGCTGGATCCGCAGCGGCAAGATTCGCGATATGAAGACGGTCGCGGCGGTTTTGTATTACGCCCAGAAGTTCGGCAAGAAATAGTGTTTTCCCGATTTTAAGCCACCCTCATTTCACCCTGTACGTTGGTCCAATGGCGACTACGCGTCATTTTTTTTCGCCTCCGCGGCGCCCGCCTACCTCGCTTGTTAAACTTGCAGATGTCGGTTTTGGTTCGAAGGCGATATGACCTTCCCTCAGCGGCTAAAGCCGGCTCGGGATCGCGTTTAGCGNNCACGGCTGAAGCCGTGCCCTGCCGAGCTTCCTGCTCAACGTTGAATTGCTAGAGGTGCCTGGTGGCGGATACCAAGCTGCTCAAAACGCTTTACCAGATTTTGAGTTGGTCGAGCTTCGTCGGTTTGATTGTGGTGATTATTTTGGTGCTGCGGACNNCACCGAGTTGAATTCTTATCTCGCGCAGAGTTTGCAGCTCGAAGGTGGGCCCGCGGCTCTCGCTGGTTCGGCGTCAGGCTTGCCCTCCGCTGTAGTTCCCTATTCAGGCGGGGCCGCAGCGCCTGCCGGTGGTTCGGGAACCGATCCCGCCGCCGTGCTTTCCAGCAACGAGCAGCCGTCGATCGACCAGATTCAGTCTTCGGTGAAAGACGTGAAAGTCGATATGGTTGGCGACGTGGTGAAGGCTTACGTGATTTTCGATTTTCACGGGAAGGATTTGTCGTTGGAGCTGGACGGGCACCTGGCGTCCGAGAACGGCTACATGAAGTTTGTGCCCATCTCGGGCAAGCTGGGTTCTCTGCCGCTGCCGCAGTCCACGTTGAATGAAGCGGTAGACAAGCTGATGTCGTCACCGGAGAACCGGGAGAAGCTGAAATTGCCGGATGACATCAACAACATTCAAATCTTGAATGGGCAGGCAGTGGTGCAGTACAAGCAGCAGTAGTTGGCGCGACGGAGTGAGTGCGCGCAGCAGCCGCTGCGTGCAGGCAAAACCCGCCTTGGACGTCAGCCTGAGCAGCGCGAAGGATCTCATTCAGTACGGGATTGCCCACCCTGCAAACAGAGTATGCCTTCTTCGTATTGATTCCCGTGCNNCGCTACGCTTCGGGATGACAAACTCGGCGGTGGTAGGACATTTGATTTGAGACGACTGCGGGGACAAAAAGCGGGATAGCGCGGCGAGAACGACAGCGGAACAGCGCGGGACTAGCGGTACATCTTATCGAGGATCATCCAGATCAACAGCANNCGGGATGTGGGCTACGGTGGCGTGCATCAGCCACTTGGCGCGGACGTTGGTTCGGGCGCGATTGGCCCAGCAGGCCACCTGCAGCATCAAAATCCCCAGGATGAAGGCGCCGAAGAAATACGGGATGCCGTTAATACCGACCACCACCGGAAGCACGGTCACCGGAATTAACAGTGCGGACATGATCAGGATCAGGCGGTAGGTGCGGTCGCCGGAGGGGTCGACCACCGGCAGCATCAGGATGCCGGCGCGGCCGTAATCCT
>PMHK01000186.1 GCA_003156635.1 Acidobacteriota bacterium | reverse complement strand
ATTCGCCTGTTCACTTCGAAGATTTCGGACGCGGTGATCGTGGGACATCAGTCCTACGAGCAGACGCAGATCGCCGATCAGAAGGCGGTGGACGGATCGGGCGAAGACGCGGTGGATTACGTCGATACCAGCGCCTACGAAGTCTACGAGAAGCAGGAAGGCGACTTCGTGGAAGGCGAGCCGGTGGAAGCAGCGGCGGATGAAGCGGCCGCGGTGCCGACCGAAGACGAAGTTCAACATCGCTAGACGCAATTCTGCGGACGCCGCAATTTGGACGTGGCGGAGAGCTTCAGGGGCTAAAGCCGGGTGTTTGGCGGCGGCACAATGTCGTAGCTAAAGCCACGACCCACAAAAACCACGGCGACACATTAGCACCTCGGCCAATGGTGTTCCGAAGTGTTCTGAACCGATTTCATAAAAGAGGAATGGGTACAACTATGGCTAGTCCAGAAGGAAAACCAAACGTATCGGCGCAGCAGGTAAAGGAGCTGCGGGACCGGACCGGCGCGGGATTCACCGCCTGCCGTGAAGCGCTGGTGGAAGGCGGCGGCGACGTCGAACGGGCCATCAACATTTTGCGGAAGAAGGGACAGGCGGCGGCGGCCAAGAAGGCGCAGCGCGCGACCTCCGAAGGCCTGGTGAGTTCGTACATTCACGCCGGCGGGAAAATCGGCGTGCTGATCGAAATGAATTGCGAGAGCGACTTCGTNNTGCTGGTCGAGGTCAACTGCGAGAGCGATTTCGTGGCGCGGACGGACGATTTTCAGCGGCTATGCCACGACGTGGCGATGCACATCGCCGCGCTGGATCCTCGTTTTTTGCGCCGGGATGAAGTGACGCAGGAGACGCTGGACCGCGAACGCGAGATTTACAAGGAACAGGCGAAGGCGACGGGCAAGCCGGAAGCGGTGATCGAGAAGATCGTCAGCGGCAAGATGGAAAAGTTTTACGAAGAGAATTGTTTGTACGAGCAGCACTTCATCAAGGACGAAGGCATGACGGTGAAGGAGCTGATCGACCACACCATTGCGAAGATCGGCGAGAATATTGCGGTGCGCCGGTTCATGCGTTTTAAGGTGGGCGAGGCGGATGGCGCGGAGAAGCAGGCGCCGGCAGCGGAGGCTGCGGCGACGGTGCCGACGGCGTAAATTTTTTGGTATTGCGCGAGGTTCAGAATCCGCCGCGTTTTCGCGGCGGATTTTTTTTGCCTGGGGCCTTCTAATTTGTGTAGCGGGGTGGCGGATTGTGGGTTTGGGATTGTTTTGGGGTTGGCCCGCCTGCGGCGGCCGCTACAGGTGTTGTGGATTGGGGCTGGGCGGTTGGCGCAAGAGCGCCGAATGATCAGGAATAGATCGAGGGTGGGGAGTGGAGGAAGTCTGGTAAAATGCACGCGGCCAGGGGGGCTGGCCGAGCTGCTATGACGACTGCACAGACTGCCAAACGAAAAAGCGAAGAGAAAAGCGCGCCGGTTTACCAGCGGCTGGTGCTGAAACTTTCCGGGGAGTCGCTTTCCGGTTCGCACGAATTCGGAATCGACCCGGCGACGATTCAGGGCATTGCGCACGAGGTGAAAGAAATTCGCGACCTGGGCGTGCAGGTGGCGATCATGGTGGGCGGCGGTAATTTTTTTCGCGGCGCCCGGCAGGGAGAATTAAAGATCGACCGGGCTACGGGCGATTATATGGGGATGCTGGCGACAGTGATCAATGGCCTCGCGCTGGTGGACGCGCTCGAGAAAGTCGGTTGTCACACGCGCTTGATGAGCGCGATTGAGATGCATCAGGTGGCGGAACCGTTTATTCGCCGGCGCGCGACGCGGCATCTGGAAAAAGATCGCGTGGTGATTTTTGGGGCGGGTACAGGGAACCCTTATTTTTCGACCGACACGGCGGCGGCGTTGCGCGCGGTGGAGATCAAGGCGCAGGTGATTCTGAAGGCAACGCGGGTGGATGGCGTGTACGATGCGGATCCGGAAAAAGTGAAGACCGCCAAGAAATTCGAAAAAATTACGTATATTGATGTGCTGAAGAAGGGTTTGTCGGTAATGGATTCGACGGCGATTTCGCTGTGCATGGATAACAAAATGCCGATCATCGTGTTCGACATGACCGTGCCGGGAAATTTGAAGCGCGTGGTGCTGGGCGAGCATGTGGGATCGGTAGTCAGCGCGGGTTGAAATTCGAGCAAGGAAGGAAATTCCATAAATGAGCACGATCGCGACAACCAAAGACGCGGCAACGCAGGCCAAAATGCGGATGGAGAAGGCGGTGGAGGATTTCCGCAAGGAGCTGGGCACGATTCGGACCGGGCGCGCGAATGTGTCGCTGCTGGATCACGTGCGGGTGGACTATCACGGCACGCCGATGGCGATCAATCAGCTGGGCACGATGACGGTGCCGGACGGGACCATGATCGTGATTTCGCCGTGGGACGCGACGGCGGTACCGATGATCGACAAGGCAATTCGCACGACGGATTTGGGATTGAATCCGACCAACGATGGAAAGGTCGTGCGGGTGCCGATTCCTTCGCTGACCGAAGACCGGCGCAAAGAGCTGGTGAAGCACGTACACAAGGTTTTGGAAAATCACCGGACGGCTTTGCGGAATGTGCGGCGGGACGTGAAGGAAGCGGTGGAGAAATTGGAGAAGGACAAGAGGATTGGAGAAGATGACCGCAAGCGGTCGCTCGATGAATTGGAGAAGTTGACGCAGGCGGAAACGAAGAAGATTGAGGAATTGTCCTCCACGAAAGAGAAGGAACTGCTGGAAGTAAAGTAGGGAGTTTTTGGTTTAGAGTGTTCCGATACTTTTGGGTGGTTTGGTTCAGGTTTCCTTTCCGTTGCATCCGCCAAACATGATGGCGTTGGAAGCAGGTCCCTCGCTGCGCTTCGGGATGTCATGCACATTTCATTGTGCTGGCGAGTCCAAGTCAAAAGCTCCGACCGTTCCAGAGGCGGGAAGGATGGGGCACCCGAAAATGCGGAGGCACGGTTGCGAGGCGTTTCGGCGCGCGCACTTGGACTAATTTACGGCGCGGACGGTTTCCGGTGGGGCGAGGGTGAAGGTGCAGGCGCCGGCGGTGGTGCACGCCAGGGTGCCGCGGCGGACGATTTTCGATGGGGCTGCGTCTGGAAATACGGGGCCGAAGTCGATGGTGCGAAGATTTTCGGCGAAGGGGCGAAGGTCGGGGCTGCCGCTGATGAATTTTACGGCTTCGACTTTTGCGGATTTGGTTCCGGGCGCGAGCAGGATGAAAAAATCGGCTTCGGCTTTTTCGTTGAGCACCTTACCAGCGTCGAAGATGCGAGATTGCAGGAGACGGGGCCGGGCGCGATCGACGAGTTCGTCGATTTTGGTATTTTCGCCGAGCAGCAGCGTGAGGCGGGCGCGCGATTCCGGGTCGGCGTGGGGCGCGGCGATGGCTTCGGCGTAGAGACGGATGGCGTCCTGTTTTTGGCCGTGCTTTTCGTAAATTCGGGCGAGGTGATCGCCTGCTTCACCCTGCTGATTGAGCCTCCACGCAGCGCGAACGAAGGCCTCGGCGAAATCGAGATCGCCTTTTTTGACGTGCACCCACCCCAGCGTGTCCCAGTAGACGCCGAGGTTTGCGACCTGATTGAAGTCGTCGGGGGAAAGGTGCGGGAGCTGGAGATGGCGGAGATTTGCGTTGGTGGCGGAAATGGCGGATTCAGCGTACTGCTGGGCGCGATCGAGTTCGATATTCGCGTCGGCCAGGTTGTAGGCAACGCTGTTCCAGATGACAGGCGAGGAGTGGCCCAAATCAATGCCTTTTTGAAATGCTTTGAGGGCCTCTTCTTTTTGGCCGTTGTTGAGCAGCGCGCGGCCGAGGCTGACCTGGAGTTCGGCGCTTTGAGGAGTGAGCACGGCAGCTTTGTCGAGTTCGGGCACCGCTTCGGAATATTTGTGCTGCTCGAGAAAAAGCGTGCCGAGGGCCGCGTGGGTGACGGGATCGAGCGGATTTATTTCGAGTTGCCGGCGAAAGGCGGCTTCGGCTTCGGGAAATCTTTGCTGTTGCTGAAGCGTGAGGCCGAGGTAATTGTAGGCGTGTTCGTCTGACGGATTTACGCCGAGCTGGCTATGAAATGCAGCTTCGGCTTCGGTGAATTGGCGGGTGCGGAGATAAGCGAGGCCGAGATCGTTGAAACCCTGCTTGGTTTTGGGATCGAGTTCCACGGCGCGTTTGAGCAGCGGGATGGCTTCGCGCGGATTTCCGGAATTGAGCGCGGCGGCGCCGGCTTCGATCAGATCATCCGGTTTTGCGGTGGCGGGAATTCCGGGAAGGCTGGTGGAATTATTTTCGACGATGAAGGATTGATTTTCGTCAGATTCGACGGCGCGGGAGAAGGCGTCGTAATCGCCGGCGCGGGTGGCGGGGAGCTCGCGCATCTTGAAATTCAAGATGCGTTCGGCGGTGAAAACGTGATTCTCGAAACCGTAGACGGATTTGAATTCGGCGTAGTCGCGGGCGACGGATACGCCGACCGGAGTTTGCGCGCTAAAATTCGCGGGCAGCGTTAATTTTAGACTGGTGGTGATGTCGAGCGGGCTGCCGAGATGAATGGGATCGGCGGGATTATCGGGCGGGCGGGGCATGCCGAGCGAGAGCAGCGGCACCGGAACTTTTGTTTTTTTTCTGGCCCAATCGAGATAGCCGGGCTGCTCGTAATCGAGATCGAGTTCGAAGGGCTTTTCGGTGTCGGTGGGGTCGCTCGGTTTCACGCTGGTGACGTTGCCGCGAATGCCGTCGAGGGCGGCGATGGTCTGGCCGAGTTGGGCCCATTCATTTTGCGGGGTGCGATGGAAAGCGAGGCGCAGGGCAACTTCGTTATCGCCGCGCAGAAAGTAACGCAGCTTGGCGGTGAGTTTGCCGAGATCGCTGACCTGGGCGTCGATTTCGACATGCTGGGTGGAGAGAAACGGCGGGTCAACGGGAGTTTCGACGATTTTTCCATCGCCGTCGGATTGGATTAGCAGAGCTGATTTATGGCGCAGCGCGGGAATGAGCAAACGAAACGGGGCGACTTCGGCGGTGGAATCCATCCAAATCAGGTCGGGGCCGTTGTGCGCGGCGGTAATCAGATGATCGAATTGCGCGGGCGAGGGAATGGCGGGGTCGAGCGGGCGCAGCAGCGGAATCAGGACGGGATCGGACGGGATATCGACGGACTGCAGCAGCGCGGACAGGAGCACGTACTTATCCGGGCCATCGCCGTACTGATTCTTGAAAACTTCGGAAGCGGTGTGGGGCTGATAGCCTCCGAGTCCGAAGGAAAGACTCACGTAGCGGATATTCTTAGCGACATAACTGTAGAGCGCCTGCATTTTGTCGAGGCTGGTGGTGCGTCCGACGGCCAGTTCCTGGGCTTTGGCGCGGATTTCGGGAGTGGGAGTGGAGCGACCTTTGGCGAGAGCCGCATACCACTGCGCGACTTCGTTCCAATTTCTGAAAGTAGTGAACTGGATGTCCGGAATTTTGGGCGGAGGAAGTTTTCCGGCGGCGGGGTCGTCATTCGGAATAGTGAAATTTTTATGTTTCCAGCGATAGATGGTGCGCCCATTCTCGGTTTTCGACGAAAAACTGCTGTTCTGCTGGTCGATTTGCGCGGTGCTGGCCGGGGCGAGACGGGCTTGGCGAATTTCTTCAGCGGTAACCTTCGAAAAATCCGCAGATTGAATCAGGACGGCGCGGTTTTGCGGGACATTCACTTCGAGCTGTTCATCGAGCACGATGGCGCGATCGAGGAAATTCTGCTCGAACCAAAATTGACCGGGAGCTTCCGGGGTGACGAGGTGCGTGGCGATTTCGTATTCGATGGCATCGCCGGGATGCAGCGCGGGAACCGTGATGTGAACTTCTTTGTAGTCGGTGTAGGCGGGCGCGTCGCGTTCGACGGGCGCGACCATTTCTTTTATGGCGTCGGGCTTAGCGGTGACGGTGGCGCCGTCGGGATGGAGCACGCGGACAAAGTGAACGTCGATCTTTTCGCTGGCGGAGTTATAGCCGAAGATTAGTTCGGCGAGTTGCTGAACGCCCGCGTCATTTTGCACTTTGACGCGCGAGGATAAGGTGCGCTCGCCGGTTCCGTCGTTTTCAAAACGTGCGGCGAGGGAATATTTTTCGATGATGAAAGGTTCGGCGGAGAAGTCGGGGGAGGGGGTTTTTCCCACCGGAGTACTGGAACCAGATAGGGGGACCGGAGCGGATTGCTGGCGCCCAAAAGCATTCGAGGAGGTTAACATCGCGCACAACAGGGCTGCGGCACAGCGGTTCATTGAAGCTCCCAAGTTCGAGTGCGGGACGAGTTTAGTTGCGTTGGGGAACGGGGTAAAGCGGGAGGCAGGGGGTTGTTGAGCAAGTGACAATAAGGATGCGAGATGGGTGATTACGGCAGTGGGTAATGATTAGTGACGAGTGGCTGTAGGATTAGAGCGGTTACCGAGTTAAGTTACACATTATATTGTGTTTAGGTGGATTCCCGTTTTGATACGGTTACAGCGGCCCTTGCTTGAGATCCATTTCAGGTAAACTTCGGTCGGTTCGGGAGAGTGTCGGATTGACCCGACACTGGGTGCGGTTAGGATTTTCACAGGCAACGGCATCGCCAATCGGATGGATATATTTTTTGAGGGAATCAATTTGACAATGCGTACTGATTCTCTTATACTTCGTCGGTTGTAGATGGGCCGTGAGGCCCAGTGGTTGATTAGGGAAGTCTTTCGGCCCCGGACAAAGAGCAGTGGAACGGGAGCAGAAAGAGCGGCCGAAATGGGGCGCCAGCCCCGCAAAGCCGTGTGAGCCTCTCCGCTGAAACTGGAACGATGCAGTTCACTCCATAAGGGTGAAGCGTCTTCGCGGAGTACCTGGGTAATTCCTTGGTTGGCGACCTTTTCTTTCATTCACTCGCATATTTCTGTGCGGGGTGCGTAAGCTGCGCGCAGAAGTAGCGGAATTAAAAAACAAAAATTATTTTGCGTTGCGATTTCTGGAATGGAGGAAGCGTGCCGACGTTTTCACAGCTTGTGCGTCATGGCAGAGAAGCGATTCGGGTGAAGACCAAGTCGCCGGCGCTGGAAGGCTGCCCGGAGAAGCGCGGAGTTTGCGTGCGGGTGTACACCCAGACGCCGAAGAAGCCGAACTCAGCGTTGCGCAAAGTGGCGCGCGCGCGGCTGACCAACAGCGCGGAAGTGACGACTTACATTCCAGGAATCGGGCACAACTTGCAGGAGCACTCGATCGTGCTGGTGCGCGGCGGCAGGGTCAAGGATTTGCCGGGCGTGCGGTATCACATCATTCGCGGAACGCTGGACGCAGCAGGCGTTGAAAATCGCAAGCAAGCGCGCTCGAAGTACGGCGCTAAGCGGCCTAAAGCCGCACAGAAGTAGGAGAGCTAAACGATGCCACGTAAGGGATGGGTTCTTCGCCGCAAGATTCCAGGAGATCCGGTTTTCGGAAGCGACCTGGTGCAGAAATTTATTTCGAGCATGATGTACGACGGGAAGCGCGCGACGGCGCAGGCCATCTTCTACAACGCGATGGATCAGGTCGCGAAGAAGACGAACGACGATTCGTTCAAATTGTTCAAGAAGGCGATCGAGAACTGCAAGCCGGTGCTGGAAGTGAAGACGCGACGCGTGGGCGGCGCGAACTATCAGGTTCCGGTGGAAGTGAACCCGTTCCGCAAGCAGTCGCTGGCGATTCACTGGCTGGTGCTGTATTCGCGAACGCGCAGCGGCAAGACCATGACCGATAAGTTGGCGGAAGAAATTATGGACGCGGCGAACGGCCGCGGCGGAGCAGTGAAGAAAAAGGAGGATGTGCACCGCATGGCGGAAGCGAACAAAGCTTTCGCGCACTATCGCTGGTAGCACGAATCCTACAGGCCCATGCCACGTTTGGTACAACTCGATCAGACCCGGAACATCGGGATTATGGCGCACATTGACGCGGGAAAAACCACGTCGACCGAGCGCATTCTTTTCTATACCGGAGTGACTTACAAGATCGGCGAAGTACACGAAGGCACGACGGTAATGGACTGGATGGAGCAGGAGCGCGAGCGCGGAATTACGATTACGTCCGCGGCGACGACGGCTTCCTGGACCCGTTTCGACAAGAAATACCGCATCAATATCATCGACACGCCGGGTCACGTGGACTTCACGGTAGAAGTGGAGCGTTCGCTGCGCGTGCTGGACGGCGCAGTGGCGATTTTTGATGCGGTCGCGGGCGTGCAGCCGCAGTCGGAAACAGTGTGGCGCCAGGCGGACAAGTATCGCGTGCCGCGCATTGCGTTCATTAATAAGATGGACCGCATCGGCGCGGATTTCGATCATTCAGTGCGTTCGATGCGGCAGAGACTTTCGGCACATCCCGTGCCGGTGCAATTCCCGATCGGCAAGGAAGACAATTTTATCGGCGTGATCGATTTCCTGGAAGAGCGCGCCATTATCTGGAAGGACGAAACGCTGGGCGCGGAGTATGAAACGGTGGCGCTCGAAAAGCTGTGGGATGCGGAATACCTGGCAGCGCACCCGGCGGTGGGAGTAGCCGTCAAGTTTTCAGGGCTGACGCCGGAATTCTACAAAGAACATCGCGAGAAAGTGGTCGAGTACATTGCCGAACACGATGACGCGATCATGCACAAGTATCTGGAGCAGACCAAGATTACCGCCCCGGAATTGCGCGCGTCTTTGCGGAAATCGACGATTGCGTTGAAGTTGGTTCCGGTGCTGGCGGGTTCGGCGTTCAAGAACAAGGGTTTGCAACCGCTGCTGGATGCGGTTATTGATTTCCTCCCCGCGCCTTCGGACGTGCCTCCGGTAGAAGGCAAGGATCCGAACGGCGGCGAGATGTTGATGCGCACCGCTTCGGATGACGAACCGTTTTCGGCGCTGGCGTTCAAGATTATGACCGACCCGTTTGTGGGTCACGTGACCTACATCCGCGTATATTCCGGCGTGCTGAAGGCCGGACAAAATGTTTATAACTCCACGCGCAAGACGCGCGAGCGCATCGGCCGTTTGCTGCGCATGCACGCCAACAAGCGCGAAGAGATCGATACGATCGAAGCGGGCGACATTGCCGCGTGCGTTGGATTGAAGAACGTTACGACCGGCGACACCTTGTGCGATGAAGACAAGCCGATCGTGCTCGAGAACATCGATTTTCCGGCGCCGGTGATTCAGGTGGCGATCGAGCCCAAGACCAAAGCGGACCAGGAAAAAATGGGCATCGCGCTGGGCAAGTTGGGCCAGGAAGATCCGACGTTCCGCATGCATACCGATCACGAAACGAATCAGACCTTGATCGCGGGCATGGGCGAACTGCACTTGGAAATCATTGTGGACCGCATGATGCGCGAATTTGGCGTGCAGGCCAATGTCGGCCGGCCGCAGGTCGCCTATCGCGAGACGATTTTGCGCGAGGCTGAAGGCGAAGGAAAATACATCAAGCAGACCGGCGGACGCGGCCAATACGGACACGCGGTGATCAGGCTGGTCCCACTTCCGCAATCCAGCCACGACGACATGCACGAGTTGTCGGAAGAAGAACTCGCGGAACTGGCCAAGAATATTGGCGGCGGCAAGGGCAGCAAGTACAGCTTTGACAAAGAGCATCGCTTACTGTTCATCGACAAGGTCGTGGGCGGGTCGGTGCCGCGCGAATTCATCAAGCCGATTGAAGACGGAATCCGTGAGGCGATGGAAACCGGAATTCTGGCCGGCTACGAAATGGTGGACGCCGCGGTGGTTTTGACTGACGGCAGCTACCACGACGTGGACAGCTCGGAAATGGCGTTCAAGATTGCGGGGTCGATGGCGTTCAAGGACGCTTGCAAGAAAGCCAATCCGAAACTGCTCGAACCGATCATGCGCGTGGAAGTGGTGGTCCCGGAAGATTACATGGGACCGGTGATCGCGGATTTGAATTCACGGCGCGGGCAGATGCAGGGACGCGAATCGCGCGGCGGGACCGAGATCATTAATGTGCTGGTGCCGCTCTCGACCATGTTCGGATACGCCACCGAAATTCGCAGCCGGACGCAAGGCCGGGGAAGTTTCACCATGCACTTTTCGCATTACGAACAAGCGCCCAATAACGTAGCCGATGACATTATCGGCGGCAAGAACGGCAACAAACCGAAAAAATAACTCACGTACAGGTGACGAACCGCGGGTTTTGAGGCTGAGAGCGGAACGACACGGGAGCAGATGGCCAGATGGCGAAAGAGAAATTCGAGCGGAATAAGCCGCACGTGAATATCGGGACGATTGGTCACATTGACCACGGCAAAACGACGACCACGGCGGCGATCACGAAGGTGTTGTCGAAGAACAATCCGAAGGTGGCGTTCCGGGCGTTTGATTCGATCGATAACGCGCCGGAAGAGCGCGAGCGCGGCATCACGATTGCGGTGTCGCACGTGGAATATGAGACGCCGAACCGGCACTACGCGCACATTGATTGCCCGGGCCACGCGGATTATGTGAAGAACATGATNNCGGCGCAGATGGACGGCGCGATTCTGGTGGTAGCGGCGACCGATGGTCCGATGCCGCAAACGCGCGAGCACATCTTGCTGGCGCGGCAAGTCGGCGTTCCTTACATCTGCGTGTTTCTGAACAAGTGCGACATGGTCGACGATCCGGAATTGCTCGAACTGGTCGAACTGGAAGTACGCGAACTGCTGAAGAGCTACCAGTATCCGGGCGATGACCTACCGGTCATTCGTGGATCGGCGCTGAAGGCTTTGGAAGGCGACGCGAAGTGGGAGAAGTCGATTCTGGATTTGATGGAATCGGTGGACAAAAGCATTCCGCAGCCGGTACGGGATATTGATAAGCCATTCGCGATGCCGATTGAAGATATTTTCTCGATTTCCGGCAGAGGCACGGTGGTGACGGGAAGAATCGAGCGCGNNGAAATGTTCCGCAAGCTGCTGGATGAAGGCATGGCGGGCGACAACGTGGGACTCTTGCTGCGCGGCACGGAAAAAGATGAAGTGGAGCGCGGGCAGGTGTTGGCGAAGCCGGGCTCGATTACGCCGCACACCAAGTTCAAGGCCGAAGCGTACGTCTTGACCAAGGAAGAAGGCGGGCGGCATACGCCGTTCTTTACCGGGTATCGTCCACAGTTTTATTTCCGGACCACGGACGTGACGGGCGATGTGAAGTTGCCGGCGGGAGTGGAGATGGTGATGCCGGGCGACAATATATCGTGCGAGATCACGTTGATTACGCCGGTCGCTTTGGAGAAGGGTTTGCGCTTCGCGATTCGCGAAGGCGGACACACGGTAGGAGCCGGCGCGGTCGCCGAGATCATCGAATAA
>PMHK01000063.1 GCA_003156635.1 Acidobacteriota bacterium | reverse complement strand
CGCCGGCGCGATGCCGGAGCCGGCGATCTTCATGGTCGGCGGCGCGGCGATGATCAGGCGCTCCGTGGCGTAGGGCGAAATATTGCGCAGCATCAAATGATTGTCGGGATACGGCATTTTATAGGCGAGGCGCACGCCGCTTTCGCCGGGACGAAACGGAAAAGCGATGGCCATCTTGTCTTTGCCCTTGTCGATGGTGCCCTGCACCACCGGCATATTGGCCGCGCCCCAGGCGGACGCCTGGCCGAACTGCGCGCCATCCGGCAAATTAAAATTGAAGGAACCGTCTTCGCGATAGAACGCGACCGGCGGCTGGGTTTTATTGGTGATCATGTATTCTTCGCCAACCATCAGGTCGCTGCCGTTCGCCTGGAGAATCAGCGCGTGATTGGCGACGCTGAACGCGCTCGGTTGGGTGGTGGGTTCGAAGACTTCCACATCCGCGACGGTTTTGCCCGGCGCAATCGGCTCGTGATAATTCACGCCGCGATAGACCACGCGAATCAGCATCGGCCCGGTGCCGAGCTGCGGGTGGTCGAAATGATAGTGGCCCTGCGCGTCGGTTTTTGTTTTTGCCACCGGCTGCATGCCACCTTGCAATTGAATCAGGATGACGTCGGCGCCGGCTTCAACCTTTCCGTTCGTACCATTCTTTACAGTGCCATCGACGGTGCCGGCTTGCGCCAGGTGCGCCGTTGCGACCAACGCAAACACGGCGAACAGTAGCAACGCGAGCGAACGCGCGATTCGGATTTTGGCAGAATGCAGAATCATGAATGTCTTACCTTCTCCGTCGAGGCTTGAATCGTGGCGGGCGTAGGCGTGCCGCCGGTTAGGCGGTCCATGTCGGCGAGGACCCGGGCCGCTTCCAGCTCCAGCGATTGCTTGGTTTCTTCGTAATCCGCCTCGGAAAATTTCCCGGCGCGAAATTCGAAACGCAGGTCGCGCAGGTTTTCGTAAATGGCGTCGCGGCGTTCCATTAATTGGTCGAGCATGGTGCGATGCGGGGCCAGGTCGGACGCTTCGAGGCGCACATTAAACACGAATAGAACGGTAGCGATAGCCAGCGCTACGCAGGCCACTGCGATGTCGACGCTACTCAAGGTCGCCCTTCGCTTCGCGTTGGGCCCGCGCCAGAAATTCGGCGTCGATGGGGGGCCCACCGGCTGGCGCGAGCTGGGACTTCTTACGCCAGTTGCGCACCACGTACCAAACGAGAATCAGCGCCAAGATCGGCATCAACACCGGCATAACCCAGGCCAGCAAATCGAAACCTTTCGTCGGCGGGTCGGCTAGCACCGCCGGTCCGTACTGCGACACATAGGCGGCCAGAATCGCGTCGTCGGATTCGTTTTTGGCCACACGATCGTCGAGATCTTTCTGCATCCCGCGCGCGGTTTCACAAGGACCCGAAAACGATCCGCCGGGATGGCTGCACTGCCCTGCCGAATCTTCGCAGCCGCCGCACATGCACTTCAGGCCGTTGGCCAGCTTTTTGGCGCGAGGCGCGTTCTGGGCGAAGGCGACGGGTGCGAGCGACGCAACCAGCGGCGCGCTTACCAGCATCGCCAGCGCGACTAGCGATGCGGTTTTGTTCTGCGAGCGCGAATTCGTCGACTTAGTCATTCGCATCCGCTCGCGCATCCGCTCGCCGCGCAACCGCACCGATGGCCGAACCAGTCGCGGAAATCGCGTCGCCCCACGATTTTTCGGTGGCCGGCCGCAAAACCAGGACCGCTTTGCGATTCGGCAGCAGCGCGAGGATGGTCCCCAACACCACTACAATTCCGCCAAACCAAATCCACTTCACCAGCGGCAGCAGGTAGGCGTGAATCACTGGCTTGCCGCCTTCCGGGCTGCGTCCGGCGTACACCACGTATAAATCGTGAAACGGGTTGGACTGCACCGCGACCATCGTCTCGGTGACCTGGCTGGCCAGGAAGAAACGGCGCTCAGGGTACAACATCATCACCGATTTGCCGCCTTTGAAGACTTCCAGCGTGGCGCGTTCCGATTCGTAATTGTCGTTATTCACCGCGTCGAAATTCTGGCACAGGATGGAGTACGAGCCGATATTCAGGGTGTCGCCGATCGACATTTCTTTTTGAATGTCTTTGTTGAAGGGCGTCCCAGCAATGCCGATGAAAACGAGCACCATGCCGAAATGGACGACGTACCCGCCGTAGCGCCGCGTGTTGCGCATGGTCAATTCGCCCACGGCGGTGAAAATATTCGAGCCGTCCCGCGATGAAATCACGCGCGCGCCACGGAAGAACTCCGAGGCAATAGTCAGGGTCACGAATACGCCGAGAATCATGCAAATTAGCGAGTACACGTCGCGGAAACCAAAAATAAAAGCCGCGACTCCCGCCACGATTCCGCCGGCCAGCGGCCAGGCGAAATTCCGGCGCAGCGCATCGAACGAAGTTTTGCGCCAAGCCAGCAATGGGCCCACGCCCGTCAGCAGTAACAGAAACAGCGCGATGGGAATGTTAACCTTGTTAAAAAATGGCGGGCCGACGCTGATCTTGCTTCCCTGCACCCATTCCGAAAGTATCGGAAATAGTGTGCCCCACAAAACCGCAAAACAGGCAGCGAGTAACACCAGATTGTTGAATAGAAAACTCGATTCGCGCGAAACCAAGGAGTCAAGTTGATTGTCGCTTCGCAGGTAGTCGCGGTTCTTCCAATACGCCGCGAAGCAGACCACGAAGATAATTGCCAAAAATCCGAAGAACCAGCCACCTATCGAAGATTGTGCAAAGGCATGTACGGAACTGACGATGCCCGCACGCGTCAGCGTCGTTCCCAGAATGCACAGCATGAAGGTGACGAAAACCAGCCAGACGTTCCAGATTTTCATCATGCCGCGCTTTTCCTGCATCATCACCGAATGCAGAAAAGCGGTTCCGGTAATCCACGGCAGCAGCGACGCATTTTCCACCGGATCCCAAGCCCAATAACCGCCCCAACCCAGCACGGCGTAAGCCCAGTGCGCACCCAGCAAAATCCCCGCGCTTTGGAAGCACCAGGCGATCATGGTCCAGCGCCGAGTGATGTGAATCCATTTCTCGCCGGGATAGCGGCCGAGCAGCGCGGCCAATGCAAACGCGAATGGCACGGTGAATCCGGTGTAGCCGAGGTACAGCATCGGCGGATGAATCACCATTTCCGGATACTGCAGCAGCGGATTCAGGCCGTGGCCGTCGGAAATCGAAGCGAGGCGCATCACTCCGCCCGCGTCCATATTTCCCAGCATGCGGAACGGGCTGGCCACGAAATTATTCAGGGTGAGGAAAAACACCTGGGTCCCGGCCAGCACCACGCCGACGTACGGCATCAACTCCGGATGTTTTTTGCGGTTGAAAAATAAAACCAGGAAGGCATACATCGAAAGCAGGAAGGTCCACAGGACCAGCGAGCCTTCTTGCCCGGACCATAGCGCGGCGAACTTGTAATAGGCCGGGAGCGCGCGATTGCTGTGCTCGGCCACATACGCGGAGGAAAAATCGTTGGCGAAGAAAAAATATTCGAGGCAGGCGGCGGCGAGGATGACCAGTCCGAAGATGGCCATGCCCGCATTACGCGCGCTCTTGGTGATCAGCGGACGTCGGGTAACGATGCCGACGATGCCGGCGACGAAGGCGTACACCGCCGCCAGAAACGCGAGCAGAAGCGCAACGGATCCTAGTATGTCCACGGAGACTCCCGGCGACCTTCTGGCGAATGGCTCATAGGTTCGTGCACTGCGCGGGCTGGCAAAATATTAGTACCCTGAGGGCCGGGCGTTGGTCCCAGTTGAAGTTTGTCCCGGATTTCGCGCGGGAGCCGAAACCGGAGCACCATCGGGCGTCGCTTCGTATTTCGACGCGCACTTGGCTTGCACCTGCTCGGCGACGAAACGATTGTCCGGCATCATTTTGCCTTCGACCAGGGCTTGCGCGCCGTCTTTAAAAGTATCCGGGAGTGGGTCGTGGCCTACATAGCTGACCGGCAGCGTCTTGCCCTGCTCGATCAAAATAAAATCGACGCGTCCGGTGAGATGGTCGATGGAACCGGCCTGGACGTTCCCCGAAACGCGCATGCGCTGGTGCAGCGCGGAACCTTGCAGCGTCGAAAGCTCGGTGATGGTGTGGTAATAGGTTTTGCTCTGGGTGAATCCGACGTAGGCCAGCGCCAGCAGGGTGACGACGATGATCCCCGAGCCGATCAGGAATTTTGAGCGAGCCTTCATCCGGATACTCCCAGGAGAATTTCGCGGAACAATCGGAGTCTACCACATCGAGTCCGAGAGCTGGGAAAGCTATTCGCGGCCCGAAGCGGCTTGGTTTGAATGACTTCCGCGATCGCGGGCGGCGATCAGCTTTGTGGCTTCGGCGCAAATCGCGGCCCAGGCGTGTTCCACATGGTGCAGTTCGGTGCGCATTTGGGCGACGCAGAAGCGCAGAGTGAATTTTCCGTTAAGTTTTGTATGGGAAAGGTAAAGCTGGCCGGAGGCATTGAGCCGGCGGAGCAATTCTTCATTCAGCCCGTCGTCGCCTTTAACCCGGAAGCAGATCAGGTTCAACGGCGCAGGAGCAATGATTTCGAAGCGATCGTCTTTTCGCACTGACTCTAGAAATTTTTGGGCGATCGCCACATGGCGGCGGATGTGAAACTGCAGTCCTTCGACGCCGTAGTGCTGGATGACGAACCATAGTTTGAGCGCGCGGAAGCGTCGGCCGAGGGGCACGTGCCAGTCGCGATAATCGAAGACCGAGCCAGACTCGGTGGCCTGGTTGCGCAAATATTCCGGCGTGACGCTCAGGCTGTGCGTCAGCGTCTCGCGGTTAGCGACGTAGAAGCAGGTGCAGTCGAAATTGGTGAACATCCACTTGTGCGCGTCGAAGCAGTAGCTGTCGGCGAGCTCCAGGCCGTTCTGGATGTAACGAAACTCGGAACACAGCGCCGCGGTGCCCGCCATGGCGGCGTCGACGTGTAGCCAGAGGTTGTGCCGCTTGCAAATTTCTCCGATGGCCGGAAGCGGGTCGAAGGCCAGCGACGACGTGGTGCCCACGGTGGCGCAAACGAAGAACGGAATCCGTCCGGCGCGCTTATCTTCTTCGATCGTTTTTTCCAGTAGTTCGGGGCGCATAGCGAATTGCTCATCGACGTCGATCAGCCACAGATTGGCGCGGCCAATTCCGGCGACCCTGATGTCTTTCTCGATCGAGGAATGCGCCTGCGTCGAGGTGTAGGCCACCAGGTTTTCGCGACAGCCGCGTTCGTTGCTCTTGAAATTCGTGGCGCGCTCGCGGGCGGCCAGAATCGCGCACAGCGAAGCGCTCGACGCAGAATCTTGAATTCCTCCCCCGCCGGCGGAATTGGACAGAAACGTCTTCGGCAGAGCCAGCATGTTTGCCAGCCAGTCGAGAACATGCGTTTCGACTTCGGTGCACGCCGGACTGGTGGCCCACAACATGCCTTGCACACCCAAGCCGGAAGAAATCAGATCGCCGAGGACCGACGGCTCCGAAGCATTGGCGGGAAAATACGCGAAAAAATTCGGAGATTGCCAGTGGGTGATGCCGGGCATAATTTTGGAATTCAGTTGCTCGATGATCGTGTCGATCGCCACGCCGATTTGGGGCGGTTCCGCCGGCAACGACGCGCGAATTTCTCCCGGCTTCACCTGCGCCAGAACCGGAAGCTGGTCGACGCGCGCGTAGTAGTCTGCGAGCCAATCGATCAGTCGCTTTCCGCTCTCGCGGAATTCGTGGGACTTCATGTGAAATGATTCGGCCAAGATAAGACCCGCCTTTGACGTCATCGCAGCGAAGGATCTCATCCCTCACCGTGTGCCCGGACCAATACGTGTAGAGATTCTTCGTCGCTGCGCTCCTCAGAATGACGACTGGAAGTCGTGCGCGGGCTACGCCGAATTCGAAACGGCCTTCGTCAATTTTTCATTCACTGCCGCCGCCAAATCGCCGGGAGCATGCGCCGCGGGTGAGGATCGAACGTCGAATGGCGCGCCGCCGTCCAGAATCAAGCGATCCGTCCAGCCACCCTCCCGCAGAAGCGGCAGAATTCCCTGCAGTGCCGTTGAAATCGGCATAACATATTTCGGCTTGTACGAAAATTGGATTCGCTTCAGCAGCGATGGCGCGCAGCGCTGTAAGGCCGCAGCCAGTCCGGAACCCGTAGAGCATTCCACAACATTCGTCAGGAATAATCCGTGCCGCTGCAATTCGGCCGGCGCATCGATTTCGGATGAAAATCGCGACGGATCTTCGCCGGTGCACTTCAGCAAGGCATTGCAGTACGCGCGCGCACCGTCCGAACGTTCGGAGCGATTGCCTACAGCGCGATAGAAGAAATCCTCGGCGCGTTCGGGTGGCGCCGCGTCCAGCAGCAAAACCTGGATATGGATCGGCCGATAGCGCGTCGCCATCTCCAGCCGTTCAATTCTGGCGCGGATATGCGCGTCGTCGACTTGCGCGCCGCAACCGTCACAAACTGGCATTCAAATTCTCCTAAATCGTTCGGAGCAAAAGAATGACATGCGCGGTGAACAAGTTGCAAGCGAACAGCAAGGCGGAATGGATGTCAGAAAAACTCAGAACGGAAACGTACGGCGGGTCTGGCATAAGCGGGCAGGATTAATCGTTCTGGGTGTCTTCGAGAATTACCGGAGTTGATGCGCTTTGGCCCGGAGGCGCGACTTGGTCCGTTGGGGGCAGCGGCGCGATCGAGATGGGCGCGTCGAGTGGCTTGCGCGGTGGGGCCGCGGCAGCCTGCCCCAGTTTCGTACGCAGGCAGCCCATCAGTTCCGGCGCCATTTCGGTGATATTCATGCCTTCGGAAACCAAAAATTTGCAGCTCAGGATTGGGCGGGATTGATCGTCGTCGGCGAGCTGGCAGCTGACTTTGCAGTACTGACATTCCTGATTCCAACAGAAGCGACCATACGGCACCGTTTCCGGGCTGATGAATTGAAAGGCCCGCAGCAGCGAATTCCGCTCCGGCACCAAGAAGGTCTTGCCGAGAATAGTGATCTCGACCAGCTTTTCGTACGGGCGAAACACGTCAGCCATCAACGGATTTGAGTCGGACATATCCAGGAGACCCCTGCCATGCAAACTAAAGCAGTCCGTCGCGCACGGCAATCGAAACACTCAGAGACGTGCCTAATCTTCCAATGGGGAACGAATTACGAAGCGATCGTGAACTTGAACGAGTACGTTGCGGCTGGGGCGCTCAGCGAGTCGCGGGCGGGCGCGAACCGGCCGGAACCAGGACCACTAAGGTGTAAGCGCCCAGCGCGATGCCCAGCGGGCCATTGATCAGCCCAAAAAACGCCGCGATCAGGCCTAGCTTGCGCGCTGAATTGCCGCCCGACATCAGCGCCAAGCCCGCGATGATTGAGACGATCCCCGCAACGATGCCCAAAACAATCGCGAAGCCGAGGAACAAATGGAAATAATCCATCAGCGCGAAGGGACTCGGCACCCGCGACAGCAGCGCGCCCCACATCAACGTGAGCGTGCCGCTCCACATGAATATTGCCAGGGCCATGACCAGCCGCAGCAGCCCGTACAGCACCCACAAAATTCCCAGACCTCGCATAGTTCCCTCCCCCGCAAATTAGCTCAAAATCCGGGCGGCTGCACGCAGAATTCTAATGCGGCGCCGGCAAATTACTCTTCACCACCGTGCCGCCCTTCATCACGAATCCCACCGATTGCAAGACGGTGACGTCGCTCAACGGGCTCTTGCCATCGACTGCAATAATGTCGGCGTAGGCTCCCGGCTCGAGAACTCCGACCTTGCCGGCCCAGCCCATCAAGTCGGCGGCGTTCAGCGTAGCGCAACGAATAGCATCGATCGCCGGCATGCCCCACTGCACCATGGTGGCGAATTGTTTGGCGTTGTCGCCGTGGGGATAGACGCCGGCGTCGGTGCCAAACGCGATCTTGGCGCCCGCTTGCCAGGCACGCCGAAAACTCTCGCGTTGCATCTGGCCAAGTTTTTTCTCCTTCTCAATCGATTCCGGAAGCATTCCGGATTTGGCGCCTTGCTGGAGAATGAAATCGTCGTTGTAAATATCGAAGACCAGATAGGTACCGTGCGCTTTGGCCAGCGCAATGCCCTCGTCGTCAATCAGGCTGGAGTGTTCAATCGAATCGATGCCCGCGCGAATCCCGTCTTTAATTGATTGGGTGCCGTGTGCGTGCGCGGCCACTTTGCGGCCGAGCTTGTGCGCTTCTTCGGTGATGGCCTGCAATTCCTCGAGCGTGTATTGCGGCGTGCCGGGTTGATCGCCTTTGCTCAGCACGCCTCCGGAAGCGCAAACCTTGATCAGATCGACGCCGTACTTCACGTTTTCGCGGACTTTCGCGCGCGCGGCCCACGGGCCATCGGCGACGCCTTCGCTGACATGGTGATATTGATACGGCAGCAGGTTGTCGTCGCAGTGCCCGCCGGTGATCCCGAGCGGCGGTCCGGATACGAGCATGCGCGGGCCGTCGACGCTGCCGTCATTGACCGCGTCGCGCAACGCTACGTCAGTGAAGTCTCCGGCGCCCACGTTGCGCACAGTGGTGAAACCGGCATTCAATGTGCGGCGCGCGTTCTTCACGCCCTTGATCGCTTCGCTTGGCACCGACACGGCCAAGCCCTGATAACCCGAATCCTGCGGGTCATCGGTCAGGTGGGTGTGAACGTCGATCAGGCCCGGCAGGCACGTTCCGGTCAGAATTACCGGAGTGATGCCAGCCGGAACGACTGCGGTTTGCGTGGAGCCGACGGTCGTGATGGTTCCGTCCGCGGCGAAAACGATGGTCTGATCGTCGCGAATTTCGCCGGAACGCACGTCGAGCAGGTGCGCGCAGCGCACGGCGCCCGGGGCGGCACCCACAGTTGCCGCAACGGCGAAAAATATAAATAGACTAAGCCAAGCCTTGAACATGTCACCTCGAACGAAGCGAAAAACGTGCGCGGGCGGAGTATAGCGAAGATTGAACGGGCGAGCCCACCGAAAATCCTTGAGATAGCGCGACGGATTTTGGGAGCGGCAACGAGCTCCGGGATGGTTTAGGCGAAGAACTGGCCCATGTTGCGAAACTTTTCGTAACGCTGGTCGACAATCTGTTTGGGGGTGAGTCGCGAAAGCTCGGCCAGCGCGCTGGTCAGGATCGGATCCAGGAATTTTGCGGTCGCTTCGGGATTGGTATGGGCGCCGCCTTCGGGCTCCGGCACGATTTCGTCGATGATTTTGAATTCAAGCAGATTCGCCGCGGTGATTTTCAAGGCTTCGGCGGCGGCTTCGGTTTTCGTCGCGTCGCGCCACATGATCGAGGCGCAGCCTTCGGGCGAAATCACCGAGTACACCGAATTTTCCAGCATGTAAATCCGATCGCCGATGGCGATGGCCAGCGCGCCGCCCGAGCCGCCCTCGCCGGTGATGGTGACGATGATCGGCACCGGCAGCCGCGCCATTTCACGCAGATTGTGCGCGATGGCTTCGGCCTGGCCGCGCTCTTCGGCGTCGACGCCCGGATACGCGCCCGGCGTATCGATAAAAACCATGATTGGCCGGCCAAATTTCGCGGCGAGTTGCATCGCGCGCAGGGCTTTGCGATAGCCTTCAGGCTTGGCCTGACCAAAATTGCGCGCCATGCGCTGCTTCAGGTCGCGGCCTTTCTGATTGCCGACGATCAACACCGGGCGGCCGTGAAATTTGGCCATGCCGGTAATCAACGCGGGATCGTCGGAAAAATTGCGGTCGCCATGAATCTCGGAGAAATCTTCGAAGAGCAAGCGGATGTAGTCGTCAGTGTAGGGCCGCAGCGGATGGCGCGCCAGCAGCACGCGTTGCCACACGCCGAGATTCGTGTAGAAATCATGCTTCAGTTCCTCGACTTCCCTGCGGATTCGTTCGATTTCTGTTGACTGCTCACTGGTGGGCGTGGCGAGGCGGTTCAATTCGGCTACGTCGCGTTCCAGCGCGTCGATCACGCGCTGTTTCTGTTTTTCGATGTCCGGAGCCGCGACGGCGGCAACTGCAGCGGGTTTTGGTTTGGCCGCTGCAGCTGGCGCTTTTATTTTCGCCACGGATTCCTTGACCGGCGCCACCCGGGTAGCCGGCGCTTCGATTACGCTTTGCGCTGCGAGTTTGGCGGCCGCGGCCTCCCGCGCAGTGCGGCGCGCTTCTTTCAGCACTTTGAGTTTCTTCAGCCGCTCGCGGCGTTCCTGGCGGGTGCGGACTTTCTTCCCTGCCGCTTTTCCGCCGGTGTCTTTTTCGCTCACCGCACCACCGCCACGGAATCGGTTCCGCAGATTTCGCGCACGCGTTCGACCAGTTCGCGGTCGGCTTGCACGGCGCTGCCCGAATCTAAAGTTGCTTCGGTGCCGTCCTGCTGAATGAGATCGAATGAAACTTTGCAGCGTCCGGGGCGGCTGCCAAAAAGTTCGTGCAGGCGGTCGAGCGCGCCGGAATCGAGGGTGCTCAAATCCACGCGCACCCGCAACTGGGTGGGCGCTTGGTCGGCCACTTGGTCCAACAATCGAGCATCGGCCACGATCAGCCGCGTGCCTACGTCCTCGATCGCCACGCGGCCCTTGACCAGCAGCGGCGTATTCGTTTTCATCACGTGTTCGAGTTTCCCGAACGCTTCGGGGAACGCCAGCGCCTCGATTACACCGGTTCGATCCTGTAGCGTGAAAATCGCCCAGCGCGCGCCGCGCCGCGAACGCATGGGGCGCATCTGCACGATGATTCCGGCGACTACAATGTCTTCACCATTTCGGCGCGATTCCATGCTCGAAAGGTCGATCGCTTTTAAATCTTTCAGGCGGCCGGCATATTTATCGAGCGGATGCCCGGAAATGTAAAAACCGAGGACGGCGTATTCGCCGGCGAGCTGTTGCTCTTCGGTCCAGTCTTCGGCCGGAGGCAATTCCGTTTCCGCCGACGAGCCGTTGCCCGCGTGGCTTGTTCCGGGATTCACCAGAAACAATCCGCCCTGGCCCACGGCTTTGGCTTGCGCTTTTTTTGCGCCGCGCGAAACGCCCTGGTCGATAGCCGCGTAAATCCGTCCGCGCGATTTCCCCAGGCAATCGAACGCGCCTGCTTTGGTTAAACTTTCCAAAACTCGTTTGTTGATGAATTTCGATTCGACCGCCTCGCAGAAACCGAAGAAGCCATGAAAGTTCCCGCTTTCCTCGCGGGTTTTGCTGATGGCGATCGCGGTGTTCTCGCCCACATTTTTTACGGCAGCCAGGCCGAAACGAATGTCGTTGCCGACCGGCGTGAAATACAAGCCGCTCTCGTGCACATCGGGCGGCAAGACGCGAATGCCCATGCCCCGCGCTTCGTTGATGTACTTCACCACTTTGTCGGTGTTCCCCGCTTCGGCGCTGAGCATGGCGGCCATGAATTCCACCGGATAGTGAACTTTCAGGTAGGCGGTCTGATACGCGAGAAGCGCGTAGGCGCAGGAATGGGATTTGTTGAATCCGTAGCCCGCGAACTCGGCCATCAGGTCGAAGATCTTTTCGGCTTTCTTGGCGTTTACTTTTCGCGCCGCGCATCCGGTCAGGAATTTTTCGCGCTGCGCGGCCATTTCCTCGTGTTTCTTTTTGCCCATGGCGCGGCGCAGCAGGTCCGCATCGCCCAGCGAAAATCCGGCTAGGCGGTTGGCGATTTGCATGACCTGTTCCTGATACAGGATGACGCCCCAGGTTTCGGAGAGAATCTGCTCCAGCTCCGGCAAATCGTAGGCGACTTTTTTCTTGCCGTGCTTGCGGGCGATGAAGTCGTCGATCATGCCGCCCTGAATCGGGCCGGGACGATACAACGCGTTCAGCGCCGTCAAATCTTCGAGGCGCGTGGGCTGGTAACGCTTCAAAATGTCGCGCATGCCGTGCGATTCAAATTGGAATATGCCGCTGGTCTCGCCGCGCGCGAACAGCGCGTAGGTTTTCTCGTCGTCGAACTGCAGGCCGGGGAGATCGATTTCCACGCCGCGATTTTCTTTGATCATGCGCACGGCGTCGTCGAGCACCGTCAGCGTGGTCAGGCCGAGGAAATCCATCTTGAGCAGACCGATGCGCTCCAGCGCATTCATATCGTACTGCGTGGTGATTTCTTCCTTGTTCGACTTGTACAGCGGTACGATTTCGGTGAGAGGCTGGGGCGAAATCACCACGCCGGCCGCGTGGGTCGAGGCGTGCCGCGCCAAACCTTCGAGGCGCATGGCCACATCGATCAGCGCTTTGTACGGGCCGTCTTTGCAGGCGGATTCCAGCTGCGGCGATTGCTTCAGCGCTTCTTCGAGCGAAATGTTCAGCGTCAGCGGAATCATTTTCGCCAGGCGATCCACGTCGCCGTAGGGCATATCCAGCGCGCGGCCGGCGTCTTTTAGTACCGCTTTCGCGGCCATAGTTCCAAAGGTGATGATCTGCGCGACGCTCTCGCTGCCGTATTTTTGGCGCACGTACTCGATGATTTCGCCGCGCCGCCGCATGCAGAAATCGATGTCGATATCGGGCATCGAAATACGCTCGGGGTTCAGAAAGCGCT
>PMHK01000140.1:147-5378 GCA_003156635.1 Acidobacteriota bacterium | reverse complement strand
GCTGCGCAGGTCTTCGACGTAGGCTTTGAGGATGCGGTCGAGGACGCTGTAATCGGGGAGCGTGTCCTGGTCGCGCTGGTTCGGGCGGAGCTCGGCGGAGGGCGGCTTAGAAATGGTTTCCTGCGGGATCACTTCCCTTTTGCGGNNTGTCGCCGTAGAGCGTGCAATACCCTACCGCCATTTCGGATTTGTTGCCGGTGCTGAGCACCATGGAGCCGAGTTTATTGGAGAGCGCCATGAGCAGGTTGCCGCGGATGCGGGCCTGGATGTTTTCTTCGGTGGTGTCTTCGGGTCTACCGGCGAAAACGGGCGCGAGAGTTTTGCGGTAGCAATGGAAGGTGTCAGAAATGGGCAGAGTGACGAATTCGATGCCGAGATTCTGGGCGAGCTGACGCGCGTCGCGCAGGCTGCCTTCGGAAGAATAGGGGCCGGGCATGCCGGCGCCGAGGACGTTTTCCTTCCCGAGGGCTTCGGTGGCGATGGCGGCGACCAGCGCGGAGTCGACGCCTCCGCTGAGGCCGACGACCACTTTTTTGAATCCGCATTTGCGCACGTAGTCGCGAGTGCCCATGACCAGAGCGCGGAAGGCGGCTTCGAGTTCGTCTTCGATCAGGGGGCGGACGTCGCCCTGGCCGGTGACGGTGTCGAAGAAGATCAAATCTTCTTCGAAGGATTTGGCGCGGGCGGCGACGCGGCCGTCGGGCATGAAGGCCACGCTGGAGCCATCGAAAATCAGGCTGTCATTGCCGCCGACCTGATTCACGTACACGACCGGGACGCGATATTCCCTGGCGATGTTCTGCAGCATGTCGTGGCGCAGCGAGCGCTTGTCGATGGTGTAGGGTGACGAGGAAATATTCAGGAGCAGGCTGCTTCCCTTCCCGACAATTTCGGAGACGGGGTCGCGATCGTAGAGCTGCTGGGGCCAGAAACTTTTATCGTTCCAGGAATCCTCGCAGATGGTGATGCCGAGCTGCTCGGATTGGAAGGGGAAGACGTGCTGGGTGTGCGCGGGCTGGAAGTAGCGCGACTCGTCGAAGACGTCGTAGGTGGGCAGCAGCATTTTGCGCTGCTCGAAAAGAATTTTGCCCTGGGCGATGAGCGCGGCGGAATTGGCAACGGGTTTGCCGGTATTGTCCATGGCGTCGCCGACGAAGCCGACGAGGGATGGCAGCGGGATTTTTTTGGCGAGGCGGACGAGTTCCTGCTGGTTGCGCTCGGCGAAAGACGGGCGCTCGACGAGGTCCTGCGGGGGGTAGCCGCAGATGCAGAGCTCGGAAAAGACGGCGAGGTCGGCGCCGCCTTTTTTGGCTTCGCCGGCGAGTTCGAGGATGCGGGCGACGTTGCCGTCGAAATCGCCGATGGTTGGGTTGAATTGGGCTAGGGCGATTTTCATGGGCGTGTGGCGCGTGCGACTGATTTCCTTAACGGCTAAAGCCCCTCGATGGTGGTTCGTGTTCCGGCACGGCTGAAGCCGTGTCCTGACGAAAAGCACCCGCATTTGCGCTGTAACTTTGGAGAAACATTTTTAACGGGCACAAAAAAACTCCCGGAGGATTTTGCGCTCCGGGAGCCGAAATGTTTGGATCTGGACAACTGGGTCAGCCTTCATCGAATCTGCGCGCGCATGAAAAAAAACGTGGGCGCGGCTCGATCTTGCCAGCGCGATTAGACGCTGAAGGAGCTGCCGCAGCCGCAGGTGCTCTTGACGTTCGGGTTGTTGAACTTGAAACCCGAGCCTTCGACGGTCTCGATGTAATCGATCTGGACGCCGTCGAGGTACATCTCGCTCATCTGATCGACGAGGACCTTGAGGCCGTCGAATTCGTAGACGCTGTCGCTATTCTCGTTCACGGCGTTTTCGAAAGCCATGTGGTAGCTGAAGCCGGAGCAGCCTCCGCCCACGACCGCAACGCGCAAGCCCGTCGGTGACGGGGTCTGCTGCGTCAGGATTTCCTTCACTTTNNAAAAGGTGAAATTCGGTGCCTTAAGGGCAATCGTTTCAAACGGGTGGCTGGAGCCTTAGGCGTCGCCAGTGCCGATCCGCAAGCCGACCGAGAAAGTAGAACCAGGCCGCGGAGAGTGCCGGGGCGAGAGCAAAAAACAGAACGATTTGATTAGCGCCTCTAGCGCCGGCGAAACCGACAACCAGGAGCGAAATTAGGAAGGCAGGCAGGGCCACAATTACAAGCGTCCTGGCCAGCGGAGTGGGGCGCGACCAATTCTCCCGAAGCTCAGGGGACCCCCAGGTAACGCAGGGTTGAGGCTGACCGTTGCAGGCGGTCTTCCAAGCCAACGGGTCGGCATCGAGTTGCCAAGTTGCCCATTCAAGATGCGATCGCAGATCGCTGTAGCCGCGGTCGCGACGGACCGACTGGTAAGTGACGGCCGCGAACCAACCGAGGCCGAGGACGGGCAGCACGACACTCCATCGAATGCGCATACCCAGATTGGACACCGCCTAGAAAATTGTCTTCGCCAGGAACACCTAATTACTTGGCGGCTGCATGGTCTTGGAACGGATGGCCGCGAGGCGATTGTCGACGTCTTTGGCTTGATCGGCTTGGCCTATGCCGCGGAGGGCTTGGGCTTCGCTGTTCAGGACCGGAACGAGGACCGGGCTGTTGGGACCGTATTGTTTTTCGAGCGCCGCGAGCAGTTGGCGGTTGCAGGGTTCGGCCTGATCGGGCTTGCCCCACTGCTCATACATACCGCACATGGTGGCGAGGGGTCTCACCATGTCGATGCCGTCGCGACCGTAGAGTGCCTCATCGATATGGACCGCGCGGAGAACGTAGGGTTCAGCCTCGGCATATTTTTTCTGGACGAAATAAACGCGGGTGGCCACGAGCAGCGCGGAGGCGACTTTGTCGCTGCCTTCGCCGTAGACACTTTCGTTGGCGTCGACCGCGCGGAAGTAGAAGTCCTTGGCGGCGACGTAATCGTGCTGCAGCAGAGCGTTGGTGCCCAGGGATTGCAGCGGTGGGGCGATGTTCGCGGATTGCGGACCGTACAATTCCTGCGCGTATTTCAATTCCTGCTCGTAGGCCTGCTGGGCGGCGACCGGGTCGTGCCCCAGATACATGTTGCCCAGATGATCGAGCGCGGCGGGCAAGCGCGAGTCGTGCGGTTGGATCTTCTCGGCGAGGTCGGCAGCCTCTTTGTAATGGATTCTGGCTTCGTCCCAGTTTTTGGCGAGGTTGGCCTGGGCGCCGGCCTGTAACGCCGCATCGATTTTTTGGGAAAGAGTTTGAGCGGCGCTCTTGGCCTGGACGCTGGCCTGGAGCTGCGCGGCTTCGGAGGTTTTTCCGGCGGCGCGCAGGTCGGCAAGGAGTTGATTCAGTCGGGTCTGGGCGTCCTTGTATTCACGTTGCGGGTCAAGGTCCTCGGGCCGGATTAATTTACCGCGCGGATCGACGGCGGAATCGGCGTTGGCGGCCTGCTTGTATTCATCGATGGCAGCGGGCCAGTCCCCTTTTGCTTCGAAGGCCTTGGCCAACTCGATCATGACCTGAACCTGGCGTGGGTCGAGGCCCAGCNNGTCGAGGCCCAGCGCCTGCTTGTATTCGGCGATGGCGGCGTCGGTCTGGCCCAGACCCAGGAACGCCTGGGCGTAATACCGGTGGATATCGACTCTGCTGGGATTCAGAATTTCGGCCTGTTTCAGTTCTTCCGTGGCGTGGGCGAAATCTTTCTGGGCGAGAAGCACCCGCCCCGCGCCGACACGCGCGTCGGCTGAATTTCCGCCCATTTTTTCGACGAGGTGGTACTCGGCTAGGGCGTCATCGTAGCGTTTTTGAGTCTCGGCAATGGCGCCGAGGCCGACGTGCGGATCGGGGTCGGACGGGTCCATTTTCGCCGCGATTTGAAATTCTTTGGTCGCGCCATCGAAATCCCAGATGCGATGGAGCGCAATGCCCAGGCAGAGGTGGCAGATCTGCAGACCCGGGAAGTCGTTCTCCAATGCGCGAAACTCAATTACCGCTTCGGCGTTCAGATTTTTACTCATTAGCACGCTGGCCAGATTGAGGCGGGGTTCATATTTCAGCGGATCCAGGCGCTTGGCTTCACGGTATTCGCGGATGGCGGAATCCAGGTCGCCGTTATGGGCGAACGCTAACCCCAAATTGATGCGAACGTCGACATCGGCGGGATTCAAGGTGAGAGCTTTTTGATACTGCTCGATTGCGGCCTGCCGATTCCCTTGCGCGTCGTACATGATGCCGAGGTCAAAGCGGATGAGTTCGTAGTCGGGCTTTAGGCGCAACGCCTGGTCGTATTCGGATTTAGCGGCGTCGAAGTTGTTCAGCGCCGTGAGGGAGAGTCCGGCGTTCTTGTGCGCTTCCGCGTTGTCTGGATTTTCTTCGAGCGCGGTTTGAGCTTCGCGGAGGGCGGATTCGTCATCGCCTGCGCGATGCAAGACGAAGCTCAGCTTAGTATGCGCTTCCGGAAAGTCGGAATCCTGACGCAAGACTTGCTGATAAGCATCGACGGCTCCGGCGAAGTTCTCCTGCTGGCGCAGCAGCATGCCCAGGGTGAAACTGGACTCAGGCGTTTCGGAGCGACGGCCAACGAAGGAGTCCAATTCTTTTTTCGCGTCGTCGAACTTTTTTTCGTGAATGGATTTTCCAGCATTGGCAAGATGCTGGAGGGCTGCGGGTTCGGTGGTGGCGGCCGACGCGGAATTCGCGGAGCCGGTGGGGACGGTTTTGGCGCCGTCAAGCGCCCTTAGGATCAAGGGGTCGGCACCGGCGGTGGTAAGCAGCGCGCGGTAAGCGTCGTCCGGGCGAAAATCGAGGCCCCGCGTCTTGATTTGCAAGGCGATGGTTTCGGGGAGCGACTGGCCCGCGACTAGGGCTAGCAATTCGGTTTGGCGTAAAGGGTGAGGAGATGCAGGGCGTGCCGCGAGGCGGAAGCCGACCAGCAGCACCCAAGACAGACTCAGCCCAACCCAAGCCAATTTTGATCTGGTCATGAAGCCCTCCCCAAGAAGGTGGTTAAGATTAAGGGAGGTGCACGATCGGTTCATTAGTACGAACGTACTATCGGGGCTTTGTGGTTGCGAAAGAAGCACCTATTGCGCTGCGGCGGGCGTTTTCCAAAAAGCAACGAGAGTGTGGCGCGTGCTATATTCCACGGCCATGAAGACTCTAAGGCTGGTGCGGTTCCAGGCACGTTCGTTGGTGTTGATTCTGGTGATGGCGTGCTCGGTTGTCGCGGGAGAGACGAAG
>PMHK01000140.1:0-134 GCA_003156635.1 Acidobacteriota bacterium | reverse complement strand
CCGACGTTGCAGGGGAAGGCGGTCATTGGCGTGGAATTGAAGGAACGCACGGATACGATTTGGCTGAATGCCAAAGACCTGACTGTTTCGGCGATCACGGTGACGAGCGGAGGGGCTTCGGCGGCGGCGCGCTG
>PMHK01000243.1:6585-18658 GCA_003156635.1 Acidobacteriota bacterium | reverse complement strand
CGGACATCTGAAGTAAAACCTCAGTTTTCAGATAAGCGCGTTTACCAGGACTTGAGAATTGTCCGGTATGGCCAGCTATGACGGCACGTGGGTAGCGTGTACCTAGGGATTCCCCGCGGTTCAAGCGGTCCTATGCATGTGCAAGTCATGGAAAACCGGCTGCACCAGGCCAGGCTCGCCTGCGATTCGTGACACCGTTTGGACCCGCATCACGCGGCTACCTTTTTTATTGAGTATTCCTTTCGTTCGCCTGTCGGCCGTGTTGCTCGTGATGTAGTTCGGCGAATTCTTCTGCCGTTTCGCGCGCCCTCGAACCGCTCGCATGTCCGGCCTGACGAACCCCTCAAAAAAGGTTAGGATTACCAGCCTCCATGATCGGCCAAGACAAAATCTGCGCCGTCGTCGCCGCATCCGACGCCCGCTCCATGTGGACCCAGTTCCGCCAAGCCTTGGCCCAAACGCGCACCATCGAGTTGCGCCTCGATTGGCTTCGTGACGACGCCGAAATCACCCGCTTCCTCGCTCGCCTGCGCGCCGCGAAAAAAAATCGCGCCACGCTCATCGCCACCTGCCGTCGCCGCCCCGCCGGCGGCCTCTACCGCGGTACCGTCGCCAAACAATTGCTGCATCTCGCCGAAGCCATCCGCGCCGGCTGCGCCTGGTACGACCTCGACATCGAGACCTTCTCGGCCTGTCCGCCGGAATTGCTTAAGGTCATGCTTGGCCACGCGCACCGCATCGCCTCCGTCCACTATTTCCGCCGCTCGCCTTCCGACTACGAAGCTGTGATCTCGCGCCTGTCAAATTCCGGCGCGGATGTAATCAAAATCGCCGCCCAATGTGATTCCTTCGCCCAGACCGCGAAATTGCTTTCGCTCACTCGCTCTCATCGCAATGTAGTCGCCATCCCGATGGGCGAACTCAGCTCCCCCACGCGCATTCTCGCCCTGCGTGGCCGCAATGGTTTCGGCTATGCGCCGATCTCGACCAGCACTGCGCCCGGCCAAACTTCGCTGCCAACCATAAAAAACCTGTATCGCGCCGACCGCCTCAACGCCAAAACGCAAATCTACGGCGTCATCGGCGATCCCATCGGCCATTCGCTTTCCCCTCATCTGCACAACGCCGGATTCCAGGCCCGCCGCGTCAACGCCGTATTCCTTCCGTTTCTGGTCCCCGACCTCCGCGATTTTCTCGGCACCGTTGCGCCATTCAAAATTTCCGGATTCGCCGTTACCATTCCACACAAGCAATCCATCATTCGCCATCTCGATGATTGCGATCCCGTCGCCGCAGCGATTGGCGCCGTCAACACCGTCGTCGTCCGCGGCAACGGTAGACTTTACGGCTATAACACCGACTACGTCGGCGTCCTCCGCGCCCTCGAACGCAGAATGCCGCTCCGCGGCAGTCGCGTCCTCATTTTTGGCGCAGGCGGCTCCGCCCGCGCCGTGGCCTTTGCGCTGGCCCGCGCCGGTTCCATCGTCTGCGTCTGCGCCCGCCGCCCCAAACCAGCCGCGGCTTTAGCTCGCGATGTCGGCGGCGAATCCATCCCCCGCGCGCGACTACGCCCAGAATTCTTCGACGCCATCGTCAATACCACGCCCGTCGGCATGCACCCGCACGTTTCCGAATCGCCGCTCGAAGCCCGTGAACTCAATTGCCACCTGCTCTTCGACCTGATCTACCGTCCGCGCGTCACCAAACTCATGCAACTTGCCGCCAGCCGCGGCATCGAAACTGTTTCAGGTCTCGACATGTTCATCGCTCAGGGCACCGCACAGTGGGAAATTTGGATGGGCCAGCGCGCCCCGCTCGCGCCCATGCGCCGCGCCGTTCTTCGGGCGCTAGCGCCTGTCGCGAAGCTCGCAGAAAAATCCCAGCCGGCCGCCTCACGCCCAAAAACCAAACGGCCGCCGCGATGATCCAGCCCGATTTCAAAACCTTCGCGCGCCTCGCCCACGAAGGCAATCTCGTCCCGGTCTACGACACCTTCACCGCCGACCTGCTCACCCCCGTCGGCGCTCATCTGCGCATCGCGCACCGCGCAAAATATTCGTTTCTTCTCGAAAGCGTCGAAGGCGGCGAGAACATCGCCCGCTACACCTTCACTGGAGCGAATCCCGAAGAAGTCTTCCGCGCTCGCGGCGCCAACTGCGCCATCGAATCCGCTGGCCGCGTCCGGCGGTCCACCGAAAATCCCATCGAACTCCTGCGCCAACTCTCGTCCCGCTACCGTCCCGTCCGCGTTCCCGGCCTTCCTCCGTTAATCGGCGGCGCCATCGGCTATTTCGCTTACGACATGGTCCGTCTGATCGAAAAAATCCCCGCCGGCGGCGCCGATGAAATCGGCCTCGACGATTGCGTCATGATGTTCTACCGCGGCCTGGTCGCTTTCGACCACGTCCGCCACCGCGTCTGGGTCGTCCAGAATGTTTTCACCGAAGGGCAGGGAACTCTGCGCCAGAAATATGACGCAGCCGCCCGCGAAATCCGCCGCACCCGCGCCAAGCTGGAAGGCCCGCTGCCGCGCGCGCCAAAAACCAAAGCGCACCAGCCACTCAAAGTAAAATCGAATTTCACCCAACCCGAATATCTCGCCGCCGTCGCCAAAGCAAAATCCTACATCCGCGCCGGTGATATTTTCCAAGTCGTCCCCAGCCAACGCTTCTCCGCGCCCACCACCGCCGACCCTTTCGAAATTTACCGCGCCCTGCGCGTCGTCAATCCATCCCCGTATTTGTATTACCTGAAATTGAACGACGTCTCCGTCGTCGGCAGCTCCCCCGAAATGCTGGTCAAAGTCCAGAGCCGCAAAGTTTCCTACCGCCCCATCGCCGGCACGGTCCCGCGCGGCCATAGCGAATCCGAAGACCAGGCTTTCGAACAAGCTCTGCTCGCCGATCCCAAAGAACGCGCCGAGCACATCATGCTCGTCGACCTCGGCCGCAACGACCTCGGCCGCGTCTGCGAATACGGCTCGGTCACCGTCGACCAATTAATGTTCGTCGAGCGCTATTCCCACGTTATGCATCTCGTCTCCAGCCTCAGCGGCAAATTGCGCGCAGACCTCGACTGTTTCGACGCGCTCATGGCCTGTTTCCCGGCCGGCACCGTTTCCGGCGCCCCGAAAGTTCGCGCGATGCAGATCATCGACGAGCTCGAACCCACCCGCCGCGGCATTTATGCCGGCGCCATCCTCTATCTCGATTTTTCCGGCAATCTCGATTCCTGCATCGCCCTCCGCACCCTCGTCGCCAAAAATGGCCGCGCCTACATCCAGGCCGGCGGCGGCGTCGTCGCCGATTCCGTCCCCGAACGCGAGTATCAGGAAACCGTCAACAAAGCCCGCGCGATCGTCTCCGCGCTCGAAATCGCCCATAACGCCGGAAAAAAATCATGATCCTGCTCCTCGACAACTACGACTCCTTCACCTACAACCTCGCCCAGTATCTCGGCCAGATGGGCCAGCAACTCGAAGTCCGCCGCAACGACCAAATCACTCTCGACCAAGTCGCCGCCCTGCGCCCCGAACGTATCCTTATATCTCCCGGCCCCTGCACTCCCAAGGAAGCCGGTATCAGCGTCCCGCTCATCCAGCGTTTCGCCGGAGAAATTCCCATTCTCGGCGTTTGCCTCGGCCATCAAGCCATCGGCGCCGCTTTCGGCGGCCGCGTCATTCGCGCACAAAAACTGATGCACGGTAAAACCAGCGAAATCGAACACGACGGCCGTGGCGTTTTCAAAAATCTGCCCAAGCCTTTCACCGCCACGCGCTACCATTCGCTCATCGTCGAACGCGAATCTCTTCCCAGCGAGCTCGAAATTTCCGCCGAAACCGACGACGGCGTCATCATGGGCCTGCGCCACCGCAAATTCCGCATCGAAGGCGTGCAGTTCCATCCCGAATCCGTGCTGACCACTTCCGGTTTCGATTTGCTGAAAAATTTCCTTAATCTGTAGAACGCGCCGCTAATCCATTCATGACCGCCAGATACCACTTCCGACCTTCCACTGCCGCGGCGCTGGTCGTGATGTTGCTCGTGTTATTCGCGGCCCGTCCGGCGCCGGCGCAGGAAAACGCATCTCGCATCTACCTTGGCTTCGACGTAAACGAATATCCCGGCGACCAGGCCCTGCCAGCCCTCCGCAAAACCTTCGCCTTCGCCGGCTATTGGCTCAACGTCCCTCCCGGCGCCGACCAAAACAACTGGACCGGCAAGCGCGCCGAGTTCCTCAAAAACAATTTCGGTTTCCTCGTCTTGTTCAACGGCCGCCTCGATAAAGAACTAACTTCTCCCGCTCACGCCGCGGAGCTGGCCGCGCTCGACGCCCAGACCGCAGTCGCCGCCGCCCAGCGCGAAGGCTTTCCTGCCGACACAATTATTTTTTTAGACCAGGAAGAAGGCGGCAGACTGCTCGACGAACAAATGGCCTACGTGCTGCACTGGATCGACGCCATTAACGCCGCCGGTTTTCGCGCCGGAATTTATTGTTCAGGTATGCCAGTCCAGGAAGGAAAAACCACCATCACCACCGCGCAGGACGTACACCAACACGAGGGAAGCCGCGCCATCGCCTATTTCATCTACAACGATAAATGCCCGCCATCACCCGGCTGCGCACTCCCCAAAAATCCGCCGCCACCCGCATCCAGCGGCATTCCCTTCGCCGCCGTCTGGCAATTTGCCCAGTCCCCGCGCCGCCGTGAATTCACCAAAAGTTGCGCAGCGACTTACCGCGCCGACGGCAACTGCTACCCGCCGCCAAACGCCGCGACCGCTGCCTCCCAAACAAACGACGGAATTTTTCTCGATCTCGATTCCGCCACCTCGCCCGACCCCTCAGCCGGCCGCTGAGCGAAACGCCACCAGGGCCTCAAGCTTTTCTCGCGCCGCTCCCGAATCAATCGACTCCGCCGCCAGCCGCGCTCCCTCCAAAAAATCCGCAGCCTTTCCCGCCACGACCAGCGCCGCCGCCGCATTCGCCAGCACAATCTCCCGCTGCGCTCCGTGCTCGCGATACAGCAGCGAACGTCCCAGAATCTTGTGCATGACCCCGGCATTTTCCTTCGCGTCTCCGCCCCGAATCGCTTCCAGCGGCGCCCGCTTCAATCCAAAATCCTCCGGCGTCACCGAAAAATTCCGCACCTTGCCGTCGCGCCATTCCGAAACAAGAGTCTCCCCGCTCAGTGAAATTTCATCCAGCCCGTCCGCCCCGTGTACCACCATCGCGCGCTTCACTCCCAGCTCGCCCAGCGCCCCGGCCACCAGCGCGGTCAATTTCGCGTCATAAACCCCCGCCATCTGCACCGTCGCATTCGCCGGATTCGTCAGCGGCCCCAGCAAATTGAAAACCGTCCGCACTCCAATTTGCTTGCGCGCCTCGCTGGCATGTCGCGTCGCCGCATGCATGGCCGGCGCAAATAAAAACCCGATTCCAATCTCCTCAATCGCCTGCGCAATCCCCGCCGCCGGCAAATCGATCGCCACTCCCAGCGCCTCCAGCACGTCCGCCGATCCGCTGCGCCCACCGGTAGACCGGTTTCCGTGTTTCGCCACCCGCACGCCCGCGCCCGCCACCACAAACGCCACCACCGTCGAAATATTAAACGTCCCGCGCGCGTCGCCGCCCGTCCCGCACGTATCAATCAGCGTCTCCTTCAGAATTCTGTGTCCGGCAGGGAAAATCGTCGCCGCCCGCCGCCGCATCGCCGTCGCCAAGCCGACGACCTCATCGAGCGTCTCGCCTTTTTCCCGCAAGGCCAGCAGCAATGCGATGATCTGCTCGGTGCCCAACTCACCGGACAGAATTTGCTCCATCACCGACTCGGCTTCGGCTCGTGATAAATTTTCGCCCGCCGTAATCTTGTCGAGCAGGTCGCTAATCACCAGATCGCCTTCATTTCCAGCGCCCACGCCGCTCCTTGCCCGGCTTTCAGCTTCCGGGTAAACTGGGTAGCTTCAATTTCCCGAAATTTTAGCACTATTCAAGGCGACCCCCCGGAAGCCGATGGAGCCCGCATGAAGATTCACGAATACCAGGCCAAAGCGATCCTCGCCAAATTTGGCGTGCCGGTCCCGCGCGGCGAAGTGGTGGTAAAAAAAGATGAAGCCCGCGCCGTCGCCCAGCGCCTCGGCACGCCTGTGGTCGTGGTCAAAGCCCAGATTCATGCCGGCGGTCGCGGTAAAGCGGGCGGCGTGAAGCTCGCAAAATCACCTGACGAAGCCCTGAATCACGCCGGACAAATTCTGGGCATGACTTTGGTCACGCCCCAGACCGGCGAAGAAGGCCGCGTCGTCCGCCGCCTGCTGATCGAAGAAGGTCTCGACATCAAGCGCGAACTGTATGTCGGCGTGCTGGTCGACCGCGAAGTAGGCGCGCCGGTTTTCATGGTCAGCGCCGCCGGCGGCATGGAAATCGAAGAAGTGGCCAAAGATAATCCTGAAGCGATTCTCAAGGAAAAAATCGATCCGACCCTCGGCTTCCAGCCGTTTCAGGCCCGCAAACTTGCTTTCGGCCTCGGCCTCACCCCGGAACAAGTCAACGCCGCCGTTCCGTTTTTTCAATCGCTCTACCGCGCTTTCATCGAAACCGATGCTTCGATGATCGAAATTAATCCCTGCGTCGTCACCGGCGACGGGAAAATGTACGCGCTCGATGCCAAAGTCACCTTCGATGACAACGCCTTGTATCGTCATCCCGAATTCAAAGATCTACGCGACCTCGACGAAGAAACTCCCCTCGAAGTCGAAGCTTCCAAATTCAAACTCAACTACATCAAGCTCGATGGCGACATCGCCTGCATGGTCAACGGNNAACGGCGCCGGCCTGGCCATGGCCACCATGGACATCATTAAGCTCAGCGGTGGCAGCCCCGCGAACTTTCTCGATGTCGGCGGCGGCGCTTCCGAAGACCAGGTCAAAAATGCGTTTCGCCTGCTGCTCAGCGATCCCAACGTCAAAGCCGTCTTCGTCAATATTTTCGGCGGCATTTTGCGCTGCGACATTCTGGCCAGCGGCGTAGTCAACGCCGCCAAGGAATTGAAATTCAAAGTTCCGGTCATCGTGCGCATGGAAGGAACCAACGTGAAACAGGGTAAAGAGATTCTGAAAAACTCCGGCTTTAATTTCACCGTCGCCGACGGCATGAAGGACGGCGCGCAAAAAGCCGTGGCCCTCGCCGGGGGTGCGCAGTGAGCGTTCTGATCGATAACCACACCCGCCTGATCGTGCAGGGACTCACCGGCCGCGAAGGTAGCTTCCACGCCCAGCAGATGCTCGAGTACGGCACCAAAGTCGTCGCCGGCGTCACTCCCGGAAAAGGTGGCACCAAGCATCTCGGCGTTCCGGTTTTCAACACGATCGCCGATGCGGTCCAAGCCACCCGCGCCAACGCCTCGGTGATTTTCGTTCCGCCGCCATTTGCGGCTGACGCCATTCTCGAAGCCATGGAAGCGCAGCTTCCTCTGGTCATTTGCATCACCGAAGGCGTGCCCACCCTCGATATGGTTCGCGTCGCTGCTGCTCTGAAAAATTCCAAGACGCGCCTGATCGGTCCGAATTGCCCGGGAATTATTTCGCCCGGCAAATGCAAAATCGGCATCATGCCCGCCTCGATTCATAAGCAGGGCAACGTCGGCGTGGTTAGCCGCAGCGGAACGCTCACCTACGAAGCGGTCGACCAGCTCACCCATCTCGGCATCGGCCAGTCCACCTGCATCGGCATCGGCGGCGATCCGATCATCGGCACCAGCTTTCTCGATGCGATTCGCATGTTCAACGAAGATCCGGGCACGCACGCCATCGTCATGATCGGCGAAATCGGCGGCAACGCCGAAGAAGCCGCGGCCGATTACATCAAGAAGCACGTCAAGAAACCGGTGGTCGGATTTATTTGCGGGCAAACCGCGCCTCCGGGCCGGCGCATGGGCCACGCCGGCGCCATCATCAGCGGCGGCCACGGAACCGCGGCCGAAAAATACAAAGCGATGCGCGCGGCCGGCATTCACACCGTGCAGAGCCCTGCGGATATCGGCAGCACCCTCGCCAGCTATCTGCATAAATCGAAATCCAAGTCGTCCGGAAAGAAATCGGCGCCGGCGAAGCCGAAGAAGTCAGCGAAGAAATCAAAACGAAAGTAACTCACCATCTTTCGTCGCAAATTTATCTTAACCCCCAGGAGATTACCCGAATGGCTGTGGAAAGAACTCTCGCAATTATCAAGCCGGACGCCGTAGGCCGCGGCCTGACCGCGGACATCATCAGCCGCATTCATGCGGCAAAATTCCAAATTGTCGCGATCAAATCCTTGCGCCTTGGAAAAAAGCAGGCCGAAGGTTTCTACGCCGTTCATCGCGAACGCCCGTTCTTCGGCGAACTCACCGCCTTCATGAGCGCCGGTAAAGCCGTGGTCATGGTTCTCGAAGCGGAAAACGCCATCGCCAAATGGCGCGATACCATGGGCGCGACGGATCCTGCCAAAGCCGCTCACGGCACCATTCGCAAGGAACTCGGCGAAAGCATTCAATACAATTGCACCCACGGCTCGGATGCGGCGGAGACCGCCGCCGCCGAAATTAGCTATTTCTTTTCTGGCGCCGAACTGGCCTAAAAAACCAAGACCTGAAAACCTAAGCCCGGCACCGGAACTTCCGGTGCCGGGTTCTTTCCCCCGCGCTTGTTTTCCGCCCTGCTCCCTTCGCGCTCATCTGCCCACTTCAGGTAGAATGTCCGCATACCCGGACAAAAATGGATTCCGCGCGCGAACTCGGAAAACTGCTCGTGGTTTGTGGCCTGGTGTTGGCCGTCGCCGGCTGTTTCCTCGCCTTCTCCGGTAAATTGCCTTTTCGCCTGGGCCGCCTGCCCGGCGATATTTCATATAAAGGCGAGAATTCCAGTTTCTATTTTCCGATCGTCACCTGCATCCTGTTGAGCGCCGCGCTCACCCTGATCATGTGGATCGTGAATCATTTCCGCCGGTAAATCATGAGCCAAGCTTCGCTTTTCAATTTAATGCCCGAGCGTCGCACCTGGAAAGTCAGCGAGCTGACCACCCGCATCCGCGAGTTGCTCGAAGGCACTCTCCCGGACATTTCGGTCGAAGGCGAAGTCTCCAACTGCCGCGCTGCGCAATCCGGACATTATTACTTCACCCTGAAAGACGCGCGCGCCCAGATCCGCTGCGTCTGCTTCCGCGATCAGATGCGTGGAATCAAATGCAAACCGGAAGACGGTTTGCACATCACCGTCCGCGGTTCGCTCAGCGTTTACGACGCGCGGGGCGAATATCAGATTTACGTCACCCATATCGACCCGGTCGGCCTCGGCGCGCTGCAGCTCGCCTTCGAGCAGCTCAAAAAACGCCTGCTCGAAGAAGGCCTTTTCGCTCCGGCCCGCAAAAAACCGCTGCCGGTTTTGCCGCGCTGCATCGGCGTGGTCACCTCGCCGACTGGCGCCGCCATTCGCGACATCCTGCGCGTGCTGCAGCGCAGATTCCCCAACGCCCAAGTCAGCCTGTTTCCGGTGAAGGTCCAAGGCGCGGGCTCGGCGGTGGAAATCGTGCAAGCCCTGCGGTATTTCAACCGCGTCAAAACCATCGACGTGTTGATTCTGGCCCGCGGCGGAGGCTCGCTCGAAGATTTGTGGACTTTCAACGAAGAGACGGTTGCGCGCGCGATTTCCGAATCCGTAATTCCGATCATCACCGGCATCGGCCACGAAACCGATTTCACCATCGCCGATTTTGTGTCCGACCTGCGTGCGCCTACGCCGTCGGCCGCCGCCGAAATCGTGGTGCGCTCACGCGACGAATTCGAGCGGCACATTGCCGAACACGCCCGGCGCATCGCGCAGCAGATGCGCTTTCATCTCTCCCAGTGGAAGCATCACGTCCGCGACCTGCAGACCCACCGAGGCTTCCGCCGGCTGGATTTTCTGCTGCGTGGCCGTCGCCAGCTGCTCGACGAATATTCCAATTCACTCACCATCGGTTTGCGACTGCGCCTCGCCATGGCCCGCCAACGGGTCACCGCAGCGAACGCGCACATTGCCTCGTTCGACCTGCGCGGACGCGCCGCCGTCCTGCGCCGCCACATCGACCTGCAACGAGGCAACCTGCGCACCGCGCTCGATCGCGTAGTCACCCGCAAACATCGCGCGTTGAACCTGGCGCAAATGCGCTTCGCCGCGCTCGACCTCCGCGCCCGCGTCGCGGCCTTCCGCCACATTTGGGAGCGCGACGCAAATGATATGCAGGTGCGCTTCGACCGGGTACTGGTGGCGAAACGGCGCCGCCTGGAATCGGCGATGATGCAACTGGAAGAGCGCAGCCCGTTTCGCATCCTCGAACGCGGCTACTCGATCGCGTACGATTCGGCGGGGAAAGTTTTGCGTTCCGCCGACCAAGTCGCCCTCGGCGACGACATCTCGCTGCGCCTCGCGCGCGGCGAACTCGCCGCAAAAGTTCTCCGCAAAAACCAAAATAAATAAGCTCGTCGCGCCAGCTCGAAAGCCGATCAAGAAACCTTCACGAGAACTCGTTGGTGTTTCAGTCTTCGTCGTCGACCGAGCCGCCGGCGACTTTCAGCACGGCCAGGAAGGCTTCCTGGGGGATGTCGACGCGGCCGACGCGCTTCATGCGCTTCTTTCCTTCTTTTTGTTTTTCGAGCAGTTTGCGTTTGCGGCTGATATCTCCGCCGTAGCATTTGGCGATCACGTTTTTGCGAATGGCGCTGATGGTTTCGCGGGAAATGACGCGACTGCCGATGGCGGCTTGAATGGGAATTTCGAACATCTGCCGCGGAATTAATTTCCGCAGGCGCGTGACCAAATCGTGCCCGCGCTCGTAGGACTGATCGCGGTGGCAAATCACCGTCAGTGCGTCGACCGCCTCGCCCCCGACCAGCACGTCCAGCTTCACCAGGTCCGACTCGCGATAGCCGGACAAGTGATAATCGAGCGACGCGTATCCTCGCGACACGCTTTTCAGCCGGTCGTAAAAATCCAGCACGATTTCGTTCAGCGGCAATTCGTAAGTCAGCATGATGCGCGTCGGCGACAAATATTCGAACTTCTTCTGCACTCCGCGCTTCTCTTCGCACAGCTGCAACACGCCGCCGACCGATTCCTCCGACGTAATGATCATCGCGGTCAGAATCGGTTCTTCGATTTTCTGAATCGAGCTGGGCGGCGGAAACTTGGTGGGGTTGTCGACCTCCAGCACGTCGCCAGTGACCGTCGTGATCACAAACGCCACGCTCGGCGCGGTGGTGATCAGCCCAATGTTGAATTCGCGCTCCAGCCGCTCCTGCACGATCTCCATGTGCAGCAAGCCCAAAAATCCGCAGCGAAACCCAAAACCCAGCGCCACCGAATTTTCCGGCTCGTAAAAAAACGCCGCGTCGTTCAGCTGCAATTTGCCCAGCGCATCGCGCAGCATTTCGTAGTCGCTGGCGTTCACCGGAAAAAGTCCGGCAAAGACCATCGGCTTGATGGCCTCGAAGCCCTCCAGCGGCGGCGCCGGATGCCCATCCTGCACGATCGTGTCGCCCACCCGCGCGTCGGCCACCCGCTTGATGTTGGCCACGATAAACCCCACGTCGCCCGCGGCCAGCTCCTGCAGCGCCACCGGCTTCGGCGTCAACACTCCCAGCGTTTCCACTTCGTACACTTCGTTGTTCGACGACAGCCGAATTTTCATGTTCGGCGTGATGCGCCCTTCCATCACCCGGGCCAGCACCACCGCCCCGCGGTAGGAATCGAACCACGAATCGAAAATCAGCGCGCGCAGCGGAGAATCCGCCGAACCTTTCGGCGCCGGCACCAGCCGCACTATCGCTTCCAGAACCTCTTCCACGCCCTGGCCGGATTTCGCGCTGATCGGCAGCGCATCGTCCGCCGGAATGGCCAGCACGCTTTCGATTTGCTCTTTGGCGAAATCGATCCGCGCCGCCGGCAAATCGATCTTGTTGATCACCGGAATAATTTCCAGGTTGTGCTTCGACGCCAGAAACGCGTTGGCCACGGTCTGCGCTTCCACGCCCTGGCTGGCGTCCACCACCAGCAGCGCGCC
>PMHK01000243.1:4738-6576 GCA_003156635.1 Acidobacteriota bacterium | reverse complement strand
GACTTGCCGTGGTCGATGTGCGCAATGATGCAGAAATTGCGGATGTACTGGGGATCCATGGCCTTTTTTCGGGCGGCGCGGCGCCACCAGCGGCCATGCCACCCCGCTTGGTGCGCGCCAACCACGCGTTTCAAACTTCCGAGTTTGCCATACATCGCCAAAAAATCGAAATTTGGCCGTCCGCCGGTAGTGACTCATTTTCAAATCGGCTCAAGGTTTTGGTACTTGGTGTGGCGATTTTATTGAGTCTTTGTCTTTGCAGGGGAGCTGCTTGCCAAGATACATTTACTTTCGCGAATCGGGCCGACGCGGGGGATGAAGTAAAATCGACCCAAGCCCCCAACTTTGCTTGGACTAACTTCCTCTTCGACCTTAATGAGTCCCCTAATCAGCTTCGCAGCCTCACACTCGTTCAAATCCCTACCGTTGAAAAATCTTGTGGCTGTTTCCGGGAAGCTAGAGGCAGCTTTCTGATGAGCGTAGCTGCGCTCGTTAGTTATTTCTCTAATAGCAGCACTTTCTCCGATGTAAGCTATGCCAGTTTTAGTCCAGCCGACACCATCAGAGTTTTGCAGGGTCAGAATAGGCCCGATGACCTCTTGTCTTCCCAATCTAGATAAATCTCCACGGTGTAGACCATTGGATGACCGTTCTGGTAACCGGCCACGAGGTACCGTACTACGACATTACAGACGTCAAGGGGGGAACCATTGCCCTTCACAATTTGGGCGTCCCTCTCAAATCCGTCGAATTCTTTGGCAGCTTCGCCCTTAAGAAGAAGGGCGAAGTCTTCCACGGATACCTCGTTGGGAAGATCAACACTGATTTTCTTAATCCAATCGAAGAAGTTGTATTCGGAGGTTTGCATAATCCCACTACTGGCAACCAAGATGCGCCCCCCTGCAATCAATTGGATTTTGGTGTCGATATTTTCTTCCCCAGTCACAATTCCAGATGCAACACTGATTCTTTTGGCGTCCGAACCGATAATGATTCCCTGCGACGTAATGACAGCAACAACAGTTGTGGAATAGACGGGTGCGGCGATAAGGAGGATGGTGAGCGTGATAGCTGTAATTTTCATTACACTGCGTTCTAGGCGGCGATACTAGCATATAGTGCATGTAGTGAAGGGCAATCGCGTACAGGTGATTCTCCAGCTTTTTGCTTGAACGCATTGGTTAGTCGCGTAAAACGGCGCATCTCCATGCGCATGGTCAGGTTCTGGCGCTCCACGAAGCTGGTAGAGACATTCGCGGGGTCAGGACGGCGTGATGCCCACCGTCTGCGTTCCAATGCAGACCCCGCAGATCCTTCGAATCACCCAGCGCAGCCACTCCTCCTCCGAACGCGCGTGTACACACCGCCTACGTCTCACTTTCTCTTCAACTTAACGAGTCCGTACTTCTACGAATATCCAACAAATTCCAATTGTGTTAGCGTGAGTCGGGGCACTTTTCAGCCCCGCCGCTTTTCGCGGCAGTCTATTAAGGAGGACGCCGTGCATCACGGCGCACCACAAGACGACCAGCCCCAGCGAAACCTTCAATCGTCGCCCGCCATCTCCCCAATCGCGTTTCTAATCGTCACTCTTGCGATCAAAAACCAACATATCTTCCGCAAAACAAAGGCCGCGCATGCTTTCTAATCGTTATTTTAAGAGGTGTTTTGGAAGAACCTCCTATCCTCGCCGCGGCGGACTGCCCAATTCCCCATTTTCAATTTTCGAATTTCTATTTTCCGCCACTTCTAATCGACAGTTCGCGCAATTAGAAATCACCTTCAACTGCCACAAAACAAAGGCCGCCCATGTTTTCTAATCGACAGTCTTTCCGGCG
>PMHK01000243.1:0-4715 GCA_003156635.1 Acidobacteriota bacterium | reverse complement strand
TTCGGCGGCCTTTTCGCCGAGCCCTCTGACCGATTCGCCCAGGCCGACCCCGTTCGCCTTTTCCCGGTTTCAATTTTCGATTTTCCCTCTTCCGCCGTTGCATTTCTAATCCGCTACCAGCAATTAGAAATCAACGTAAACCACTCAAAACAAAGCACCGAGACAATTTCTAATCCGCAAAATCCACGGTATTTGGAAACCAAAAAAGGAGCGATCCCTCGTCGCAAAAAGCGCTCTGTCAGGATGACAACTGGAACCGAAGCAACGGCAAAAGCAAATCAAGGCTGCCCAGCTGAAGCTGGCCGCTTCCGACGCAACGACTCTCGACTGGCGTTCATACTGCCCGAAGCGCTTTGGGGTAGATTTGAAAGCGCAGGGTCAAAAGGCGCGCGCGGTTGCACAATATTATTATTCTCGCTGCTGCGGGGGATGGTGACGGGCAATGACTGAGGCACCCAAGATGTGGCCGGACCAGCGGATTGTGGAACTTTTCGGGATCGAGCTGCCGATTATTCAGGCGCCGATGGCGGGATCGACCGGGTCGGAAATGGTGCTGGCGGTGGCGGAGGCGGGAGGGTTGGGGTCGCTCCCTTGCGCGCTGCTGAGCGCGGAGCAAATCCGCGCGGAAGTGGAAACGATTCGGCGGCAGACCAAACGGCCGATCAATTTGAATTTCTTTTGCCACACGCCGCCGCGGGTGGACGCTGCGCGCGAAGCGGCGTGGAGACAGCGCCTACAGCGTTATTACGTCGAGCTGGGGCTCGATCCGAACGAGTCGGTGGCCGGCGCGAGCCGCGCGCCTTTCGACGAGCAGGCGTGCGAGCTGGTGGTCGAGCTGCGGCCGGAGGTGGTCAGTTTTCATTTTGGCCTGCCGGAGGAGAAGCTGCAGCGCCGAGTCCGCGATGCGGGGATGAAGATTATTGCGTCGGCCACTTCGGTGGATGAGGCGCGTTGGCTGGAGGATCGCGGATGCGACGCGATTATCGCGCAGGGGTATGAAGCTGGCGGGCACCGAGGCAATTTTCTGAGTGACGATATTTCGACGCAGGCCGGGACCATGGCGCTGGTGCCGCAGGTGGTCGACGCGGTGAAAGTGCCAGTGATCGCGGCGGGTGGTATCGCCGATGCGCGCGGAATTGTGGCGGCGTTTGCGCTGGAGGCCGCGGCGGTGCAGCTGGGGACCGCGTATTTGTTTTGCCCGGAGGCCAAGATCAGTGCGGCGTATCGGGCGGCGTTGCGGAAGGCTAAGGACAATCAAACCGCGCTGACGAATGTTTTTACGGGGCGGCCGGCGCGCGGGATTGTGAATCGCGTGATCCGGGAGGTGGGCCCGATGGCGGAGGGCGCGCCGGAATTTCCGCTCGCGGCCGGCGCGATGGCCCCGCTGCGGGCGAAATGCGCGACGACTGGGTCGAATGATTTCACTGCTTACTGGGCCGGACAGGCCGCGCAGCTGGCGCGCGAGCTTCCGGCGGGGGAGCTGACGCAGCAACTCGCGATGGAAACGCTGGAGAGGCTTGGCGCGCTGTGAGGCGACCAGGATTTTTGCGGAAATGGCGAAGCGACGGCGAAAATTTCTGAGCCGGCTCATGAAACGTACCAGGTTCACCCTATGTAAATCTGACTAACATTATTGGATACTTGGAAAGGAATGAAACGTTGCTGAAATTCGACGTGATGAGTTGATACCGGCGAATTCCTAAATGTACCAAAGTTTTGCACATGGGTCCGAGGATGTGACCTAGTTTCAATGTGGGAATTGTGGACCCTGACGTGCACTGGAGTCTTGGGGTAATACCGAAGTTCGGAGAGGGCGATGCGGAAAACATTCTTTATTGCGGCGGCAATGTTATTTCTGACCTGCACTGCGGCGTTTGCGGATAGCGTGACCTATACGGTGAGCGGGGCGGGCAAGAAGTTCGATCTGTCATTTACGGAGCCCAGCACTTTGAATTCGCTGGACACGTTCGCGCCGCTGACCATAACGGCGACGGGGAAAACGATCGGGGACGCCGAAATTACGTTCTTTGATGACAGTGACTCGGACGGCGGCCTCTTCGACGTAACCTTCACCAACAAGAAGGGCGTCACGAAGATAATCAGTTTCATTGGCCCGCAGTTGTTCTCTGGCGATGGGCCGTTCGTGCTGTCGACCGGGGTATTTACGATTGGCGGTGGGGCGATCTTCAAGAACGGCAACCCCGGGAAATCTTTCCTGGGCGGGGATGCCACGGTAACCGGAACGTCGACGTCGATGCCGGAGCCGGCAAGTTTGCTGATGCTGGGCTTGGGGCTGGCGGGAGTGCTGGGATTGCGCAAGAAGCAGGTGGCCTAGTTTTTCAGCAAGACGAAGCGCTTGGGAAGATGGATCGACGGCCGCGAGGATCTCGCGGCCGTTTTTTTTTTGGCGCATCGCAGCAATTCGCTATTCGTAGCGCAGGGCGGTGATGGGGTCGACCTGGATGGCGCGTCTCGCGGGGATGATGCAGGCGGCACCGGCCACGGCGAGCAGGAACGCGGCGACGCATATAAAGGTTAGCGGGTCGTGGGGGCTGACGCCGAAAAGCAGGGTCGACATGAATTGGGTGAGGACGGCGGCGCCGGCTAGTCCGATCACGACTCCGGCGGCGGCGAGGCGAGCGGCTTCGCTGAAGGTGAGGCGGAGGATGTCCGCGCGTTGAGCGCCGACGGCGAGGCGGATGCCGAATTCCTGGGTGCGTTGCGTGACGGAGTAGGAGACGACGCCGAATACTCCGATCGCGGCGAGAGCCAGGGAGATGGCGGCGAAAATCGCGAGCAGGGTGAGATTGAATTTCTGCGGCGCGGTGGAAAGGGAAATGACCGCGTCCANNGGACGTCGGTGGGCGGCAGAGATTTGTCGAGGGCCCAGATTTGCTGCTTGGCGGCGGCGATGACGTCGGCGGCATCGCGCGGACTGCGGAGGACGAGGGTCATCCAGCGTTTCCAGGATTCATTATTCTGGGAATAGAGATCGTAGACGGCGGGCCTTTCGGGTTGGTCGAGGCCGAAATGTTTGACGTCACCGGCTACGCCGATAATGGTTTTCCAGTTGGGAGGATCGTCGTGGGCCCAGCCGATGCGCTGGCCGACGGGATTTTGGTGGGGGAAAAACCGGCGGGCGAAAGTCTGGTTGACGATGGCGACGGTGGGTGAATCAACGCGATCGTTGGAATTGAAGGCGCGGCCCTGCAGGATGGGGACGCCCATGATCTGGAAATAATCGCCGAGGACGGAGCGGGCGTCGGAATCGGGTTCGTCACCGGGTTTGATGGAGGGTCGCGATTCGATGGCGAGATCGTGCGAGACGGTTTCGCCGCTCATGGGCAGTTCGCTGATCATGGCAGCCTGCACGGCGGGAAGCGCGTTGAGCGAATTGAGCAGCGCGGTGCGGAATTGGAGCTGGGGCGGAATTTTTTCGTAGCGGGTGGCGGGAAGCTCGACGCGCATGGTCACGATATTTTCGGGTGCGACGCCGGGCGGAACCGACGCGAGGCGGGCGAAGCTGCGAAGCAGCAGACCGGCGCTGATCAGCAAGACGATGGCGAGCGAAAGTTCGGTGACGACGAGCAGGCGGCGGAGACGAAGGCTGGCGGTGCCGCCGGCGCCGGTGCGGCCGGCTTCTTTCAGGCCGGAATTGATGTCGAGACGCGAGGCGTGAATGGCGGGAATCAGGCCGAAGACGATTCCGGTGAACAGCGAAATGAAAAAGGTGAAGGCGAGGACGCGAGCGTCGATGTGCGTGGTGGCGAGACGCGGAAGATTATCGGGCTTGAACCAGAGCAAAAGCTTGATGCCCCAATTGCCGAGCAGCAGTCCGGCGGCGCCACCGAGAAGCGAAAGCAGCAGGCTTTCGGCGAGCATCTGACGGACCAGACGGAAGGTTCCGGCACCCAGGCTGGAACGAATTACGATTTCGCGGCGGCGCGCGGCGGCGCGGGCCAGCAGCAGGCTGGCGAAATTCACGCAGGAAATCACCAGGACCAAACCTACGGCGGAAAGCAAAAGCAGAAGAGTCGGACGGGAGTCGCCGACGATGCTTTGGAGCAGAGGAATGAGGCGGTGGACGCGGCCGGCGTCATGTTCAGGATATTGCTGACCAAGGGCGGCGTCGATTCCGGCCATTTCGGATTGGGCTTGGGCGAGGCTGACGCCGGGCTTGAGCCGCATGTAGGTGATCATGAAATGAACGCCGCGTTCGCGCGCGGCGGCGGGGTAGACCACGCGCAGCGAGGCGTAGACGTCCGCCGGTTTGCCTTGCAGCCAAAAATCCGCGGGCATGACTCCGATAATTTGGTAGAGATTGCCGCTCAGCGGGATGAATTTGCCGATGGCGGCGGGATCGCCGGCGAAATGCTGGGCCCAAAACGCGTGGCTGAGCAGCACGACACGCGCGCTGCCGTATTGATCTTCGCCGGAAGAGATCAGGCGTCCGAGGAGCGGATGCGCGCCGAGCGTGGGGAAAAGTTGCGAGTCGGAAAGTATGGCGTGAATCTGGATGGGATCGGATTCGCCGGTGTAGTCGAGGCTTTGCGTGGCGTTGGCGCCGATCGATTCGAAGGATTGGGCGCGGGCGCGGATATCTTCGAGGTCCGGAAGCGATTGATTGGAATTGGTGGTGACCAGATTTTCCGGCGCGGCGTAGGGCAGCGGGCGAAGCAGGACGGAATTGACGACGGTGAAGATGGCGGTGTTGG
>PMHK01000139.1 GCA_003156635.1 Acidobacteriota bacterium | reverse complement strand
TCGCCGTTGCCCAGCAGCACGCTCAGGGTGTTGGAGTTGGTATTCGCCACTACCAGGTCCGGTTTCCCATCGCCGTTAAGGTCGGCAATCGCCAGGTAGGAAGGCGATGCGCCCACAGGGTAGCTCACGCCCGGTTGAAACGTGCCATTGCCGTTGCCCAGCAGCACGCCCACGTTGTTGCTGGCCGCATTGGCGACAACAACATCAGGCTTGCCATCGCCGTTGACGTCCGCCGCCGTCACGGAGCTTGGGTAGCTGCCGACGGCAAAGGTCTGCTCGGCCTTGAACGTGCCGTCGCCGTTGCCCAGCAGCAGGCTCAGCGTGTTGGCATTTTCGTTGGCCACCAGTATGTCCACGTTGTCGCTGGTGTCCGAGGTGAGATGAAAGTTTCCGGTCACGACCCACGCCGGGCCGGCCCCGACCGTCACCGTGGTCGGAAGGTTAAAAGTTCCGTCGCCAACGCCCAAAAATATAGAGAGCGTTCCAGCCGTGAAATTCGCGACGATCACGTCTTGAAAACCGTCATTGTTCAGATCGGCCGTCGCTACGTAGTCCGGGTTTACGCCCGTGGTCAGGAACGAAACCTCCAGATTGGCGGGCGACCCGCCGCTGACTGCGCTGGTTTGCGCGCTGCTTCCCAAACTCGACGAGTATTGCGCCAGGGAAACCGGAACGCGTTCGCCGATGAAGAATGTCGCCGGCTTTCCGTCTTCCGCGCGCAGCAGCATTTTTCGCCCCGAACGGACCGTGGACAGGAAATCCGAGAAATTCAGTGCTACGTCCGGAAGGGTATAAAGAAAAGTCGTGATTCCTCCCCCGAATGCCAGGAACGCCGGCAACGTCGAGGTTCCGAAAATTTGGGTAATGATCGTGGCGATCGAGGTGGTGCCGTCCGTCAGCTCGCGCGCCACATTTGACGGGATCGAAAAAACTTGCGCAGTTTGTGGCCCCACAATGCCTAAATCGCGCTGGTGGGTCTTATCGATTTCGAGCACTTCGATTTCTAGCACCAGTTCCGGCGCCGGACGCTCCAGATCGTCGATGATGCCGGCGGCAACGGCCATCGCTTGCGGAGCAGCCCGCATGGTAATCGTCCGGCTCTTGGTGTCCAGTTGAGTCCGGGTGATCCCGGCCACCTCGCGAACCAGCCTGGCGATTTCGGTCATCTGCTCGTCGCTGTCGGAATTCGGGAGCAGCACGGTGCGCGCGATCGAAACGTCATAATCTTTTCGTTTTTGCGCGGTATCCGAGGCCACAAAAAAAAGATGGGCTGTCAGCGGCCGCCAGAAAGTTCCGGTAGCCTGGCCCATGACCCTCATCGCGGTGACGAAGTCCACATCGTTCAATTCGAACTTTACCGGCACTTGTCGCAGGTCGACATCAAACGCCACCTCGACGCCGAATTTTTTCGCAATCTCTTCGTAAGCGCTTTGGGTCTGGCCCCGAAGTTGAAGATTTTGCGTTCCTGGCAGGTGATCCAGCCGAACCGGCGGCGCGAGTTGGCGTTCAGCGACGGTTTGGACTCCGGCCCTCGGGCGCAAGGCATCCATTTGCGCCAGGCGCTCGGCCAGGACCTGATTCGAAGGATCGAGTTCCCGCGCTTCGCGCAGCGAACGTAGGGCCGCCGTCAGATCTCCGGCGACCGCCGCCTTTTCCGCCGCCTCGATCTTGGCCTGGACCACGTGGCTTTTTGCAATCGCCTGGTGCAGGCCGTAGGCGATGACCGTAGCATCAAAGTTGACCGCGTCGGAATACGCCTCGAAGGCGGTCGCCCAGTCGCCGTCCCCCTCGGCCTTCAACCCCTTCTTGTAGGCTTCCTTACCTTTTTTTTGATCGGCTTTCGCGGGCGGCATCGAACCGGCGGGCGCCATCACTGGATTGGGAACGGTCTTTACCGGTTTCTTGGGAGGAGCTGATGGCGGAGGCGCCTCCGCATCCTCTTGCGGCCGCGGCAATCGAGCGCCAAAAGCCATGCCGTCAGCAGAGAGTAAAGCCAGCGACAACGCCATGGCGATCACGATAACGCCAGGGTGGTTCGCGCCAGTTCGCGCCTGCGGCGAATGCGAAAAGAAAGCCATAAAGTATGAGATGGTAGTCTACCGGAAACGTGAGCAGGGGCGCGGAACAAGTTGAATTCGCTTGATTTCACCGGGGGCTGGCGTTACACTTAAATTTCTAGTTGATACTGGTTTGCAACTAGCAATCCTATGCTCTCTGCTCTGCTGCTCTCTCTTCGTGAAGGTGTCGAAGCCGCCCTGGTTGTCGGCATTGTCCTCGTCTACCTTAACCGTACTGGCCGCCGTGCCCTCAGCAGCTATGTCTGGGTCGGCGTTTTGCTTGCGGCTGCAGCCAGCTTTGTTGCGGCCATATTACTGCAGCGGTGGCAGGTGAGTGAAGACGGGTTTGAAGGCCTGTTGATGCTGGTGGCCTCGGCGCTCGTAGTCTCCATGATTATTTGGATGAACCGGGCCGCACGCCATTTGAAGAAGGAAATCGAGCAGCGCGTGGAGTCATATGCCCAAAAATCTACACGGGCCGCGGGCTGGGCGATTGGCTTTTTCGTTTTCATGATGGTGGTGCGTGAAGGCGCCGAATTGATTTTGATTCTGCGCGCCGTTGAACTCTCCAGCGCCGGAGTGCAGGTTTGGATCGGTACGGCCATCGGAATTGCCATCGCGATCGCGGTTGGACTGTTTTTCTTCCAGGGAACGCTGCGCATTCCTCTGCATCGTTTTTTCAAGGCGACCAGCGCCATTTTGATGATCGTCGCGTTTCAGTTGGCGCTCACCGGCATTCATGAATTGAGCGAAGCCATGTGGATTCCGTCCAGCAAGACGGAAATGTCCACGATTGGCCCGATCGTGCGCAATGAAGTTTTCTTTTTCGTCGTGATCCTTGGCGCTGCCGCACTCGTGGTGTTACGCGAGTGGTTCAGTTCCAAAGCGCCGGTTGCTGACGCGGAAGGGAATTCGGCCGAGCGCCGGATGCGCGAACATGCCTTCCGCCGCCAGCGGGTGTGGAGCTTCGCTGCGGCGCTGCTTTGCATCGGCGTAGTGCTTTCCTTCGCAGGCGAGTATGTCTACGGCAAGGTCGCTGCGGCTCCCGCGCCCTCGAAGCCGTTGGTCGCTCAGGACAACCTGGTCCGTATTCCGCTGACCGATCTGTCCGACGCCAGTTTGCATTTTTACTCCGCCGATGTGAACGGCAGCGTGATCCGGTTCATCGTGATTCACAAGCCGAACGGCGATTACGCCACAGCGCTCGATGCCTGCCAGATTTGCGGCCCTGCCGGTTACCGCCAGGAAGGCCAGAGCATCATTTGCCGCACGTGCGGCGCGGCGATTTATATTCCGTCGATTGGCGAATCCGGCGGCTGCAACCCCATCGCGGTGAAATCTCACGTGGAGGCGGGCGCAGTGGTCGTGGATCTTTCCGCGATTGGCGACGCGGCCTCCAAGATTCACTCCTGACGCAATGCTGGCCCGCCTGGTAAGGGAATCCTTCACGCGCAATCCACGACGCAAGATTCTGACTGGCGCTGCCCTGGTTGTTGGCATGGCGGTGGCTACCGCTACGCTCACGATCGCGCTGGAAGTCGGCGACCGCCTCGCACGTGAGTTTCGAAATTTTGGCGCGAATCTGCTGGTAACGCCTCACTCCGATACGCTTCCCGTAGAAATTGGTGGCGTGGATTATCGCCCGGTAAATGAAGGCGCTTACCTGCAGGAAGCGGACCTCGGCAAGCTAAAAACAATTTTCTGGCGCCACAATATTGAAGGTTTCACGCCCTTTCTGGATGTTCCGGCATCGGTCGCCGAGGCCGGCGGAGCTGTGACCGTGATCGGCACCTGGTTCGAACACGGCGTGCCGGTGCCTGATGGAACCACGTTCAAGACTGGCCTAAGCATCACGCACCCGTGGTGGAAGATTGACGGGGGTTGGTTTCAAGACGGCGCGGCTGAATGCGTCGTGGGCGCGGCGTTGGCGGCGAAACACCCCGCGGAATTTAAGATCGGCGGCACGATCAACGTCGTGAAGGATGACGGCCGCGGCACTAAGATTCCTCTGACGATCACCGGAATCGTCTCCACTGGAGACGCGGGAGACAATTCCGTACTGGTGCCCTTGTCAGTCGCGCAAAAACTTTCCGGCCACCCCGGTGAATTCCGCTCCTTATTCGTAAGCGCGCTGACCAAGCCCGCCGACGCCTTGGCCGAGCGCGGCGAAATGGCCCAGAACGACAAAAACATTCAACTCACCCCAACCGAATACGACCGCTGGTTTTGTTCGCCGTATATTTCGTCGATCAGTTTTCAGATCAAGACGGTTTTGCCCAGAACCGACGTGCGCGCGATTCGCCGTGTGGCCGAAACTGAAGGCCGCGTTCTGTTACGCGTCAGCACTTTGCTTTGGATTGTCACGTTGGCAGCATTGATCGCCGCGGCCCTGGCCGTGGCCGCCACCTCCGCGACGACGGTGCTGGAACGGCGCTCGGAAATCGGCGTGATGAAAGCTCTGGGCGCCAGCAATTTTGCGGTGACTGGGCTTTTTCTACTTGAGCAGTTAATGCTGGCAATTTTCGGCGGCACGGTTGGTTTCATTTTTGGTGCGGGGCTCGCTCACGTTTTGGGAAACAGTGTCTTCGGCACTCCTGCAACTCCCCAATTCGTTCTAGTGCCCATCGTTCTCGGCCTCGCCTCCATCGTGGCGCTGGTTGGGAGCCTGATACCGTTGCGGCGCGCGGCGCATCTGCGTCCGTCGCTCATATTGCGGGGCCAGTAGTGTTCTGGCGTCTCGTATTTCGATTGCTGCGCGGCAGCCGCGCGCGTTTGACGGTCGCCATTCTCGCGCTGGTCAGCGGCGCGGCGGTTATTTCCGGCTTGCTGAATCTGGATTTCGGCGTCGAATACCAGCTAACCCAGCAATTCCGCACACTAGGCGCCAATATCATCATCGCTCCCAAGACCACGGAGTCGGCCGCGGAATCCACGCTCACGAATTCGGCGCTGATGAATGAAGACGCCGTAATGGGCCAAGTGCAGCGGGTCGCGACCGCGAACGTAGCGTTCGCGCCGTTTGCCTACGTAATCGCTCGCGTCGGCGAAACACAAGTCGTCGCGGTGGGCACCTGGCTCGACCAGCTTCAAAACTTGAACCCCTCATGGAAGATGAACGGCGGATGGATTTCTTCGCGCGCCGATGCTGGGCAGTGTTTGGCGGGTCGAAACGCAGCAAGGGAATTGCACCTGGTGACGGGCGGTTCGTTGCAGCTGCAATATCTCACTCGCACGTCGCAATGCAAGATTTCTGGGATTCTCGATTCCGGCGCCGCAGACGACAATCAAGTGTTCATGAGCCTCGACTCGCTGCAAACCCTCGCCGACTTGCCGGACAAGGTGAGTGTGGTTCAACTGAGCGTGAGCGGCACGCCAAAATTGATTGCGACCACAGCCAGCCGGCTTAGTGCGGCACTGCCGCAATTTCAGGTTCACCCGATTCGCAAGGTGACCGAAGCGGAAGGAGAGCTGCTCGGCCGGATTCGTCTGCTGATTATTTCCATGATCATTCTCATTCTCGCGCTCACCGCGCTCTGCGTGCTGGCGACGATGGCCGCGCTGGCCATGGAGCGCCGCGCAGACGTTGGGTTGATGAAGGCGCTGGGTGGCTCGATCACGCGCATCGTGAGCCTTTTTGTTGCCGAAGTCGGATTGTTGGGCGCAGCAGGAGGATTGTTGGGCGGGGTCTTGGGGGTGGGTCTGTCGTACTGGATGGGCTTACGGGTTTTTGATACAGCGGTGACACCGCAGTGGCAGATTTTTCCAATCACTATTATCCTGATGACCCTCGTGGCCATGGCCGGCGCGTTGCCTTTGCGCATGCTCGGCGAAGTGAAGCCTGCGATTATCTTGCGCGGAGAATAAAGCCTGGTGGCCACCGTCGTCCAAATCGAAAACCTGCGCAAAGAATTTGGCAAAGTGTGCGCGCTCGATGGCGTTTCGTTCGAAATTCAAGAAGGCGAATGGATCGCAATCATGGGCCCGTCGGGTTCGGGCAAAACCACGCTGATCAATATTCTAGGCGGGCTCGACACCCCGACGAGCGGTCGAACGATTGTCGATGGTGTTGACGTCGGCCGCTTAGACGAAGCGGGGCTGACGCGTTTCCGTGCGGAGAAAATTGGCTTCGTATTCCAGCAGTTTCATCTGGTGTCGTACCTTACCGCGCTCGAAAACGTTATGCTGGCCCAATATTTTCATAGCACGACAGATGAGAGGGAAGCGCAGCAGGCCCTGGAACGAGTCGGCCTTGGCGATCGCCTCGAACATTTACCGACGCAGTTGTCCGGCGGTGAACAACAACGTGTAGCCGTCGCGCGGGCGCTGATCAACCACCCAAAATTAATCCTGGCCGACGAACCTACCGGCAACCTCGATGAAGCGAACGAAAAAATCGTGCTCGATCTGCTCCGCGAACTTCACACCGAAGGCCGCACGATCTTGATGGTGACCCATGCACCAAGCATCGGCTCGCTCGCCGATCGCCGTATCGATTTCTCTCACGGGCACCTGGTTCCTCAACTGGCGCCGGTGGGCTCTCAACGCCGATAGCCACCGGACTGACGTCTAGTCCACGCAATCCCGTGAGAATCCAAAATATGGGACACTGGAGGCGAAGTTTTGCGTCTCCTTTGAATTTTTGAGTAGCTATGGGGCCATCGAATTTCCATGCCGATTCCACTCGACGTCCGAAAAAAGCCAACCAGCCTGAAAGTTCACATTTCCACCGGGGCAGGTGTCGATATCACCTGGGCCGATGCCCACACGAGCCATTACGATTTTCCGTATCTGCGCGATTCCTGCCCCTGTGCCATGTGCAACGACGAACGTGAGCAGAAAGCAAAGGCGGGTCCGGCCGCCAAGGTCTCGGCCGTGCTTCCGATGTACAAGCCACGGGTCACCGCGCAGGCTGCGACGCCGGTGGGGAACTACGCAATTCAAATCCAATTCTCGGATAGCCACGCGACCGGCATCTTCAGTTTCGGCCATCTCCGCGAGATCTGTCCTTGCGAAGCGTGTGCTCGAGAATTCCGGAACAAATCGGCCGAAGCTGCCGGATAATCCAACTTTCCAGCGTTACGTCGTCAGTTTCGATATGTTTGGAGGCTTTCATTCTGCCGGTGTTTCAACGTATAGTTCTTACCCGCACCTAACTTAGTATATGGCATCGAACTCGACAGGTCCCACATTTACGCCAGGCCGCGTGCGTCCCGTAGCAAAGGTACTTGTCGCTACTACGGCGATGCTTGCCTTCATTTCGTTCTGGCGTGCCGCGGCTATCGTACTCAACGACCTGGCGTCGTCGGCCTATTACGCCGGCGGTGAAGCGGAGCAGTTCATCGGCAAAACCGCACCGTGGTTCATCCTGGGCATCATGCTGTTCTCGTACGCCGTGCGCGCGGTTTACGTCGAAAGCTGCAGCATGTTCGTGCGCGGCGGCGTGTACCGCGTGGTCAAGGAAGCCCTCGGCGGAACGCTTGCCAAATTCTCTGTTTCGGCTCTGATGTTCGACTACGTGCTGACCGGCCCAATCAGCGGCGTTTCGGCTGGGCAATATCTGGTCGGCGTCATCAACGAACTCTTCGCCTACGCGCACATCAATTACCACATGAATGTGAACGCGACGGCCGCGTCAGTCGCCGTCATCATCACCCTGTATTTCTGGTGGGAGAATATTAAGGGTGTGCCGGAATCGAGCGGTAAGGCGCTCCGCATCATGGAGCTCACCACCATCATGGTCGTGATGCTCATCACCTGGTGCGTTTACACCCTGTGGGTGCGCACCGGCTGGCACCTGCCACCGTTCCCCAATGCCAGCAACATGAAGCTCGATAAAGGTTCGCTGGGCTGGCTGGACGGTTATCACTGGGCCCACACTCTCACGCTGATCATCATCTTCGTCGGCTTGGGCCATTCGGTGCTGGCCATGAGCGGCGAAGAATCTCTCGCGCAGGTCTATCGCGAAATCGAGCACCCCAAGCTCAAGAACCTGAAAAAAGCTGGCCTGGTCATCTTCATTTACAGCCTGGTCTTCACCTCGCTGGTTTCGTTCTTTGCGGTAATGATTATCCCCGACGACATCCGCGGCAACTTCACCGAGAACCTGATTGGCGGCCTCTCGATGAATCTGGTGGGCAGCCCGACGGTAAAGCTGGCGTTCCACGTTTTTGTGGTGGTTGTGGGCACTTTGATTCTGGCCGGGGCGGTGAACACAGCCATCGTCGGCTCCAACGGCGTGTTGAATCGCGTGTCCGAAGATGGAGTTCTTACCGAGTGGTTCCGCCACCCGCACCCTCGATTCGGCACCACGCATCGCCTGATTAACATGGTCGTCGTGTTTCAGATTCTGACCATTATCATCAGCCGTGGCGATGTTACGTTTCTCGGCAACCTCTACGCCTTCGGGGTGATTTGGAGTTTCTCCATGAAAGGCGTCGCGGTGCTGGTGTTGCGCTACACCCACCCGCAGGACCGCGAATATCGCGTCCCGATGAACCCGGTTATTTTTGGTAAGGAAATCCCGGTTGGCCTCGGGCTAATCACGCTGACGCTGCTTGCTATCGCGATCATCAATTTGTTCACCAAACCATCCGCGACCATTGCCGGGATCACGTTCACTGTTTTGCTGTTCTGTGTTTTCGAATATTCCGAACATCGCATGAGGGTGCACGCTGCCGGCGCCGCACACGTGGAGCTGGATCAGTTCAATTTGGCGCAGGAAGCGGAACTCACGCCGACCAGCGTTGGCGTGGCTCCGGGAAACATCCTGGTGCCGGTGAGCACTTACTATTCTCTGTATCACCTTGAGGCAGCGCTGCGACGCGTGCGCCAAAAAGAAGCCGAGATTGTCGTCCTTCATGTACGCTTGCTGCGGCGCGCAGCGTCCGGCGAATACGAGTTAGCGCCGGATCAGCTCTTCAGCACTATCGAACAGCTCCTTTTCACCAAAGTTCTGGCGCTCGCGGAAAAGGAAGGCAAGCCGGTACGTTTGGCCGTGGCGGCCGCCAACGATCTTTGGGAAGGCATTCTGCGGACTTCCATGAACCTGCAATCCAGCACCATCGTGGCCGGAAGTTCGTCGAAGATGCCAGTGATCGAACAGGCGCGCGCGATCGGCCTTACCTGGGAACGCATGCCGGAGCCGCGGCCGCGGGTGACGCTGGAAATCTTTGCGCCCTCCGGCCAGGAACAGATTTTTTATCTTGGTCCCCACGCTCCGCGGCTCACGCCAAATGAAATCGATCTGCTGCACCGAATCTGGTTACAGCTCAGCGACAAACTCCCTGGCGAGGAAATCCATCATCACGACATCGTTCATTTCGCTCTAGGCGAAGTCGAGCGGGAACTGGATCAGGGGCAGGAAGCGGACGTTCTGGCGCGACTGCAGCAACACGTCCACTCGATTCACGGGAATCGCTTGGAATCTTCCGACGATCCAAAAAAATTGCCCGGCCAGTTGTAAACCGGCCGGGCAATTCCTTAGAGCCTCCGCAAACTTCCGTAATTCTTAAACCGGCTCTAGGCGCGCAGTTCCGAAGTGCAGTTCGGGCAGCGAGTCGCCTTCGCCGGAATCTTCGATGCGCAGTACGGGCATTCCTTGGTGGGATCGGCCGCCACCGGGACGGGCTTATTCCAGCGATTGACCATGCGCACCAGAATGAAAATGGCGAACGCGACGATGATGAAGTCCACCACGTTATTTAGGAAAATTCCGTAGTTGATCGTGGCTGCTCCGGCCTGCTTCGCCTCCGCCAGCGACCCATAGGTTTTTCCGGAGATGTTGATGAACAGATTCGAAAAATCGACCTTGCCGAGAATCAATCCGAATGGCGGCATGATGATGTCGGTCACCAGCGACGTCACGATTTTTCCGAACGCCGCGCCGATAATGAAACCGACCGCCAGGTCCAGTACGTTGCCTTTCATTGCAAATTCTTTGAATTCCTTTAGCACCAGTCGATCTCCTCAATCCCAGAGTTTGTCGTGCCGTTTAATGCTGGGTGTAATTATGAAAACGGGGCCGAAAGCTTGCGGGGAGATTATCCGCAACTGGCCTTGGGGGCAAGCCAATTCCAAGATTTCTTATTTATCGGATTTTTCGCTCGCCCGCGATGTCAGCCTCGACGCAACGAAAACACCGCGCCCAGCAATCCGCGAAACACCAGAATCACGCCGGCCACGCCCAACATCAACGGCGCGAGCCGTAGCGGAACCATCAGCATAGCGAGAATGGAAAAACCAACGAGAGCCAGTGAGATCGCGCGAGTTCTCGACTCGTACGGCCGCAACCCCGGTTCGGGCTTGATCCCAGCGCGAACGCCCCAATACACAAAAAATGCTCCCAGGGCGATCAACGCGGCAGGGCGCGTGGGCAATCCAACCCGCCCGGAGAAGGCCAGCACAATCAGCAGTGCGCCAAGCAGGAAGACGATGAACTCGCTCAGTAATCGAAACGGATTGATCGCGGAAGCCATTTGTGTCCCAGACAGAATTATGCGGGAGATGACAAACCTCTGGCAATTCGGCTTTGTCGCCAGCACGCCGGCGAACGCCGCCAAGAATTAATCTTGCGCCCGCGGGATGATATAATCTGAGATTCGGTCCTGCATCGACGCAAGCTCAATGCTCATCCAATCAGCGAGGTATAAATCAGTGCACAAGGTTCTCATCATCGGCAGCGGGTGCGCCGGTTTGACGGCGGCAATCTATGCGGCGCGCGCGGATTTGGCCCCCGTGGTGCTAGATGGCTATGAGCCTGGCGGCCAGCTCGCGTTGACCACGATGGTCGAGAACTTCCCTGGATTTCCCGACGGCATCCTGGGACCGGAACTGATTGAGAACGCCCGTAAGCAGGCCCAACGTTTCGGCACAGAGTTTCGCGCGGGCGCTGTCACTGCTGCTGACCTCAGCAAGCGGCCCTTTACGATCACCGCCGGAAACGAAACCTACCAGACCGAGACCTTGATCATCGCGGCGGGCGCTTCCGCGCGCATGCTCGGTATCGATTCCGAAAAACATTTGCTGGGCCATGGAGTTTCGACTTGCGCCACCTGCGACGGTTTCTTCTTCCGTGGCAAAGACATTGTCGTCGTCGGGGGCGGGGACACGGCCATGGAAGAGGCCACCTTCCTGACCAAATTCGCCAAGACGGTCACCTTGCTCCATCGCCGCAATGAATTTCGCGCCACCAAGATCATGCTGGACCGAGCCCACGCGAACGAAAAAATCAAATTCATGACGCCGTACTACATCGAGGAAATCAACGACGTAACCGCCAAAAGCGTCGAGAGGGTCCGCGTCCGCAATATCGAAACGCAAGAGACCCAAGAGATCGAAACTTCCGGAGTATTCGTCGCCATCGGCCACGATCCCAACACCAAAATCTTCAAAGGCCAACTGGACATGAACGCCGACGGATACCTCACCACCCACGATGGGCCGAAGACCAACATCGAAGGGGTGTTCGCCGCCGGCGACGTGCAGGATCACAACTACCGCCAGGCCATCACCGCTGCCGGTTCCGGTTGCATGGCCGCCATTGAGGCCGAACGGTTCCTCTCCGGACACAAAGGCTGACGCCAGCCTCGGCTTTCCGGCATACTTTCTCGTCGATGTTATCGCCTTCCGAACAATACGAGAGCACGCCCAGGGATTTGGTTCGCTAATGCGCGAATTTCTGCTGCGCCTTTCTGAAAACAAGCGTCTCGCTCCATTCATTATCAACAACGGCGTGAGCCGCCGAGTAGCGCGGCGTTTTGTGGCCGGCGAAACGTTGGATGACGCCCTCGCCGCAGCCGCCGAAGTGAACCGCACCTTTCGGCTCGCCAGCCTCGACCTACTTGGCGAAAACGTTTCTGACGAAGCCGGGGCGCGCGTCGCTGCCGCCGGATACCGCGACATGTTCGACCGCATCGCCCGTGAGCGGTTGGACGCCAACGTCTCCCTGAAACTCACCCAGCTGGGCCTTGACCTCAGCGAGAGCCTTTGCCAGGAGTTGCTCGAGGGCATCGTTGAACACGCCTCCGCCTTGGGAAATTTTGTGCGGATCGATATGGAAGGTTCGCCGTATACGCAGCGTACAGTCGATATGACCAAGCGGGTTCGCGCGGAATATTCAGCGGTTGGTACCGTAATGCAGGCTTATCTCTACCGCGCCGAGCAGGACGTGAAAGATTTGCTGGCCGTCGGCTGCCGCATGCGCCTTTGCAAAGGCGCATACAAAGAACCGGCGGATGTCGCGTTCCCCAAGAAGTCTGACGTCGACGAGAACTACATCAAACTGATGAAACTCCTGCTGCCTAGCGGCATCTATCACGGTATCGCCACGCACGATCCAGCGATGATCGAGGCCACCAAGAATTTCGCGCGCGAAAATAACATTCGCAGTGATAAATTCGAATTTCAGATGCTCTACGGGATTCGCACCGATTTGCAGAATCAGCTGGTCGGCGACGGCTATCGCGTGCGGGTTTATATTCCGTTCGGTACGGATTGGTTTCCGTACTTCATGCGCCGGCTCGCCGAGCGGCCGGCGAATGTCACCTTCTTCCTGCGCAGCCTTTTGCCCCGTTCCGGAAATAGCGCGCAAAAATAAACACCACTCTCCTTGCCGCATCTGTTTTTCTCAGCCCGTCCCGCAAGCTCTGATTGAGATTCCGTGTTTTCCGACTTAGAATACCCGTCCGCGGGCCTCGTCCTCCGCGCACTTCTGGTTTAGGAGCACTTCATGCGAACTACCACCGTCACCCGATTCTTGCCGCTATCTTTGCTGTCCTTACTGCTGGCCGTAGCCGGATGCGGCAGCAAACCCGCAGCGACTCCGGAATCGTCGAACTCCGCGTCGCCCTCCAGCCCTTCCGGCTCCAATAGCGCCAGCAACGGCGCATCGACTAACGCACCTGCAGCCCCCGCTCCGGCGCCTTTGCCGCCGCCACCTCCCCCGCCGCCCATTGTGATACCCGCGGGCACCACAATCACCGTGACCTTGGATCAAACCGTGAATTCACAAACCGCCAACAATGGCGATCCATTTGCCGCGTCGCTGGCGGTTCCAGTAACCAGCGGGACATGGGTTGTTTTACCAGTTGGAACCAAAGTAGGCGGAACGGTCGTAACTGCTCAATCCGCTGGAAAGTTCAAAGGCAACGCGCTACTTCAGCTCGTGATCGATTCGGTCCGCATCGATGGAACGCGCTATCCGATGCAGACCAACGAAATCGAAGACGTCGGCAAAAACCGAGGGAAGAGAACTGCAGTAGGAGCGGGCGGCGGCGCGGCTTTCGGCGCGATCCTTGGAGCGGTGGCCGGCGGCGGAAAGGGCGCGGCGATCGGCGCGTTGGCCGGCGGTGGTGCGGGTACTGCGGGCGCCGCCTTCACCGGCAAGAAAGATATCGTGTTGCCCGCCGAGACCCGGCTTCATTTCAAACTGGCTCAGCCGCTTTCGGTTCCGGCTCCAGACGCTCCGGCGCCGGCTGCGCCGCCAGTAACCAACTAGCGCAATGTCAGCCATCGTTTTTTTAAGATTCTGATCGCCGCGAGGTGGAATCACGCCTTGCAGCAGACCGCCACGCCGTCGCGCAAAGGCACGATCACCGGAAACAACTCGCTGGAGCTGTAGACCATTTTATTGAATTCGACGACGCCTCGCGTGTCGTCATCCTTCGCCGGTTCCGTTACTTTTCCGGACCATAGCACGTTATCGGCGATCACCAGCCCACCGTGCTTCAGGCGCGGCAGCGACTTTTTCAGCGCCGCGGGATATTGGCGCTTGAACACGTCGATCAGAATGATGTCAAACTCGCCAGAAACCGTATCGATCAGCTCCACCGCGTCGCCCAGCAAAATGTGGACCCGGTCTGTGAGCCCAGCCTTCCGGAAATTTTCCTTGGCAAGATCCACGTTCTTCGGATCGCTGTCGGTGAAATAGACTTCCGCCTGTGGTCCGGCCGCTCGCGCGAACCAAACCGCTGAATAGCCGATGGCCGATCCCATTTCGAAGATTCGCTTTGCTCCGGAAATTTGCGTCAGTAGATACAGCAGTCGCCCACATTCGGGTCCGATGATCGGCACGTTGTGTTCGCGCGCGTACCGTTCCATATCGGCCACCACTGCATCTCGTGGCGGAACAACTTCAGCAAGATACTTTTCGACCGCTGGAGTCAGAATGTTCGCCATGCATACTCCTTGTCAGTCTTAGTGCGCCGATTGACGCGAAGCTGCTTGCGCATTCGATTCATTCAATGTCTCGCCGGGCTTCAGCTCGTGAATTTCGAGACCGTTGATGTCCTGAGTGAGTTGCCGAAGCTGGTCGGGCCGGCCCACGAGAGGTGGAAAGGTCCCAAAATGCATGGGAATCACGTGGCGCACATTGAGCAGTCGAATCGCCAGCGCCGCTTCGCGCGGTCCCATGGTGTAGTGATCGCCGATCGGTAACATTGCAAGGTCCGGCGCGTACAGGTCTCGAATGATTTTCATGTCGGTGAAGACGGCCGTGTCGCCTGCGTGATATATGGTCAACCCGCCCGGCAAGCGAATGATGTAACCGCAAGCCTCGCCGCCGTAAATAATCTGGTCGCCGTCCTTGATTCCACAGGAATGGACGGCGTTGACCATGGTCACTTCGATTTCGCCGACCTTCTGCGTCCCGCCTTTATTCATGCCGTTGGTGCTCGTCACGCCTTTCGATTCCAGCCACACGCACAATTCATAAATTCCCACGATTTGCGGTTTGAACTTCTTTCCTAACTCCACGGCATCCGCGATGTGGTCGAAGTGCCCGTGGGTCACCAGCATGGTATCGATGCGCTCGAATTTCTTATCCTTCTCCGGGCACATCGGATTGCTCAGCACCCAGGGATCGATCAGCATTATTTTTCCGCTGGGCGTTTCGATTCGAAAAGCGGCGTGTCCCAGCCACGTAATCTTGTTTCCGCGCGTCTGCAACATGAGGGCTCCTATAAATTTGCAAGTGAAGGTAAGGAAACTGCAGAAAATCTGTTACTTCGCGCCACCAGGCGTTCCCGAGTTAGCCGATCCGCCCAGCGTCGCCCGGAAAGCCTGCTCAAATTGCGCTCGCGGCCGGCTCCCCAGGAAAAATCCGACCACGTTGCCATCTTTCCCGTAGAACATGGTCTGCGGCATGGTTCCTTTCCACTGTGGGTTTACTCCATCATAAAATTTATCCAGATCGATTCCAGTTTTCTGCCGGTAGTTAGGAAAGCCGGGCTGCATTCGAGCGATGAACCGCCGTACCAGATTCATGTCGGAGTCATCGTCCATGTCGACGCCTACCACTTCCACGCCCTGCGGCTTAAACTGCTTCGCCAATTCGACAATCATGGGGTACTCGTCGCGGCATGGCTCGCACCAGGTCGCCCAGAAATTCACCACCAGCGGTTTGCCATGGTATTTGGCCAGAACCTGCTGATACCCGCTAAGATCGATCAAGGCCGGGTCGGCCGTTGCTGCGCTTTTGCCGGAGTGCGCGGCTGGCGCATTTTTGCCAGCTGTCGACTGGCTGTGTCCTGGCAGCACCACGCCCAGCATGAGAATCGCCACAACCGCAACTGCCGAAACTCCTCGAAGGCCCAAATTACTCTGCATTTTGCTCCTCAATTCGCTGTCCGTCGCTTAGATTATACCCGCAGCAACTCAGCCCCGGCTACGCACCGTTAGACGCGGCCCGCTTGTGCCCGCTTATCAATAATGATATAAAAATTATTCAGGAATCGCGTATCTGGATTGCCTGCAGAAGGCTCGAATCACTTCTGATACCCCTCGACCGAGGAGACGTTGAAATGGCGTATGTAATCGCGGAGCCCTGTATCGGTACGAAAGACACTGCCTGCGTGGACGTTTGCCCGGTGGATTGTATTCACCCGCGCAAGGACGAAGCGGGCTTCGAAGCCGAAAAACAGCTCTATATCCATCCTGACGAGTGTATTGATTGCGGCGCGTGCGTCCCGGTGTGCCCGGTGACCGCCATCTTCGCGCTGGAAGACCTGCCGGAGAAGTGGACCAGCTATACGCCAGTGAATGCGGACTGGTTTAAGAACAAGAAGGCGTAACGGCGTTCCGGACGGTTCGAGTTAAAGAATGGAAAAGTGCAGAGAGGCGGCCCGATCGGCCGCCTCTTGTTTTTTCGGGCAGTGCCTAGACTTCCAGCCCCAACGCCGCTTTTCCGCTGGCGCTGATCATGCTCGGATTCCAGGCTGGCTCCCAGACAATATCGACTTTCACATCGTTGACCGCTTCGACCGCTGCGACCTTTGAGCGGACTTGCTCCGGGATGGCCTGCGCCGATGGGCAATCCGGTGTGGTGAGTGTCATTCTTACGGTCACATTCCCGGCCTCGTCGCTGGCTACGTCGTAGATCAGCCCGAGGTCGACAATATTGATGGGAATCTCCGGGTCGTAGCACTGCCGGATCGCTTCCATGATGGTTTCGCGTTCAATCGCCACTGTTGCTCCTTCTCTTTGTTGCCGTTCGATTCGATGCCGCGAACCGGTCCCTGGCTCCATCTTCCGTCGAAATCAGCGTTCCACATCGCTTCCGCACTGTCAATGTTCGTGGGGGCTTCCGGGCAGGCGCCGCGGATCACTGGTAGAATCTGATTGGCAAGAACGCAGCTGTTGGGTCCAGTTCACCCGGAGGGCTAGACGTGAAAATCATCGGTAAGGTTTTGAGTAACATTGTGATTCTCGCTGCTCTTGCGTTTGTGCTCGTAAGACCGGCGCTGGCGCAAGAACCGCCGGATGCCGTTACCCCGAATCCGCCGCACTCCCCGGCCAATCGCCCCGCGCGAGTCGTGACCGTATCGACGAAGGATTTCACCTTCGCGCCCCAGCTGATCCATCTGAAGGTGAACGAAAAAGTCGAATTGGATGTGACTGGTGGCACCGAGGAACTCGGGGTTCGCGTAAATCCCTTTCCCGACGGCGCCAAAGCCAACACTCCTCCTGGGCTGTCGTTTCTGTTCGGCGAAGACTGCTACAAAGTAAAAAAAGGACAGATGGTTCCGATCCTGATCGAAGCTACCGAGCCGGGAACTTATACCTTCAGCTGTTGCAAAGACTGCGGCTCCAAACACAAGACTATGACGGGCAAAATCGTGGTCGATCCCGCGACCTAGAAACTCTCAGCGCACTAACGCGCAGGGCGGGACCTAGTCCTGGCTCTATTGCTTCCGTGCTCAACCTTTGGACTGAAACTTCTAACGTGCCGCCCTAGTTGTCCGATACTGGAGTATCGTTCCGCGATGCCGCCTCACGCGGTGAACGAATCGAAAGCTCCCGAAATGAAGGACTGGCTTCCACGATCGATTCAGTGTCTCCGGAATTACAATACCCATAGATTCGCTTCCGACGTTGTCGCTGGAATCACCGTGGGTCTCGTGGCGTTGCCCCTGTCGATGGCTTTCGCCATCGCTTCCGGCGTTGCGCCTCAAGCTGGGATCTACACCGCGATTGTGGCCGGATTTTTGATTTCGGCGCTCGGCGGCTCAAACACGCAGATCGGCGGCCCGACTGGTGCTTTTGTCGTCGTGGTGTATGGCATCGTGGCGAAGTACGGGCTCGACGGTCTGTACCTGTGTACCCTGATGGCGGGATTGATGCTGGTTTTTCTCGGCGTTACGGGCCTCGGGACCGCCGTTAAATTCATTCCGCGCCCGGTAGTCGTCGGGTTCACCAACGGCATCGCGGTCATTATCGGCAGTACGCAGATCAAAGATTTCTTCGGCCTCAACGTCGACAAGGTGCCGGGCGAATTTGCCGCTCGCCTCGAAGTTCTCGCGCGAAATTTCCGCACATTCTCTCCGGCCGCTACCGCACTCGCGTGTCTTTCGCTCGTCATCATCATTTTGTTCATGCGTTACGTGAAAAAAATCCCCGGTTACATCGTCGCCCTGGTGGTCGGTACGCTGCTCGTAGTGATTTTCAAGCTGCCCGTGGAAACCATCGGAAGCCGGTTCCACGGGATTCCTTCCGGACTTCCGCATCTAGCCGTTCCTGTATTTCATTTTGATCTGATGCGTCCGCTGGTCGCGCCGGCGATCACCGTCGCTATGCTGGGCGCCATTGAATCGTTGATGTCAGCCGTCGTCTCCGACCGCATGAGCAATACGAAGCACAATCCCAACGTCGAACTCATCGCGCAGGGCATCGCCAATTGCGCCTCACCGCTGTTCGGCGGACTTCCAGCCACTGGCGCCATAGCCCGTACTGCGACCAACATCCGGTCCGGAGCGACAACTCCCGTTGCCGGCATGGTTCACTCGCTCACGCTGCTCGCCGTGATTCTGTTCGCCGCGCCGTATGCCAGGTTCATACCACTCTGCGTACTGGCGGCGATTCTCTTCGTGGTGTCGTACAACATGGGCGAGTGGCGGGAAATTCCGGCGCTGCTCCGGCTGTCGCCACTCGAGATCGCCACTTGGCTCGTCACCTTTCTACTTACGGTTTTTGCTGACCTCACCGTTGCCGTGGAGGCCGGCATGATCCTGGCGGCGTTGGTCTACATCCGGAAAGTCACGGAGACGACCACCGTAACGCGCGTCACCGAACAATATCTAAAGGAAGGCCATGTTCATATTCTGCAGCACAAGGAAATTCCGCCCTACGTCGCCATTTTCCGTATTCACGGCCCATTCCTCTTTGGAGCGACCGACAAGATCGACGAAATCATTTCTCAAATTCCACAACTGCCCGACATCGTGGTCATTCGGCTCCGCAATATGACCGCGCTGGATGCGACCGGTCTGCAAGCCCTGGAAAATCTGGTGGCGCAGGTGCGGGCGTCCGGCCGCGCCATTGTCTTCTGCGGGGCCAGGCAGCAACCGCAGCAGATGATCAAGGACGCGGAATTCCATGAATGTGTCGGAGAAGAAAATATCTGCGAGAATGTTACGGTCGGGTTGGAACGGGCCCGCTCAATCTGGGCGCACAGACAGTTGCGGGAAGAGAAGACCGCGCTGGCCTGAAGAATCAGGGAAACATGGACATTGAAATTAAATTGCCCGGAGTCAAACTCGGGATCGTGGAAAGCCACCGCGTCACGGTCGAAGCCCTTCACCCGGATTTAACTAAATTGCTGGACGAAGTATGCGTCCACAAGCAAAAAGAATTCACGCTCGAGAGCCTCGCGGAAGCAGAGCCCATTCGCGCGATACGAGGGTTGTTTCGCAGTTGGGGAATGGATCCGTCCAAATATCGGCCAGCCTCGGAAGCGTTGCTGCGTCGAGTCGTGCAAGGCAAGGGCCTCTATCGCGTATCGAACGTGGTGGACGTCAGTAATCTCGTATCCATTGAAACCGGTTGGCCGCTGGGGTGCTACGACCGTTCGCGAATCGATGAACCGGTGGTCCTCCGTCATGGCTTGCCCGGAGAAAGCTATGAGGGCATCGGCAAGAAAACCTGGAACCTGGAAGGCCGGCCAGTCCTCGGCGATCCGGCGGGCCCCTTTGGCAGTCCCATCAGTGATTCAACCAGGAGCATGATCACTGAATCGGCGAAGAACGCTGTCATTGTCATCTACATCCCCGAGAAATCCCCGGACGCGGCGGCAGAATCGGCGATGAAGCGCCTGGCCGAACGGCTTACTGCATTTGCCGGCGCTTCGGCCGTAAATTCCGCAATTTGCCGCCCGTAGCCATCTCGCTGACGGCGGGCGCGAAGCGGATCGACTGAAACAATTCCACCGTCCTAAGCATCTCACTTCCGGACCACCGGATTCGCTGTGTGTGAACTTCGCAATAATCGGGTTATCCTATAAATGCGTCGACGAGGTTTCGAGTGCCGAGATTTCAATTCGTTTTGCTCATGCATGCGCACCAGCCAGTCGGAAATTTCGATGACGTGATCGAACGCGCCTATCAGCAATCCTATTTGCCCTTCATCGACGTCTTGTCGCGCCACCCCTCCATCCGTATTGGTTTGCACTTCACGGGCTCGCTGCTCGAATTGCTGGAACACTCGCACCCTGAATATTTCGAACGGCTTCGCGCCATGGTGAAAACGGGCCAAATCGAAATGGTCGGCGGGGGATACTACGAACCCATCCTGGTCGTGATACCGCCCGAAGACCGCCATGAGCAGATCGTCCGGCTGGCCGACTACGTCGAAAAACACTTCGGTCGTCGCCCCCGTGGAGCGTGGCTCGCCGAACGTGTTTGGGAACCGCAGCTTCCCTCGTCGCTGGCCCCTTCCGGCGTGGGCTACACGCTGGTCGACGACAATCATTTTCTCGGCGCCGGTTTTGAATTAGATCAGATGCACGGCCACTACCTCGCCGAGGATCAAGGGCACACGGTCAAAGTCGTCCCCGGATTGAAAGCGCTTCGCTATCTGATTCCGTTTCGCTCGCCCGCGGAGACCGTCGATTTTTTACGGGCGGCCGCCGCGACCCATCCCAATGGTTACGCAGCAATGGGCGACGATCTCGAAAAATTCGGCGTGTGGCCGGGCACCTATAAGTTGTGCTACCAGGATCAGTGGCTCGAGAATTTCTTCTCGGCCTTGGAGAAAAATTCCGACTGGCTCGAAATGGTCACGCCGGGCGAGGCTGTAGCGTCCCATGCGCCGTTGGGCCGCGCGGACCTGCCTACCGCGTCTTACACCGAAATGATGGAATGGTCGCTTCCGACACCCGCGCGAAACCGTTATCACTCCCTGATCGCCGAGTTCGCGTCGCGCGGCGACGCTTTGCCCTTCCTGCGCGGCGGTATCTGGAGGAATTTCTTTTCGAAATATTTGGAATCGAACTTATTGCACAAGAAGATGTTGCACGTGTCGCACAAAGTCCGCGCGCTAGACGCCAGCCGTCGCCGCGAACTGTCGTTCCTGGAGGCTCGCGAACGGGCCAAGACTCTGGTGCTACGCGCGCAGTGCAATGACCCGTATTGGCACGGAGTCTTTGGCGGGTTGTATTCTCCCCATCTGCGCACTGCGCTCTGGCGTTCGTTGGTCGAAGCCGAGACAATCGCCGACGGCCTGACCCATCGTACGCGCCAGTATGAAGATTCGACTGCGATTGATTTTAACGGCGATGGCCACGATGAAATTTACTTCACTTCCGATCGCTACGCAGCCTTGCTGAATCCCGCCGACGGCGCGACCATCTGCGCGATCGATTGCCGGCAATCGAATACCGCGGTCATCAATTCTCTGGCCCGCCGCCGCGAGTCTTATCACGCCAACATCAAGAATCTTCACGCCAACAAATCGCAGGGCGCTACTTCGATTCATGAGCAAACCCGCACCAAAGAGGACGGCCTGGAGCGCTGGCTGCAATATGACCGCTGGCCGCGTAACTGTTTCCGGCTCCTGCTTTTCGGGCGCAACAAAACCTATGAAGATGCGGGCAATGTGAAGTTGGACGAAGACGCTGCGCTCGCGAGCGGTAGCTATCGAACTTCGCTAATATCACCAGTACAGGCGACTTTCGTGTCTGAAAAAAGTGTGGACTGGCCTGCGGAAAAGACGTTCACCTTCGAGCGCACCGATCGCGGATTCAATGTCACCTGCGATCTGACGTTGCGCCGCACGGCCCCGGGCACCGCATCCGTTTACGTCGGGATGGAGTCGGTACTGAATTTTCTCGCCCCCTCGGCTCCGGACCGGTATTTCGAAATGGCCGGGACCCGCTATCCCTTGCGGTGGGGCGCGCATGTTGCGGCCTCGGACCTGCGGGTTGTCGATGAATGGCAGGGAATCCGCGTGACGCTGGCCGCTGCCGCAGCCCAAGAGTTTTGGATCACGCCCATCGAGACCGTCTCGGAATCGGAAGACGGTTTCGAGCGAATTTATCAGGGCTCGCAAATTATCGCCGTATGGCCGGTCGAACTTTCGCAGGGCTCAGAATGGAAGTGCAGGCTGAGCCTGAAAATCGAGAGCCCACTTCAGTCCGTGCCTTCACCGGTGAAGAATTCGGCAGCTATCGCGACACCACAAGTTGCCGATTGACGACTCGCTCTGCTACAGTGCGCTGGGAGGAATTTGATGCCGGTTTCTCAAGAACTTCTGGATATTTTGGTTTGCCCGCTGGACAAAACTCCGGTGAAGTTGACCAACGATAAAAATGGGTTGAAGTGCTCTTCGTGCCACCGCGTTTATCCTATTCGCGAAGATATTCCAGTCATGCTGATCGACGAAGCACGCATCGACGCCGAATAATTTGCCGCGTTCCGCAGTGAAACCGAGCCAGTCCCCAATCGCGCACCAGGTTGCATACGAAAGCGATCCATCCTCTTTGCTTCCCACCCTGCCCGCAGATTCGCGGATTCTGATTGTTCGGCTGCGCTCGCTGGGTGACTTGGTCTTGGAAACGCCGGCCGTCGCTGCGCTGAAAACCTGGCGTCCGGATCTGCGAATCTCCGTGCTTGTTGAGCCTCGTTTTGCCGCAGCCTTTGAAGGCAATCCATCTGTCGACGAGATTATTTCTTCCGTGGTTTTGAGCACCACGGCATTGCAAATTCGCCGTCGCCGATTCTCCGCGGTATTCAATCAGCATGGCGGTCCACGCAGCGCACTGCTCACGGGAGCATCCGGCTCACCGGCCCGCGTTGGATGGAAGGATCATCAATATTCGTTTCTTTACAACGTGCAGGTACCGGAGGCTCGGGAATTCTACGGGCGCTCCAGCGTTCATACCGTGGAACATCGGATGTCTCAATTTTATTGGACCGGCTTGCCACGAGGTCCCATTCCGCCAACTGAAGTGTTTGCGCAGGCCGACGCTCGCGATTCGGTGGCCAGGAAACTCGCGGCCAACGGAATTGGAAGCGACCAGGCCTATGCGGTTTTACAGCCGGGCGCGCGACTTGCCGAAATGCGCTGGCCGGTTGCGAAGTTCGCCGAACTCGCGGGCTGGCTGCGCGCCAGATATGGAATCGCAAGTGTCGTGAACTATAGCGCGCAAGAGAAGATGTTTGCTCAGGAAATTCGTGCTGAGATGCAAGGCCGCGCCATCATTGCTGACAACCTCGACGTTCGTGAACTGATTGCTTTGGTCTCGTCGGCGCGTCTGTTCTTGGGCAACGACTCTGGCCCGGCGCATATCGCTTCCGCCCTACAGCGCCCCACGGTCGCAATTTTTAGCCTTACCGATCCCGTGCAATGGCGGCCGTTACACGCGAAGAGTCGCGTCGTCACCACCGGTGCGCAGTTCGAACATCCGCGCGGCGACAAAGCCATTTTGATTCATGACTCGCGCCCCGTCGCTGCTATATCAGTGGATGAAGTGCGTGCGGCGTGTGCGGAATTGCTCGAAGGATAGTCGGAACAGACGCCTCAAAAAGAATCAAGCGGCGGGAGGTAGGCGCAAAACGGCTGACGGCTTATTGCGCTGATGTGCTGCTGGCAAAATTCGCCGGCAATTTATTGGCGATCGCTTGGGCGATCAACTCGTTTCCTTTAGGGCCCAGGTGCCATTCGTCGAGATAAAGCGGCTCTTGTTCCGAATCCAAAATATTCCCCAAAAAAACAAAATCGCTATTCGCCGCGGCGCGCCGCTCCGCTTCCTGATAAGCAAAACGCATCGGTTTCAGGGCGCTGCCATCGGGGCTATTGGTATCCACGCGAATTAACTCAGCTTCGTACGGAACGATTGGTTTGCTCCCGTACGCCAGCGACGGCTGCCAGAAAGCGTAAACCTGAAAGTGATAGATTCCAGCGAGTGCCCGTACCATGCGCAAGTTCGCCTCATAATTGTCCAGCGTCTGCATCGCTTTCAATTTCGTTTCGGCTTCCATTGCCTTCGGATCTTGTTTCTGCTTGAAGAGCGCCAGGCGGCGAGCCAGCTGCAACGCGTATGAATGCCGCAAAAATTCCAGCTTTCCCACCAGTTTGCTTTCGACGCGGGCGCTGATCTGCGTGTATTGCATATGAGCCGTCGCGATTCCCGGCTGATAGACTCCGGTGTAAGAGTCGTTCACGCCATCGTAAAGGATCACCACATCGGGGCGTCGACCCGCTTTCAATTGCTCAAGAAGCAGCAAGAGTTCTTGATTTGAGTTGTAGGCCTCCGTACCGAAATTGGTAATCGCGACGCAGCGCTTCGGAGTTTTATTCAGTTCGGTGGCCAGCAGGGAAGAAATTGTCGCCCAGTCGGGAACTCCGGAACCATATAGCGTCGAGCCGCCGAACATCCAGATATCCGTGATCGGTTGGTTCTTGCAGTCCGCACTCAGGTTGTCAATGTTCCGGCGCACAACTCCAAACTGATATTTATCGTTATTGACGTATTTCCCGTGGAATTCCGGTGTACCCCAAATTCGAAACGGCACGTATCCGCCGTTGTGAAGCTTTCTCCGCTGCGCTTCCTCTTTCCAAAATTCTGCAGCCCACGGAAAATCAGCGTAGGCCGGGCTGGCGCTGCCCAATTTTTCCTGGCGGTTCGGGCGCGCGCCGTGCGAAAGCGTCCAAATTCCAAATGCGCCCAACTCCAAAACGGCCGCGGCCAAAATAATGCTGAAAATTAAATATCCGATAAAAGCGAAGAAGCGCTGGAACAGCGGCGGGGATGGAGTCGAGTCGGCTGAGGGCACTACTGATTTCTCCTGCTGGTCTCGGTGAGTCTGCAATCTAAGAGAAAGCGAACCATTTAATCCATAGGAACCCTAAGGCGGGAAGCTCAGCGACTGATCGGAAAATTCGACCCACAAGCGCGCTTCTTGAGTTTTGTTTTGCTTCACTGCATCGTCACGCTCGGGATACGGGCTGAACGGGCTTACGTCCATTACCACCACCAATCCCGAGCCGTTTTTCACATGCTGCGTATCTTCTATGCGGTAGCTACGAACCGGGCCGTAATAACCCTGGGGCCCCCAATCATCCAGAAAATCCTTGTAGGAATATGACGGCGAAGGTTTCCAGAGGCGGTATGCCTCTTCCATATTTCCCGCCACCACCGTATCCATAAAATGCCGGGCGGTCCGCTTTTCGGTGTGAAATCGCATCAAGTACCAACTCGCCGTGACCAACAGCGCGATAAATACCAGCGTGGTGACGACGTAACGGCGTATTCGGTCGGGTGGGTGTTCCGCTGCGGTATCGAAAAGTGCCACGCCATCTCCTCGCAATTCTGCCGAAACTACAGCTGCCGTTTGAACAGCATGATGCACCCCGTAGTCATGATTCCGGCGATGCATAGTAAAACTAACACGTCTTTGTAAATTCCTTCAATGCCAGTGCTCTTGAGCGTCAGATTGCGCAGGGCGTGGACCGTGTAAGTGAACGGGTCGATAACCGAGACCCATTTCAGCCACCAGGGGAACGCTTCGATGGGGTAAACCGCGCCCGACGGGAAAAAGAGCAACGTGTTCAGGACTCCAAAGATCGCGCGCGGGACCAGGGGATCATCGACGCGCACCATCAGAAAGAACATGAAGCTCATCATGGCCAGCGCCGCCGTCGCGACCACCATTGCCAGATAAAATAGCCTCGCGGGTTCCCAAAGATTTGGCAATCCGGCGATCATTCCGCCGATGATCGTCAGCACCATGCCGGCCATCAGCCCTTTGATCGTGCCGGCGCCGATCAGGCCGAACACCAGTTCGGATTTTTTGATGGGCGTGACCAGATAGCCTTCGTGCAGCCCGCGCGACTTGTCATCAATGAAGGTGATGCCGCCGCCGATCATGGCCACCACAAAGATGGAAAGCGCAATCGAACCCGCCNNAGGTCCTGCACCATTTGTTGCAAGCGTTCAAAAATGGCGCTCGAAATGAACTGGTCGGTGTTGTCTTCGGTGAATGCGATCTTGGGTCGATTGCGCTGATAAAAGCGCCGGGAAAAATCGTGCGGGATGACAATCAGCCCGCGAACCTGCCCGGTTTGCAGAGCGTGAGTCGCGTCGGAAAGGGAATCGTACTGCACGATTTTGAAAGTCTTCGGGCCGGTGGCAATTCCGTCGAACATCTCGCGAACTTTGAGGGATTCGGTCGAGTGGTCCAGATCGACCACGGCGACGCGTACGCCCACCACCTTCCCGCCAAAGGCATAGCCCAGCACCACCAATTGCANNCCGGGCTGCGGAAGAATTTGCGCAGGTCGCGTTCAATGAGCGCCCAAATTCGCCCGAAGTTCATCGAACGCCCACCCCGGGACGAGTCAACGCAAAATCTCTAACGGTAGAGATGGCTGACATCGAGCCCCACTCCTTGTTTTGCCGTATCGCGCAGATCGTTTCCGGTGTAGTGCAGGAACACATCGTCCAAGGTCGTGCTTTGCACGCTGACTTTCTTAACCTGAATATTTTTCGCGCGAGCCAAATCCATCAGCGCCGCTACCGTCGCTGGCCCATCGTTCGAAACAATATGGATCGCGCCATCGCGTTGGCTGACATCCGTCGCGTGCGCTAATTTCTGCAGCTGCGAATTCCAGTCCGGTGGCACACTGCCAAATTCTGCCTCGACCGTGTCATTGCCCGGAACACTGTCTTTTAATTTGGTCGGCGTATCCAGCGCGGCCAGCTTGCCATGGTCCACAATTGCGATGCGGTCGCACAGTTTGTCGGCCTCATCCATGTAGTGCGTTGTCAGTAGGATGGTCATATCGGAGCTGTCGCAGAGCCGCCGAATCAATTGCCACACGTTGGTTCGTGAAACAGGGTCGAGGCCAGTGGTGGGCTCATCGAGAAATAGAATTTTGGGCGAATGGACTAAGCCCCGCGCGATTTCGAGCCGCCGGCGCATGCCGCCGGAAAATGTCCGCACCAAGGCGTCTTTGAATTTCAACAGGTCGACCGACACAAGCAGATCATGGATCAGCTGGTCGCGGTGCGTGCGCGGCACGCCGTACAGCTTGGCGTGGATCAGAATATTTTCGGTCGCGGTCAGTTCGGGGTCTGAGGTAAGCGCCTGGGGGATTACGCCCATCGCGAAACGGACCCCGTCGGCGTCGATCCGAATATCGTGTCCGGCGATTCGCGCTGTGCCGGAAGTCGGCGGCGTAAGCGTCGTCATCATGCGGATCAGGGTAGTTTTGCCCGCGCCGTTGGGCCCGAGCAGCCCAAAAATCTCGCGGTGAGCCACGTTGAAATTAATGTCGTTCACGGCCACGAGCTCGCCGAACTTTTTGGTGAGGTGCTCGACTTCGATCGCGTTTGTGGGGTCGGGCGCCACTACACGCCCGCCCTCGAAAACCAGCTCGGTTTCGCCGGCCGCGGCAGCAGGACAATCGCTGTCATTCCAGTAAACAGACGGCCTTCCGGATTAGGAACCGCCACCTTGATGGCAAATGTTTTGATGTCGCGTTTCGTCCGGCTTACGTCGCGCTGGGTGGCAAATTCATTTTCCGCGCCCTTGAAAAATACCGACCCCTCAATTGTGTTTCCCGAAGGCAGCTCCACCGTCAGCTTTTGGCCGAACTTGATGGCATCGGCGTAGGACTCCTCGACGCTGGCGCGTACCCACAGGTGATTGATATCGACGACGACTACGATGGGCGAGCCAATCGAAACCACCTCTCCTTGTTTCGCGACGCGCACCGAAACAATCCCGTCGATTGGCGCATAGATTTTGGTGTAGCCCAGTTGCGTGGTCATCTGCGCTTCAGACGCGCGAGCCTGTTCCATCTGGGCCATCATGGTCGAGACGGCGCTCTTGCGCGCTGGCACCTGCTGGCGATTCGCTTGCGCCACATCGACCGTCGCGACGTAAGCATTGACGGCTTGCTCCAGCGCCGAGACGTTCGCTCTGGAAATTCGTACCGCGGCTTCGGCGTGATCGCGCTCTTGCGCCGAGACTTCGCCCTTATCGAAAAGCTGCTGCATACGCTTCAGGTCGTTTTCATCCCGCCACAATTGTGCGTGGGCCGGTTCGAGCTGCGCTTTGGCCGAAGTGACGCGGGCTTGCGCTTCACTGACCGACGCGTCGGTCTGATTGCTGGTCCAAGAATAATTGTGATTCGCTTCCGTGACCTGCGCGTCGAGGCTCGCGACATTGGCCTTGGCCGCGGCCAAACTCGCTTCAAGCTCCTTGTCGTCCAGTTCGGCGATCAAATCGCCTTTCTTTACCACCGAGCCTTCATCGACGGTCAAATTCACGATGCGTCCCGTCATCTGCGGGCTCACGATGTATTCGTTGCCATCGATTACGCCCGTCAGCGGAATATCGTTCCCGCGCGGCATGGTCAGAAAATATCCGATCGCCGTGATGGTGAAGATCACCAGCAGCAGGCCCATAAACTTTTTTCCGGTCATCGAGATCTCACTTTGGAGCGCAATAGTCCGTGATTTATAAAATCGAGCACTGAACGTTTTCGGGAGATCAAAGCCTTGGGCGCCATCAGGTCATGCCCGGCCACGTGGCTGAGAATCGGAGCGGCTGCGAAGTAAGAAGTAGTCATGCCCATGATCGTGAAAGCGGTCTGGTGGGTGTCCACACTCCGGAATTCGCCCTGGCGAATACCTTCTTCCAGGGTTCGAACCAGGGAATTGTGTGACGGCCTAAGATGTTCTTGTACGATCCATTCGAAATCTTTGGTCGCTTCCATCGCTTCGCGCTGCACCAAGCGCGGGTAATTTGGATGTGACGCCAGAAAATCAAAATAGCTGCTGATGAATTCCAGTAGGCGTTTGTGGGGCGACTGAGTCGAGCGGGCCGCCGGGGCGTAGACTCCGGCACGGAGCTGGCGAAAAAGGTTCTCCAGGACCGCACGATGTAGGCGGCGCTTATCGCCGAAATAGTAGTAGAGCATGGCCTTGTTGGCGTGCGCCGCGGAGGCAATTTCGTCGGTGCGCGCGCCGGCCATGCCCTGAGCCGCGAATTGGTGCTCTGCCGCCGCGAGTATTCGCCGGGCGGTTCCGGATTGTTCGGGGTTGAGTTTGTGGCGAGTCATTAAGTTCAACTAAACAGTTAGTTTAAGTGCCGCAGCGCGAATCGTCAAGGCTGTAGCTCTCACCTTGTATTACGCAGCCAAGAAAAGTTTGTTTCAGGTGATGGTTCTAGGCATCCAGGGCGCCGGAGGAGCCACTCGGCAGTTCAATCGAATACTTCGTCCGCGCCTTTTCGGCGTGAAGTTCGAGGGCAAGTTCGATCAAGCGGTCGATCAGTTTGGTGTAAGGCAGGCCAGACGCTTCCCAGAGTTTCGGATACATGCTAATGGAGGTGAAACCGGGGATGGTGTTCAGCTCGTTGATAAAGATTTTGTTGGTGCGGCGTTCGAGGAAAAAGTCGCAGCGCGACATGCCGGTACCGTCGATGGCGCGGAAGGCGCGGACGGCGTATTCCTGAAAAGTGGTCACCTGTTTCTTGGAAAGCTTGGCCGGAATTTCGAGCCGAGTACCTTGCTCCAGATATTTCGCGGTGTAGTCGTAGAATTCCCGATGCGGAATGATTTCGCCAGGGATTGACGCTTCGACGTCGTCGTTGCCGAGAACGGACACTTCGATCTCGCGGGCCGATACCGCTCGTTCAACGATGATCTTCAAAGCGAACTCCGCCGCCAGATCCATGGCCGGACCGATTTCCTTGGCAGTTTTGACCCGCGACATGCCGACCGACGAGCCGAGCGTTGCGGGCTTAACGAAGAAAGGAAATTTGAACTTCTTGCGCAGGGTGCGCGACACGAGTTCGCAATCCTCTTCCCATTCGGCGCGGCGCACGGCGACGAACGGCACGATCGGCAGGCCCGCCTGCTCGAAAAGCCGCTTTTGCACATCTTTATCCATGCCGACCGCCGAAGCCAAAACCCCGGCGCCGACGTAAGGCAGCCCGGCCAGATCGAGCAGGCCTTGAACGGTACCGTCTTCGCCAAACGTTCCGTGCAGAACCGGGAAGATCACATCCACCGAGACACTGGACTGGCCCGAACCACCCCCCAGAGGAACGAGCGACCCCGCGGTCGGGTCGGGAGGCAATACGACGCGGTCGCCTGATTTCAAAACGTCGGCCAGCAATTTCAGCGCGCCGCCACCGACCAACCAACGCCCATCTTTAGCAATGCCGATAGGCACGGCTTCATATTTTTCAGGATTGAGGGCTCGAATTACAGAGGCGGCGGATGCGAGAGACACTTCATGTTCGCCGGAACGGCCGCCGAACAAAATACCTACACGCAGACGTTTCGCAGAGGTCATGACGAAAGCGCCTCGATTGTGGGCCTGATCGCTATAGTCATTGGTCTAGAGAATCTTTTTGCCGAGGCCGGAGAGAACGAGCTCCACGCCGAGAGCCGCGGTGGTGTTGTGGACATCAATCACCGGATTAATTTCGACCAGTTCGAACGATTCGAGGAGTTTGCTGTCCGCGATCATTTCAAGAGCCAAATGCGCTTCGCGGTACGTAACTCCGCCGCGCACCGGCGTACCCACTCCGGGCGCGTCACCGGGGTCCACAAAATCCATATCGAGGCTGACCGAAATTCCGGCAGTATCGTCGCCAGCAAATCGCAGCGCATCGGCCATCACTTCGCGCATGCCGCGCTCGTCAATATCGCGCATGGTGAAAATGTGCACGCCAGATTCCTTAACCAGGCGGCGCTCCTTGGCGTCGAGCTCGCGAATTCCCACCAGTGCAACATTTCGTGGTTCGACCATCGGCTTGACGCCCGCGAGATCGGTGAGTTCGGGCGGCCCGTAACCCATGATCGACGCGAGCGGCATACCGTGGACGTTGCCTGAGGGCGAAGACTCCGGCGTATTCATGTCGCCGTGCGCGTCCAGCCAGATCACGCCAATGCGCTTTGATTTCTTGTGAAAATGGGCGGCGGTGCCGGCGGTGGTTCCGACCGCAACGGAATGATCGCCGCCGAGAACCAGCGGGGTGAAATCTTCGTCCAAGGACTTCTTTACAGCGTCAGCCAGGCCCTTGCAGGCGCTGGCGATTTCGTCCAGGTAGCGCGCGCGTTTTTCGCCGTAGGGCTGCTCTTCCGGCTGTGGCACGGAAACGTTGCCAATATCTTCCACGTGGCGGCCGAGTTGCCTCAGGCGAGCCTGCAAACCGGCCACGCGCAGCGCAGAGGGGCCCATGTCGACGCCCCGGCGGCTCGCGCCCAAGTCCATCGGTACGCCGATGATGCGTATTTTGTCAGGCATAAATTTTCAGCTTTTGACCCTGTGCAGCGAGAAGGAACATCAAGGATAGACGCGATAGAGCATCCGTGGGAAGGGGATGACTTCGCGAATGTGCTCGGTTCCGCATATCCAGGCCACGGTGCGTTCCAGGCCCAGGCCAAAGCCGGAGTGGGGAACGCTGCCGAAGCGCCGCAGGTCCAGATACCACTGGAACGATTCCTCGGGCAGGTTGTGGGCCCGCAAGCGCTCAACCAGGGTGTCGTAGTCCGCCAAGCGCTCGCCGCCGCCGATGATTTCGCCGTAGCCTTCTGGCGCAATCATATCGAAGCTGAGCGAAAGCTCCGGACGCGCCGGGTCGGTGGCCATGTAAAACGCCTTCATGGCTGTCGGATAGCGGTGGATCACTACTGGCCGGTCGAATTCCTTCGAGATGATGGTTTCTTCGTCGCCGCCGAGGTCGTCTCCCCATTTGGCGGGGTGGCCGGCTTTTTGGAGAACCTTGATCGCGTCGTCGTAGGTGATGCGCGGAAAAGGCGGGACGATCTTTTCGAGCGCTTTGACGTCGCGCTCAATCAGCGCCAGCTCGCGCGTGCGATTTTTAGCGACGGACTGCACGACGGAACTGACCAAGCCTTCGGCCAGCTGAATCATGTCTTCCAGGTGCGCGTAGGCGGCTTCGGGCTCAAGCATCCAAAATTCGGTCAGGTGCCGGCGCGTCTTGGATTTCTCCGCGCGAAAGGTGGGGCCGAAGGTGTAAACCTTGCCGAGGGCAGCGGCAAGAGCCTCGACGTAGAGCTGGCCGGATTGAGTCAGGTAGGCTTTCTGATCGTCGATGTAGTTCACTTCGAAGAGAGTGGTGGTGCCTTCGCACGCGGCGGGAGTAAAAATCGGCGCGTCGGTCTGGGTGTAACCCTGGGCGTCCATGTAATTTCTGGCGGCGCGCTGCGCTTCGGCGCGGATTCGCAAAATCGCAGCCTGACGAGGCGTGCGAATCCACAGGTGCCGGCGATCGAGAAGGAAGTCGACGCCATGTTCTTTCAATTGGATCGGATACGGAGCGGAATCGGGCACTCGCTGAATAATCTCGAGGCCGGTGACGCCCAGCTCAAAACCGCCGGGAGCGCGAGGTTCGGTGCGGACTGAGCCGGTGACGACCACGCTGGATTCCTGAGGCAGACCTTTTAGCGCGGCGAAAACTTCCGGCTGCTCCTTCAGCGATACCACTCCCTGCATGGTGCCAGTGCCGTCGCGAAAAATGGGGAACAGCAGTTTGCCGGATTCGCGCATGTTATAGAGCCAGCCGCGAATTGTGACGGTGCCGCCGGCCTGCGCTCCGGCCTGCTCGATGGTGGTAATTGGATTGGGTGTTTGTGCCGTTTCGGTCATGAGTGGTGTCGATTGCGGTCCCTTCGAACTTTATCCCTGGTGCTGCTTTGAACCTTTTTGCATGGTGGCGAGCTTCTTCTCGACTTGGTCCGCGGCCGCACGGATTTCATCCAGAGACGGCGGTGTAGCGCCCTGGCCTTTGATTTCGAACACCATGGCAATCGTTTGGGGCGCGTCGACGAAGCTGCGAAGCGCGGCATCCCATTCGATGGTTCCGGCGAAGGGCAGCAAATGCTCATCCTTGTCGCCATGATTATCGTGAATGTGCGAAGAGACCAGATGATCGCGCATGGCTTCAAACCCGGGAGCGACGCCTTCGTCCAGGTGGGCGTGACCAATGTCGAAACACAGCTTTAGATCGTGGAGATGGGTGTCGACGAGAAATTTGTGCAGGACCGAGGGCGAGCCTAATTCGCTGGGCGTGTTTTCTAGGGCAATGGTCACGCCGCGCGCTTTGGCGAACATCGAAAGATTTTCGAGCGAGGTAAAGGCGGCATCGAGTTTGCGCGGATCCGCCGCCTGGCGGCCTTGGCCCATGTGTTGGATCAAATATTTGCAGGGAACCTTTTCGCTGACTTCGAGCGTGCGCTTAATTTCGTCCACGGCGTCCAAGCGGCGAATTCGTTCCGGCTCGGAAATGGAAAGCGGCACGCCACTTTCGCGGCCGGGCGAGAGGTCGCGCTCGGTGGGCGAGTGCAGCGAGTGCAAGGTTAGTTTGTGCTCGCGCAGACTGTCGCCGAGTTCGCGCACCGCTTGAGAATTGCTGTAATTGAAATGATGTGGCGCGCAGAAAACTTCGACCGAGGTGAAGCCAGCGGCGGCGATTTCAGCAAGAAGCGCATTGTTCAGTTGCTGATGAAGGAAGCGGTAGGTGGAAAGTATGCGCTCCATCAAAAGCCTGCCGTCCGGCCGGAATTGCGCGTGGTGCAGACATAATCTGCGGCAAATATCGTTCCTTGGAAGGAGATATTTGGCGCCGTTTTTCTGACCGCAACACCGGGATTTATGTTGCGGTTAGAAAATGCTATGTAGCAGTTTCTACTGATAGTTACGGCGTTTTTTGAATGCGGCCGTGTTGCGGTTAGAAATGCTGAAATTTGATCCGTTGAGCTATCTGAAATATGTGCAAGACGCGGATGAGTGAACGGCATTTGAGACTGCCGAGTCATAGGCTTCGCCGCATTTTTTTCGTGGGTCATGGGCGGCGATAGCCTAGCAGGTTGAATGGCTTGTTTGCAAATGTGCGGTCCACTTCACTTTCGTAAACTGCTCATAGTGGTACAGATAGGACGAGGATGAATCTCGTGTATCCGGTCCTAGTACCCGAGCGCGGAGCCCTTGCGACGCTGGTCCGCGGCGCCCAAGCGCTCGCCGCTGTTCGCGTCGATCCCGATCGCCTCCACCTGTCCAATCCACGCGCGCGTCGGAAATAACTTGTAGCCGCGCGATTCCAGATCTTTCTCGACCGCGTCGGAAAAGATCGGTTCTGCACCCACGAAATCAGGTAGCCATTGCTGATGGAAACGCGGCGCATTGATGGCCGACTGCGCGTCCATGCCGAGCCGCATCCAGTTCAGGACGGTCAAGAGCACCGCAGAAATGATGGTGGGCCCGCCCGGCGAACCGGTGACGAAACTCAGTTGGCCGTCACGCAGCAGGATCGTGGGAGTCATCGAACTAAGCGGACGTTTGCCCGGGGCAATGGTGTTCGCTTCTGACTGCATCAGGCCAAACATGTTGGGCGAACCGGGATGCGCGGTGAAATCGTCCATCTCATCGTTCAAGAGATAACCGTCGTTGGTGGTGACGCCTGAACCGAAACTGTCGTTGAGGGTGTAGGTGTTGGCTACGGCATTGCCGGCGGCGTCGACGACGGAGAAGTGCGTGGTGTGCCCACCATGCGCGGCTTCGGCGAGTGCGCGCAATTCTGCGTCATGGGAATCGTCTGCGGCGCGTCCTCCGGTCACAGCGGGACACGATCCGTCCGATCGTTGATTCTCAAATGGCGCTGGGTCTCCGGCTTTCGCCGATTTGCTTTCCGACGCGCGCGTCGCATCGATGGAGTGACGCAGAACATCCGCATAGCAGACGGAAGTCAGGCCGCGCACCGGAATTATCGCAAAATCGGGATCGGCCAGAAATTCGGCGCGGTCGGCGAAGGCTCGGCGCATGGCTTCGATAACCCAGTGCACGGATTGGGCGTCATCCCAGCCCTTCAATTCAATCGGCGCGAGGATGTTCATTTCCTCAATGACGGCTACTCCACCGGAACTGGGCGGAGGGCTGGTGATCACCTGCCAGTCGTGGCCGCCGGATTTGTAAGTGGCAACCAGAGGATCGCGGATTTTTGCCTGATAGGCGGCTAAATCGTCGAGAGTAATGAGTCCACCGTTCTTTTGCATTTCCTTGGCGAGGTTCTGAGCGGTCTTGCCCTGATAGAACTCGTTCGGTCCTTTCCTGGCGATGCGGCGGAGCGTGGCGGCCAGCTCGGGCTGGCGCAGCAGTTCACCTTTTTCGTAGAACGAGCCGTCTTTCAAGAAAATACGTTTGGTCGCCGAGAAACGCTCCAATGTGTCGCTTTCGTTCTTCAGTTGCGAGGCCAGCCTGGCGTCGACGGGAAATCCGACTTCGGCCAATTCGATCGCGGGCTCCATAACCTCCGGCAATTTTTTCGTACCGTACGTTTTCAGGGCGAGCGCGAGGCCGGCGACTGTGCCGGGAACGCCCGCAGCTTTCCAACCCACCACCGAAGCATCTTTTTCGGCAGGCGTTGCCGCCGCGGAATACATGTCCCGGGATGAACTCTTCGGCGCGATTTCGCGATAATCCACGAAGTGCGATTGGCCATCCTTCAGCCGGACGAGCATGAAACCACCGCCGCCGATGTTGCCCGCCTGAGGTTCGACCACCGCGAGGGCAAAGGCAACGGCAACCGCCGCGTCCACAGCGTTGCCGCCACGCTTCAGGATTTCGACGCCTGCAGCGGAGGCCAACAGCTCATCACTCACGACCATGCCCTTGGCGGCTCGGACCGGCGATTTGACCCATTCACTTTCTTTGGCTTGAGCAGCAGATGAGGCGGAGTACTCGCGAGGCGGTGCAGGCGTCGATTTTTGCTGGGCGTTTATTGTCGCGGAAATAATAGCGATCAACAGCAGAGACAGCAGGAGCAAACCGACAAGCCGATGGCGGACTTTCATGTCCGGCGAATTTAGGCGATTCAAAGAGCAAAATCAAGGCGCGGACCAAAGACGCTAGTCAGTAACGAGAGCTGAGAGTACCAAAGCGATGAACCCACCGAGAAGCAGCGCCAAAAGAATCCAAAAGATCGGATGGCGCCGCTTGCGCATGAGACCGCGCGGCGCGGCATTGGGCTCGCGAGTCTCGAAGGGTTCAAATTCGCCCTCGAAATCCTGAGACCCATCAGGCGCCGGGCGATTTCGCTCTTGCCGATTTCTTTCAAATTCGGAGGACATTCTCAAGATGCTAACACCCTGGAAAACCGCGCTGCAACCTGAGGCGAAAAAATAAAATTGGCTGAACCGGCGCGTGCTGGTAGTGAAACCTGCGGAAGTACAGCGAGTGTACCTAGTGATCGGCCAGGGCCACGAGCAGGAAGGCGGCGATAGCGCCGGTGAGTATGGCAAGAGCGACCCAGCGACCGAGTTGAGGATACGATTTCGGCAAGCCGAGCATGTCAATCGAAGGATCGGGGCCGTGGAGAAGATTTAGAGGGACCGGTGCGGCGGAGGACGAAACCACCTTTATCGGATCAACATCCAGACCGCGCTCGGGAACGCGGTCCGCAATCGGGCTGGCCATCGCGGGGATACTAACACCAGCGAATCGGCGCGTCGATTAAATATTTTCTAATTATGTGGATTTAGAATTCCGAAAAGAGCATGAGCATGGCCTGCCGGAGCTTCCGATCTAGCGTATGGCGAGCCGAACCATGGCGAATGCAACGACGGCCCCACCCAGCACGGCAAACAGCAGCCATCGGGAGATTCCTTCGTTCCTTCGCTGCATCTGCCGCACGTGGCCAGACAGGCCTTGAATTGCTGCCCGCCGAGAACTTGCAGGAAGCGGCAGAGGCAGATACAGATCGGCGGCAGGTGACATCGTTGGAACTTGGGGCGTGAAACGGGTATTTTCGTGGGTCATGAGGAGAGGCTATCACGCTGAAATGCTGTACCAGCATGAACCAGGGCCAGTGAAGTGAATTGGATAATTGCTGATTGGATGAGTATGCGGAAGGTAAAGGTTGTGCTTGGGCGAATGAAACTGTGAGGCAGAACTACGACTTTGGCGATCCCGATATTTCGGCCAGGACGGAAGTAAGGAGCGCAAGTTTGGCAAAGGCGACCGGAGCGGCCAAGCTGTCCAAGCCGCAGGAAGTCCCCAGGAAGATTTGGTTGCCACTGATTCTGGGCAGGAGGCGGTCGATCTGCTTGGCCACCAAGGCGGAGTTCTCGATCTGTGGTTTGCACCCGTCGATGAGACCGAGCGCGAGTGACTTGGGCGAACCGGCGGAGACGATGGTTTCCAGCAACGTGGCGCTGGAGATGAAATCGAAGCCCAGAACGTCAAACGGAAGAGCCACGAACTTTTCGTACAGTGATGATGCGTCCCCGAAATAGGTATAGAGCGCGAGATCCAGTTTTCGTCCAGCACTACGAACCTTGTCCCTCGACGCCAAAAGAACGGCGATGGCGGAAGCAAAAACGGGCCAATCTTCGGGATGCGCCAGAATCGCGGGTTCATCGATCTGGATCAGGTGCGCTCCGGACTGCACCAAAGCCGCAATCTCCAGGGCAATAATTTCCGCGTAAGCGATAACCCGATCTTCGAGCGAGGTACGGTGACTGCCGGCGCCGTTGGTAGGGCGCCCTTCGGCAGCCGAGAGTTTTGCCAGCGTGTACGGACCAGTCAAGACCGGCTTGACCGCGAGCTTCCCGGCCTTTCCCGGAGGAGTGCGAAGGTGACCGAGCGCGTTGCGGGCGAAACTGTATTCGTCAACGACCATCGCGCCGCGCCGCACCGGCTTGCCCAAAAAAATCGGCTGGCGAAAAAGTTTCGCCGTGCCGAGGAAAGGGAACGAATCCTGCAAGGCGACGTTGTCCAGTTTGCCGGCAAAGTGCGAGACGGGATCGTTCCAGCGGATGAGGCCATCGGTAACGATTTCCAGACCGGCCCGGACCTGCTCGGCGATGACGTGTCGCGTAACTGTATTTTGGGCGTCGAGTAAATCCGCACTGGTCCGTTCGCCACGACCGAAAGAAACGGCGGTGCGCTCCAACAGGCGTGATTCCGGACTGTCGCTGAGACGCGGGTAGCCGCCCGTGCTCGAAAGTCTGATGTGGGGGGAAGCGGAACCCATTCCGGCGGCCTCGGTAGCGTTAAGCGATTGAAGGACGTTAGACGAAACCGGGAAGTGCGTCAAGCTTCGGGCGATTTTTCCGGTACAGGGAAAGTGTCTTCTAGGTTTCAACCTGGTCGTCATCCGGGATACACACGGAAAAATTGTGTTGTTCAGCGCCTACCGAAGAGGCGCTAAGACTCGCGCAACTGGATCTCAACCAGGTTTTTCTTAACCTACCCATCAATGCGGCTCATGCGATCAGGGATGTGGTGAAAGACATCGGATCGAAGGGCAAGATTCGAGTTGCCACCCGTGCCGATGGCGACTGGGTTGAGATCTCCGTCACCGATTCAGGGGCGGGCATACCCGAAGCCGTTCGCAGCAAAATTTTCGATCCGTTCCGCACCACCAAAGAGGTAGGCAAAGGGACGGGCCAGGGCCTAGCGCTGGCCCGCGCGGTGGTGGTGGACAAACACGGCGGAACGCTGACGTACGAGACTGAAATGGGCAAGGGCACTGCGTTTCGAATTCGTCTGCCGCTGGCTACCGCACAAGTGGCGGAGATGGCACCGATTCGTTAGGGCGCCGCATCATCGGGCGAGCGACGCGTTCGAGTAAGGCTCGACTCGGGATCGCTACGGCGTTTCGGGCTGATCGCCGACTGAAAAATACGTGCAGTCCGGATGGTGAAAAACCAGTGCGCTGACGCTGGCTTCCGGATCCATCATCATTCCTTCCGTCAAGTGCACGCCGATTTCTTCAGGGCGCAGCAACATCCAAAGACCAGCTTGATCGTCGAGGTTCGGGCAAGCTGGATAGCCGAAGCTGTAACGCTTGCCGCGGTAGCGTGAGGTAAAACGATCCGGCATGGTCGTGGTGTCCGGGTCGGGGAAGCCCCAGTCTTCGCGAATGCGGCGGTGCAGCCATTCGGCGCAGGCCTCGGCCGATTCAATGGCCAGCGCCTGCAGTCCGTGCGAGAACAGATAGCGCCCTTCGGATTTTGCGGCTTCCGATTTTTCGCGAATGCCAGCGCCGGCGGTAACCACGAAAAGCGCCACGTGATCGCGTGCGGTTCCCTTGGGCTCGAGTACATAATCGCTGAGGCAAAGTTTGTCGGCGACGCGCTGGCGCTGAAAGTGAAATGTATGGACCGCCGATTTTTCGCCGGGGGCAAACAGTGCGATGGAATTTCCGCGACGCTCGGCTTCGAAGAATCGCCAGACCGCCGAAACTTTCATGTAACTGGCCGCTTCGCGCTTTACGTCTTCAATCGTCTGGTGCAGTTCGAGCGCGCGAGTGTCGCGGTCGGCTAGCGCTTTTTCGAAATTTCCCCGGAAGCCCAAGTGGCGGCCAAACAGCATGTAAGGATTGATGTAGCTCCAGACTTCGTTCAGGTCCGGCACTCGGCGAACCTTGCGATCAAGATAGGCGACTCCCGGAATCAGCCAATCGGGCCGAATACGTGGCGAGCGCTCCTCGCCCGCGGGCTGCAGCGGGGCTGACGCCGGTTCGTCAAGGACCGCCACGCCCACATGGGTATGCGATTCCATCACGCCTTCGCGCTGGCTTGGATCGCTGAGTTCATTCATCAGGCGCAGGCCGGTCATCGCGTCTTTGGCGTAGCAGACGGCGGTGCCGTACTGCGGCGCGATTTTCAGCCGCGTAAATTTATCGGAGAGGGCCGCGCCGCCGACCAGCAGCGGGACGGTGATGCCGGCTTCCCGCAAGTCGGAAGCGGTAATCACCATTTGCTGCGCGCTTTTCACCAGTAAACCCGAGAGGCCAATCGCGTCCGGTTGGTGTTCGCGGTGCGCGCGAATCAATTCTTCGGGCGGAACTTTGATGCCCAGATTGATCACATCGTAGCCGTTGTTCTTGAGAATGATCTCGACCAGATTCTTGCCGATATCGTGCACGTCGCCTTTTACCGTGGCGAGCATCACTTTGGCGCGCTTTTCGGTGTCGGCCTTCTCCATGAATTGTTCGAGGTGGCCAACCGCCGCTTTCATCGCTTCGGCGGACTGCAGGACCTCCGCGACAATCAGCTCATTGTTGTTGAAAAGCCGGCCCACTTCGCCCATCCCCGCCATCAACGGCCCGTTGATGACGTCGAGAGGCGGAACGTGTTCGGCGAGTTTTGTATTTAGATCGTCGATCAGGCCGTCTTTCGAGCCTTCGATGATGTAATTGGAGAGGCGCTGGTCGAGCGGAAGATCGGCGGCTTTTTCCTTTTTGCGGGTGCCGGCGCCACGAAAATGCTCAGCAATAGCGGCGATGTGAAACTGATTGATCGCCGCTTTTTGCTCCGGCGATTGTTCGCGCCAGTCGGCCGGAGCTCCGCGCAGATCGGCGGCGTCGGGATGGCCTTCGGGGACTTCCGCTGGGGGCGTGTTAAATAACAAAGCCTCGGCGAGCTTGCGCTCGTTTTCCGGAATCGAACCGAAGCGTTCGATTCGCTCGGCATTTACGATCGCCAGATCAAGGCCCGCTTTGGTGCAGTGATAAAGGAAGACGGAATTGACGACTTCGCGCGCCCCGGCTGGCAATCCAAAGGAGACATTCGAAATTCCCAGAATCGTGCGGACAAACGGAATGTTCTGTTTGATCAGGCGGATGCCTTCGATGGTTTCCACCGCGCCGCCAATATAATTCTTGTCGCCAGTGGCGCAGGGGAAGACCAACGGATCGAAAACGATATTCTCGGAGTGAATGCCGAATTTCCCAGTCAATAAGTCGTACGAGCGTTGGGCGACTTCGAGTTTGCGCTGGCGAGTGAATGCCTGGGCCTGGACCGGGTCTTCATCAATGCAGCCCACGACGACGGCAGCGCCGTACGAGCGCGCCAACGGGCAGATGAGTTCAAATTTTTCTTCGCCGTCTTCGAGGTTGATCGAATTAATGATGCTCTTTCCCTGGCAATAGGTGAGCGCTAGTTCCACGCCGCGCGGGTCGGTGGTGTCGATCATGATCGGCGCTTTGATTTTGCGGATCAGCTGTTCATAGAACGGCGGGATATCCTGCAGCTCTTCACGATCAGTGCTTTGCAGGCAGACGTCGACGATGTGCGCGCCGCTTTTGACCTGGCGCCGGGCGATTTCGGTGGCTTCTTCCCATTGCTCGGCTGCGACCAGGTTTTTAAAAAGGCGTGAGCCGATTACGTTGGTGCGCTCGCCGACGATCAGCGGTCGCGTGCTTTCTTCAGCTTCGATTAACTCGATGCCGGAATACACGGCACGATGATTCGGCTCAGCTGGTCGGCGCGGCTTTTTCCCCTCCGCCATCTGGGCAATGGCGCGAATGTGTTTTTCAGTGGTGCCGCAGCAGCCGCCGACCATGTTCAGCCAGCCGCGATCGGCGAAGCGCTCGAGCTGCTCAGACAAGGATTTCGGCGTCTCGCCGTATAGGCCCTCTTCATTGGGCAGCCCGGCGTTCGGATAGCAGGAGACATAACGATTGGTCAGCGATTGCAGCGTGCGCAAATGGTCGGTCATGAATTCCGGGCCGGTGGCGCAATTCAGGCCCAGCGAAATCAGGTCGATGTGATCGAGTGACGCCCACAACGGTTCAATTCCCTGGCCGGCGAGCATGGTGCCCATCGCCTCGATGGTCACCGAAATCATCAACGGAATCGGCATGCCCAATTCGCGCGCCAAATCCTGAATGGCCAGCGCGCCGGCTTTGATGTTGCGGGTGTCCTGGCAAGTTTCCAGCAGCAGCACGTCGGCGCCGCCTTCGATCAAGCCGGCGGCCTGCTCGTAATAATTATTTCGCAGCTGCTCGAAAGTGATGCCACCGGTCACGCTGATGGCCTTGGTGGTGGGACCCATCGAGCCGGCCACGAAGCGCGGCCTTCCTGGCTTGGAGAATTCGTCGGCGGGTTGCCGCGCGAGTTCCGAAGCGATGCGGCTGATTTTCCGGGAGAATTCGCCCAAGCCGTATTCCGCGAGAACCACCGGTGCGCTACCGAAGGAATTCGTCTCGATGATGTCTGAGCCGGCTTCCAGGTATTTGCGGTGAATGCCGAGGACTACGTCCGGACGGGTGATGACCAGATTTTCATTGCAGCCTTCGAGGTGCGGGCCGCCGAAATCCGCCGCAGTGAGATTTTCCTGTTGCAGCATGGTGCCCATGGCGCCATCGAGAACCAGAATTCGTTCCCGGAGCAACTCGCGAAGGGCCAGGCCCTGCTGGATTAGGTCTCTCATCTTATTCTCAGTCTACCCGAATCATTTGATGCATTGCTGGCAACGCCGGGAGCGTGTGCCAAAAGCCCTGCGTGAGGTAAGGACGTCGGCCCGAACGGCGACACATACACTTGCGCAAGAATGGGACTGCACCGGGAAGCGGGGAAACTCCCGCCGGGCAGCGAACTACGAAGCGAAGATATTGGCGTTAGGCAATTCTTGAAGGCGTTTCACTCACCATGGCACTGCTCAAAAATTCGATGGGAACGTTTTTCGGCACCATTCCGGCGTCGGCTCCGCGCGCGAGCAATTCGCGAACGGCGCGGCGGCCTTCCTCGCCGTAGTCCAAGGTCCATTTATTCACGTACATGCCGACAAACTTGTCGGCCAGGACCGGATCCATATCGCGCGCAAACTGCAACGCGTAATCCAGAGCCGGCTCGCGATGATCGAGCGCGTACGAAACGCTCTCGCGAATGATACGCGAAACCTGACGGCCCATGTCCTCGCCCAGCGAGCGGCGAATGGCGTTCGCGCCCAAGGGGAGCGGCAAGCCGGTTTGTTCTTGCCACCATTGGCCCAAATCCACCACTTTGTGCAGGCCGACTTGCGAGAAGAGCAACTGGCCCTCGTGAATTAACAATCCCGCTTCGACTTCCTTGTTCTGTACCGCGCCGAGAATTTTGTCGAACGGCATGGTGACGACTTCCACATTCGGCTCGTACAGTTTTAAGGCGAGGTACGAAGTGGTCAGCGTGCCGGGGATCGCGATTTTTCGTCCAGCGAGATCGTTTTTCTTGATGGGATGGCCGGCGACGACAATAGGGCCGTAGCCTTCGCCGAAACTCGCGCCGCAATCCATCAACACGTACTTGTCGGCGACGAACGGGTAGGCGAAAAAGCTGATGGCCGTGACGTCGTAGACTTCTTTCTTGGCGGCCTGGTTCAACGATTCGATATCGGAGAGCACGTGCGTGAATTTTACGCCGGGCAAGCGCACCTTGCCGGTAGCGAGCGCATAGAACATGAAAGCGTCGTCGCTGTCTGGAGAGTGCGCCAGCTTGATTTCCGTCGTTTTTGGTGAAGCTGCCGGTGTGGACATTTTTGGTCCGCCTGGCTCACAGGAAACGTTCACCTACCGCGGCCGGGCTGGGAAGACGATTCTGCTGGCTCGTCGTGCCCGCTGCGGTGAAGGGTACTGAGGTGAGAACGTCGTCCGGCGTGAGCGCCGAATAACTGCAGACCGAGGATAACACAGGGCGAGCGAGGCCGTACAGGGTGACAAAAAGCGAAACCGGCTCCGGAGGTGGTGCGAGCGGTCAGAAAGCTACGGCTTCTGAATCAAGCGACCCGGACTTTCTCCCGGGAGGACCCACATCGCCACCGTATTAATCACGTCTTCCGAAACGTGATTTGGATTTCCGTATTCCGCCGGAGTCGACACGCCCTGGCCGGCCATGAACAAGTGATTGAGATCGGGAAAAACTTTTAGCGTTACGTTCTTGCGCTTGGCGAGCCACTTATTCCATTCCTCAAAATTCGCGTTGGTTACTTGATAATCGCGCCCACCCTGCAGGATCAAGATCGGTATTTTCAGCAGCGACGCGGTTTTCACCGGATCATAGCCACGCAGGTCCAGCCAGTAGGCGCCGTGGGTTGTCGAGCCCAGCAGCGAAACAGGGTCGTTCGGTTTCAAGTCGGGGCTCTCGATTTGCTTCGCGGCCGCTTCCACATCCGCGATTTGTTTGGCGGATTGGTCGGCTGGCGCGCCGCTCTTTCCCGCAAGATAATGGATTTGTTCTACGATGACCTGTTCGATCGGCTGGGTGTTGGCGCCCAGGATGGCGATTCCGGCGATCTGCGAATCACCGGCGGCGATGCGGGGAGCGAGATAGGCGCCGAGGCTATGGCCCAGCAGGAAAACTTGTTTTGGATTTATTTTCGGTTGCTTCGCGACCAAGGCGATGGCCGCGCGCGCATCACTGATCACTTCGTCGTCGACCGTCAGCTTGGTGGGATCGTCGGTGCTCTTATCTCCGTATTTTTCGGTGCGCTTGGTGTAACGAAACACCGCCACGCCTTTGCTGGCCAGGCCGAAGGCGAGATCCTTGAATCCTTTGTTGGGTCCGATCGTTTCGTCTTGATCGTGCGGGCCCGAACCTGCCACCAAAACGACTGCGGGAAACGGACCGTCGCCTTTGGGGATGGTCAGTGTGCCGGGCAATTCGAATGGCCCATTCACCAGCGTCAACGGCAACTCGGTGAAGGAGCCGGGCTTGGCATAGGCCGGCGCACTCCACGGTGCTTCGTTGTCCTGATGCGGACGGAAACCCAGGCCAGCGATTCTGCCGTCGGGATCGAACGCCACCGTCGCGTCCAAGGTGGCATTGGCAAATTTACACTCCAGCTTCACAACTTCGAGGCCCTGTACCCGGATCGTTTGGGTGTCGGTGATCGATTGGAATTGGCCTACCTGCTGGATCAAGCTGGGCCAGCTCTCCGCGAGTTTTCCGGGTGGGAGCGCCGCGCTCATTCGATCGTCGTACATCGCTTCAATTTTCGAAAATTCGCCGGCCACCAGCTGATGAATAATTTTCTGCGCGGCCGCGGCGGTCGAGGAGGAATCGTCGGCCTGTCCTGCTTGCGGTTGCGCGGGAGGCGGAGTTTGCGCTGCGGCCGGAAATGTCGCGATTACAAGAGTGATAGCGAACAAAACCGTTCTATTTAGCAAGATTTCTCCGTTGCGGCCGCACATTTGCGCGGCACGAAATCCAAGGCAACACCCGCACTCATATTACGGGAATTTCCCACGAGGCTCTACTGTACCGGTGTGCGCGTGGAGGAAGTCAGCGGGGAAGCATGGCGAGCCACCAGCAGCCATCCTTCTTCGTGGCGTACGAAAATATTGGTGGCTTGCACGCGGGCGTCGTCAAAACCGTCGGAGAATGCGGTGGTCACCCGCTCGGTGCATACCACCCAGCCGGCATTACCTTCGACACGCAGCCAAACACAGCTCAGTGCGACTCGTACTCGTTTAGCATTGGCGAAGATTCGCGACCAGCGGTCGCGAACCTCTTCCCATCCCACGAGCAGTTCCGAACCGGCGTGCACGCAAGACACATCGTCGTCGTGGGCCCAGACCGCTTCCATTTGCGCCAGGTCCAACGATTCGAAGGCGGCGTAGAAGTTCGTATTCGCCGTGCGCAGGGACTCTTCGGGACTTAATTTTTGAGGGGCGGTTTGCATCGGCATCGAAATGCGAAAATGGAATTCGAGAATTTACGATTCGTGACGCAACAGCGAAAAGCCACCCAACAGCGCGACGATCAAAGCCATTTTTATAATTTCGCCGGGGAAAAAAGGCAATGCGCCACTCTGAAATGCCGTGGGCCAGCCGAAGTGCATGCCGAGCGCGAGCCACGTGCATCCCCCGAGGAAAATAATTGCCTCGCCGCAAAGCAGAGCGCCCACCAGCGGCGCGCCAGCCGGCTGCGATTTGAATCCGCGAGGCAGCGTGACGGTTGCGCCGCGCTCGACCAGCCATCCGGTGGCGAAGGCTGCGAACGGATACGCCACCAGATAACCTGCGGTAGGACCCACGAAGCGTGCGATTCCAGGAAGGCCGAGAGGTTGAAACACGGGAAGTCCGGCCGCGCCTTCTAGAAGATACAGAACCACGGCCAGCGCACTGCGTCGTGCGCCGAGCAGGACTGCGACCAGCAAAACTCCGAACGTCTGCCCGGTGATTGGCACGGGCGTGAAAGGCAGTGGAATAACAATGTGCGCGCAAAGTGTCAGGAGAATATTCGCGGTGGCGATGCGGACCAGATCAGCGGCGACGCCTTCTCCGGAATAAAGCTGGTCAGCTAATACTTTCGACTGAGACATCCGTGTCCCTCTTGGGCGCAAACCACGTGCGGAAAATTTGCGAGCGCAATGCGCGCCAGGCGAGCGCATTGGGTCCAGCGATAAAACTGGCGGCATTATACCTGAGGGTGCGGGATGTCACTCCGACTTTTCGGCCGCCGCCCGCTCGCCGGCGATGAGCGGATCTTCGGCCGTGGCCACGGCGCCATGTTTGTCGTCACCGTGAACTTTCCCGGTGGCGTCTAGAAAAAACGAGCGGCGTCCCGCAGTGCCGTAGGGTTTTGGCGTCGCGGCAAGTTCGAACGCGGTGTCATTTCCGCTGATGTCCGGAACGATGCGGTAACGGTAATCGTAGCCGCCGGTAGCTCCCTTGGCGAGTTCGGCGCTGATCAGCGAGGCTTGCTCCGGGGAAATTTGGTCCTTCGGTGCGGGTCCTAGTTCTGCAAGGTATTCGGGCAGCTTGCCGAAGGCGCGAAAATAAGTTTGCACCGCTTCGGAGAGGCTGCGCAGGGTAGCGACCGTCGCTTCTTCGCTGGCCTGCAAATCGGCTTGGGCCCACTGTTTTGAAAGTTGCGGGATATCGAAGAGGACCAAGCCGAGTGAGAGCAATTTCCAGCCGGCTTTTTCGCGAATCAGACCAAATTCCGTTTCCTCCGAATCGACCACCTGCACGGTAATGAACGCCAGATTTTCGCGCACCCGCGGAGCGCCAAATCGATACTCGACGGTGGTGTTCGGCGCGCGGCAGTGCAGCACGACGTGGCCGTTGCCGTCGGAGGAAATCAGCGGCTTGCCGGGCAGATCGGAAAGCGAAATGCGTTTGATGAATTCGCTGCGTTGAGTGGCCGGAAGAGCACGAAAGGCCGCGGGATTATCGCCAGCCAGGAAAGCCGAGAATTGCGTCTGATCCGCCCGGCAGGCAGCGGCCAGCGCGTCCGAGAGGGCCGCAGCGGAATCGGGTTCGCCGGTTTCTTGTGCGCGTGCGGGCAATGCGCCGAAAAATAAGAGAGCCAGGCTGAGCGCGGCGACGGCGCGAATTAGAAAATTCGAAACAGTTTGCATGTCAGGAGTGGGATTTCGCGTGGGCCAGGATGGTTGCCAGATGCTGCGTGAATTTCGAGCGTGGCATCACGTCGGTGCAACCCGCCGCGCGCGCTTGCTCGGCCAGTTCCACTTGCACGTGCGAGAGAAAACAAGTTAAGGGCAAGGTGCTGGAAACGGCGCGAACCTGCTTGATGGCTTCCAGTGGTTTGTTCCGCGCATTCAAATCCACGACAACCAGTGCGGGCGAGTGTTTGGCGATCTCCGACAGCAACGCCTCCGGAGTGGTACAGGTACGCACCTCGACGCCGACGTGCTTGGCGGTCTCCAGGATTTTTGCCTGAAAAAATAAGTCGTCTACGAAAGCGACAATTTGCGCCACGCGGTTCACCTCGCACTTCGATGTATCATGCGCCGCGCTGGTCAGCAAGCGCGCCAGACGGTGCAGAAATTAGAACGGGGGGAAGAAAACGCGGTAAATCGTTAGTGGCCGGACTTTTCTTCCGCGCCGACGCTTTCGTCGGGGATCGCTCCGGGGCGGCCTTTCACCCGATCGTACACGCTCATCAGGCAGGTCGATCCGAGCGCTTCGTTGTAATAGGTCGGAACCTCGAGCGCGGTGCGCAATTCTTCGTTAAATTTGCGCAAGTCAACTAACTGCTGCCTTTGGGCTGGAAACTTTTTGCCTTCATGCCCCAGCAGGAATTTTTGGTAGCCGGCGTCCCACAGTGCGGTGAACTGGCCTTGCATCATGATGCAGGGAGCTTCGGTCATCTGGAATTTCGATTCGGGCGTCTTGCGCAGTTCGGCGCCGCAATCGTATTTCTCAATGCGCACCACCCCGCCAGAATTGCGGACCAAGAAACCTTTGCCCGAAAGGGATTCGATCTGTGGCTGAACGAACAGTTTGTTGATATACCACATGGCTCGACAAGGATAGGGATTGGCGGTGCCATCTGTAAAGACAAAAATGGCGGAGGCGGCGGAGCCGCCTGATTTATTGAATATGTTCGACTTCCCTAAGCATCTACAATAGTGGGAACAAGTAGCGACACAAGATTCGGAGCGATTTTGGGGTTTGGCGCGCGCTCCGCAAGCCCAGATAACATTGACCACGGCAAACAAAACTGGATTGACTCTCAATCAGCCCGCGACCATTGCTCGCCGGGGCGAACGCCTGCTGGATCAGATCGGCAACACACCGTTGCTGCGAATCGAGCGCGTGGTTCGGGAATTTCCGAACGTCGAATTCTTTGCCAAGGCGGAATGGTTCAATCCGGGCGGCTCGGTAAAAGATCGCGCCGCATACGCAATGATCCGCGATGGAGAGAAACGCGGCGCGCTGCGTCCCGGCAAAACGATTCTCGACGCGACCAGCGGGAATACGGGCATTGCCTACGCGATGGTTGGCGCGTCATTAGGCTATCCCGTGAAATTGTTTTTGCCCACCAGTGCCTCGCCCGAACGTAAACAGATCCTGCAAGCCTACGGCGCCGAAATTGTTTACACGCCCGGCGATGAAGGCACCGACGGCGCGATTCGCCGAGTACGCGAGCTGTATGCGGCCGAACCGGATAAATATTTCTACCCGGATCAGTACAGCAACCCGGCGAATCCGAATGCGCACTACGAAACCACCGGGCCCGAAATTTGGGACCAAACCGGCGGACGAATCACTCACTTTGTGGCGGGGCTGGGCACCAGCGGAACATTCGTGGGGACCACGCGTCGGCTGAAGGAATTGAATCCTACGATTCGCTGTATCAGCTTCCAGCCGGATTCTGGCTTCCATGGCCTGGAAGGCTTGAAGCACATGGCCACGGCGCTTGTGCCTAAAATTTACGACCCAACTCTCGCGGATGAAGACCTCGCGGTGCAAACCGAAGACGCGCAAAAACTGGCGAAGCGTCTGGCGCGCGAGGAAGGGCTGCTGGCGGGTGTAAGCGCGGCCGGCGCGTTATGGGCGTCAATGGACGTGGCCCGGCGTTTACCGGCGGGCCAGGCGGCGGTCATCGTTACCGTGTTCCCCGACGCCGCGGATAAATATTTGAGCGAAAAATTTTGGAGCGAGGAATGAGCGGGTACGTATTGAAGGTTCCCAGCCAGCTGGCGGCTAAAATTCAAGCCCACGGAATGGAAACATATCCGCACGAGTGTTGTGGCGCCATTTTGGGCCGGGACGTCGATGGCCGCCGCGAGGTGCTGGGCCTGCTGGCGCTCGCAAATCGCCGCGACGATTCTCCGCGCAATCGTTTTGAGGTCACCCCGGGCGATGTGCAGCTCGCCGAAAAAACGGCGGCCGAGAAAAAGCTCGAATTGATCGGCTGGTATCATTCCCATCCCGACGCCTCGGCGCGCCCCAGCGAATTTGATCGCGAGCACGCCTGGCCCTGGTACAGCTACATTATCGTCAGCGTGCAATCCGGGATGCCGCGGGAAATGAGTTCCTGGCGATTGCAGGACGACCGCGCCGCCTACGACCCCGAAGTGATTGAATCTCCAGCGCAGTCCCCGCGCATCTAATCTGGTCTGATGTGGCACAATTGGCGCTCGCATTTTCCGGGCGCGATCCAGAGCAAGGAGACTTCATGGCCGTGAAAGTAATGATTCCCACCCCTTTACGGGCGTATGCGGGAAAGCAGGAAAGCGTCGAAGTCTCGGCGAAGACGGTCGGCGAGGCGTTGAAGGGCTTGACCGACAAGCACGGGGATCTGAAAAAGCATCTCTATTCGGACGACGGCAAACTGCGCAGCTTTGTGAACGTCTATGTGAATGACGAAGACATTCGTTATGCGCAAAAAGATCAAACGCCGGTGCGTGACGGTGACACCGTGAGCATCGTGCCGTCCATTGCCGGCGGGCGCCAGAATTAAATCGGGAGATTTTTATGGCCACGAAATCGGAAATAGCGGCGACCGCGCAGCCAGAAAATGCGCCGGTCACGCTGACCAAAAAAGAAATCGAACGCTACAGCCGCCACTTAATCATGCCCGAAGTCGGCATGGACGGGCAGTTGAAGCTCAAGCAGGCCAAAGTTTTGTGCATCGGCACGGGCGGACTTGGCGCGCCCCTGGGGTTATATCTCGCGGCGGCGGGCGTCGGGCGAATCGGCTTAGTCGATTTTGACCGGGTCGACGACAGCAACTTGCAGCGTCAGGTTTTGTTCAGTACTAAAGATGTCGGCCGTCCGAAAATTGAAGCCGCTGCCGATCGTTTGCGTGGCCTGAATCCGGACATTCAAATTGATACGTTCGATACGCATCTCTCGAGTGACAACGCGTTGGATATTCTGAAGGACTACGACATCATCGTCGATGGCACGGATAATTTCCCCACGCGCTACTTGGTGAACGACGCCAGCGTGTTGCTAAAGAAGCCGAATGTTTACGGCTCAATTTTTCGATTCGAAGGGCAGATCACGATTTTCGGCGATCCGAATGGGCCCTGCTACCGCTGCTTGTATCCCGAGCCGCCTCCTCCCGGGCTGGTGCCGTCTTGCGCCGAGGGCGGTGTGCTGGGTGTGTTGCCGGGAATTGTTGGATCTATCCAGACCGCTGAAACTCTGAAACTAATTATTGGCAAAGGCGAATCGCTGATCGGACGGCTGCTGCTATTCGATGCGCTGGCCATGCGTTTCCGGGAATTGAAACTGCGCAAGAATCCGGACTGCCCGATGTGCGGCACGCATCCGACCATCACCAAGTTGATCGACTATGCCGAATTCTGCGGCGTGCGTGGAGAAGAAGCGCCGGCCCCGCAAACTTCGGTGCCGGAGATCACGCCGCGCGAACTGAAGACCCGTCTCGACCGCGGCGACGATCTGTACATCCTCGACGTGCGCGAACCGCACGAATATCAGATTTGCAATCTTGGCGGCCACTTGATTCCGCTCGGTGATCTCTCCAAACGCGCCAGCGAACTCGATAGCTCGCGAGAGATTGTGGCGCATTGCCGCAGCGGCAAACGTTCGGCCGAAGCCGTGGAATTTCTGCAGCGCGCAGGCTTTCGCAAGGTATTGAACTTGAAGGGTGGTATCCTTGCGTGGTCCGACGAAGTAGATCCGTCGGTTCCCAAGTATTAAAGTGCAGTAACCGAGCTGGCTTGCTTCCACCAGAGATTTGGTCGGTGCGGCGCATGAAAGCAATTGACGCAGGCTCGCAAAAAATTGAAACAGTTTCGATCGGAGGATCGGATGGCGGATGTAAAAGTGACGGTAGTAAATAATGGACCGTTGTTGATTGACGGTGTGGTGGATATGGTGGATCAAGACGGCCACGCCTACGGTTTGGGCGGGCGTACCAAGGTCGGACTTTGCCGCTGCGGCGCTTCGGAGCGCAAGCCGTTCTGTGATGGTAGCCACAAGAAATCGGGTTTTCAGAGCACCGTACAAGCGCATGAGTTGCCGCCTCCTCCAGCCAAGTCTTAAATTCCAACTGGGTAGTCCCTACCTCAAGCGGTAACTAATTTACCCACTCCTTCGAAGCCGAAGGCTCGNNGGCGACTGGAGTCGCCGAGCCTTGTTCAATTTGGAAGTGATTTACTAGAAGCCACTTATCTAGTACTAGAACCACTCCTGAGTTCGGCAATCGCCTTGCACTGCACTTCACGGGGTATTGGGGCCAATTGGGGGCTTTGTGGGTCGTTTTTGGGCAGGGGTTCATAATTTCCGTCTCGTCGTCCTCTGGTCGATCGGTATCGGGCTGTACCTCGTCTTTTTGTGGGCGCTCCACTCATCCAGCTATATAGCTGATCCGCTTCTCGACACTTATTTGCAAATGGGCGGAAGCCTGATCGCCTTCACTTTCGCGGCGAACGCATTGGTCCGCTTCCGCGGAACCCACGATCGCATCTCATTGATTCTCGCGTTTGGATTCGTCCTGGCAGGCCTGGTAGAGGCGGGAACCAGCATGACGTTTTATCGCGGCATACTGGTCACCCCGACTCCGGGAAATCAAATTTCCGTGGGTTGGCTCGCGGGACGGACACTGCTCGGCATTCTTTTGATCGCGGCGCTCGCTGTGGAAAAACGCCTGCCGATCTCGCGCGATCCGGCCAAGGAAATGGCCGGCGCCACTCTGGTGGTCGGAGCGGTTGCGTATCTCACCAGCGTCTTTTACTTCATGCTGCCGCATTCCCCTCGCATTCTGCCCGGTGCGATCATTGCGCGGCCTTGGGATTTGTTGCCGGCCCTGATTTACCTGATCGCCGCGATCGGCTACGCCCAGCGGCTGCACCGCGAAGGGGCATATCTGGACCGGGCGCTTTTTATCGCTGCCGGCCTGAACGTGCTGTGCCACGTCACCATGAGCGCTTCGCAGCATCACCTCGATGCCGCTTACGAGACGGCGCACTCGCTGATGGTGATGAGCTACGTAGTGGTTCTCGGCGGCACGCTGCTGGACAACGCAAAACTTTTCGACCAAGTCAGCCGCTTGGCGGCTTCCGATTCTCTGACCGGCCTAGCCAATCACCGGAAACTTCTGGAAGTAATGGAAACGGAGATTCAGCGCTCCAAACGCACCGGCCGAAACTTTGCCGTTCTGCTTTTCGATTTGGATGGCCTGAAAAAAATTAACGACAAGTTCGGACACTTGGTAGGCAGCCGGGCGATCAAGCGGCTGGGCGTGGCTTTGCGCCATAGCAGCCGGACCATTGACACCCCGGCAAGATTCGGCGGCGACGAATTCGCCTTAATCCTTCCGGAATCCGGATCCGAAGAGGCAGGCCAGGTAGCCGCGCGCATCTGCGAGGAATTGAGGAGCGACGGTCACGAGCCGCCCATCACCGTGAGCGTCGGACTGGCGGTATTCCCAGCCGACGGCACGAACATCGAAAAATTACTCAGCGCCGCCGATCGCGGGCTGTATCACATGAAAGGCAAGGGCCAGAAGAAATTTCGATTCGGGCATATAGCGGCTTGCTTGTAAAAAGGAAGAACAGAATGCGATTCGGGATGAGGGGCCCGAAACTTGCCGCCGGTCCGCGCCGGGAGACGCGGATTCCGATGGAAGTGGGAGTGCAAATTTCCGGGCATCCCGCGCAACCCGGCACCGAATCCACCTTCACCGAAAATGTCAGCTCACGCGGCGCTCGCGTGCTCAGCACTCGCCGCTGGAAAACCGGGGACCAATTGACCATCGCGACTCTGACCGGTTCTTTCCGCGCGATGGCCCGGGTCGCCTACTGCCAACTCGTTCCGAAAGCAGGCTTCGCCGTCGGCTTGGAATTTCTGGAGCCCTCGGGCCAATGGGTTGTCGCCGACGGTTTCGCCAACTAATCCCGGTTTTCATTGTACGAATTTTGTGTCGGGAATCGGGCCGCCGGATCCCTCTGGCAGCGTGCCGAACTGAGATTCAAACCGCGCCACATTTTCTTTTAGTGCTGCCAGCATGCGTTTGGCGTGCCCCGGACTAAGGATAATGCTCGACACCAGCTTTCCCTGTGGAACACTCGGAAATAAATAAATAAAGTTCAGTGTGAATTCTTCACCGTTGTGATGAATGATGGCCAAATTCGCGTATTGACCCAGCAATTCCTTTTCATCGGCTTTGATCTGGACCTGTTGCTGGTTGGGCTGATTCGGATTGGTTGGTTCGGACATAAGAGCTTTCTCCTTGGGAACTCCTCACAACTATAGCAAAGCGCCGAAATGTGTTCGCACATTTTGGTCCATTTCCACTCTATGGAATTGACTCGGGCCGGGGTTAAGCGTAGTTTATGTCTATAGTTTAACAAGGTTAACCCGTGGACGATTCCAAGGCCCATCTGACTGAATCCATCGGCGAAACGGCTCATCCGACCACCCAGTCTGCCGTCGCGTCCCCCGCCGCACCCGAGCTGGCCAATCTTCTGACCCACGAAGACGTGGACCGCGCGCGTGACCGCTGGGAAGTAGCGCGTGCGCGATCAAAAGGCGGGCGCTTCAAAAAAATTGCGAATGTTCGGCTGCTTTGGCTGCTGGTCGGACCGGGAGTGTTGGTTTTCCTGGGCGAAAACGATGCTCCCAGCATGCTTTCTTATTCCGCGGACGGTTCCCGCTTCGGTATAGGTTTTTTCATTCCCTTCGTCGTGCTTACCTTTGTCATGGGCTTCATCGTGCAGGAAATGACGGTGCGTTTGGGCGCCGTTACCCACCGGGGCCACGCCGAATTGATATTCGACCGCTTCGGAAAATTCTGGGGCTTCTTCTCCATGGGCGATCTGGTGCTTGGAAATTTTCTGACGTTGATCACCGAATTCATCGGCGTGCGCGCCGGCTTGGGTTTCTTCGGCGTTCGGCCATCGATTGCGGTGGGCGGGGCATTGCTGATTGTGGTGGCGGCAATTACCACTGGACGATATTGGACCTGGGAACGGATCACGCTGAGCCTGGCGATCTTCAACGGCCTGTTCATTCCGGCGGCGATTCTGGCGCGTCCGGATTGGCACGCAGTCGGTCACGCGATGGTTACCTGGATGCCTTTGCCGCACGGCAACCGTTACGAAATTCTGGTGATGATCCTGGCGACGATTGGCGCGACCGTCACGCCCTGGATGCTTTTCTTCCAGCAGAGCGCGGTCGTGGACAAAGGCATGCAGCCGCGCGACATCAACGCCGGCCGCTTTGACACGGCGTTGGGCGCATTGCTCGCGGCGGTATTTGCGATCGCCGCCATTCTCGCGACGACTCCGCTCTTCCATCACGGAATCAACGCCGCAGATTTTCAAGGGGCGCAATTCGCGGAAGCGCTGGAACCTCTGATCGGCCACCTCGGCGCTGCTTTGTTTGCCCTGGGAATATTCGAAGCGGGAATTGTTGCGGCGATTGCGATCTCCACTTCGTCGGCGTATGCCTTCGGTGAAGTTCTGCAAACTGGGCACAGCTTGAATCGTCCGCTGCGCGAGGCGTGGCCGTTCTACCTCACACTATTGGGCTCGGCATCCGCCGCGGCCGCATTGGTTTTGCTGCCAAGATTTCCGCTCGAATTTGTGGTGTTAACGGTGAACGTGATCGCCGTCCTGGCCATGCCGCCGGCGTTGGCTTTTTTGCTGCTGCTTGTCAACGATCCCGAGGTCATGGGCGAACATGTGAACGGTTTCTGGGCTAATGTAGCGGGTGTCACCGTCACGATTCTCTTGATTTGTGCCGGGCTGGGCTTTGGCTTGGCGACGGTATTTCCGAAATGGCTGGGCGGCTAAATAATGAAGCCGGAGTGCGTTTGAATACGCGAACACACACCGAGGAGCCGGAGTTGAATTCAGATTACGCCAGAGCCGCCGAGAGTCATCGGGAAGTTGACGAGACCGCGCCGGATTCCAAACAAATCACGCTGAAGGATCCTCGTGCCGTTTTGTCTATGCTCGAGGTCGACCAAGTAGTCGCGGCCAAGCGCCGGACGCATTTTGGGCGGCAGCGTCTTTCGCTGAGAACCCGCGTTTTGCTGTGGTGCCTTCGCGTCTACGTGGTACTGATGCTGGTCATTGTCGCGATCTCCGTCGTTCGGGCTCTTCATCCCGGACGCTAGAATAGTTTTCGAGCAAGGGATAAAACGCAGCCTCGATAGCAGGATTTCGATATTCTTGAAACATGGCTTCCCCAAAAAACCTTCAACACCCACCCAGTGGCCGCTCGAAGTCGACCCTCCTGGGAATCTTCGCGGTCTTTTTCATTGTGGTAATTGCCGGGGGCACGGTTCTTTATTCGTTTAGCGATTGGAGCGACCGGGCGCGCGCGAAAAAACTCCAGAATCCGTTTCCGGCCACGCCGGAAGCGCTATCCGGCGCTCAGGTCGATTATCGCGCCCACTGTCAAAGCTGTCACGGCGTGGATGGCGACGGCAAAGGCGAACGCGCCGAGCGGCTTTCCGTTGCGCCGGCAGATTTTGGAGAGGCCCATGCGCTGGGTTTGCAAACCGACGGTGAGTTATTTTGGATGATCACGGAAGGCCACAAGCCCATGCCTGCTTTTCGGGGAACTATGACTGACGAACAGCGCTGGCACCTGGTCGACTATGTGCGCTCGTTTGCCAAGAAACCGTAACGAGCGCCGGTACTTGCGCTTCCACAAAAACAAAACGGACTCCGCCGGGACAAGCGAAGTCCGTTTGAATAGCGATTTTTCGAAGTCGCGGTAGTTACTTCACTTTGGCGAGTGCATCGGAAACTTCTTTGAGATCCGGCAACGTGGGAATGTCGTAATTTTTGAACCAGGCGACTTTTCCGGATTTGTCGATAATCGCGATGGCGCGTCCGGTGATGCCCTTATCCGCGAGATACACGCCGAACTTGTCGCCGACGGCGCCGCGTGGCTGAAAATCGGCAAGCAGCGGATAGTGAATTCCCATTTTTTCGGCGAAGGCCTTGTGCGACCACACGCTATCCACGCTAATACCCAACACCTGAGCGTCGAGTTTTTCGAAATTCTTCATGTCGTTCACAAAGCAGACGTGCTCGTTGGTGCAGGTCGGGCTCCAATCGAGCGGATAAAACACCACGACCACATTTTTCTTGCCTTGATAGTCGGACAGCTTCACTTCTTTTTGACTCTGATCTCGCAGGGTGAAATCGGGAGCTAAGGCTCCAACCGTAAGTGCCATTCTTCTTCCTCCTGTTTGCGCTAGCGCGATGAACTCAAAATAGCGATGACCATAAATCTTCGGCAGTTATCATAGCCGAACCGCGTGCACGGAACCAAGCGCGGGCCGGACAAGGCTCGACCGCGCGATTCACCGTCTGCTAACATTTGCTTCTTAGTGGTAAAGGCGGAATAAAAGTTGGCGAATATTTCTTACGACGAAGCGTACCCGCACCTAGAATTTTTGCCGCGCAGCCGGAATTGGTGGTCCTGGCTGAAGGGCACGCCAGCCGAGTGCATCCACCTGGCCAGCGAATGCGATTGGATCGCGACCCTGGTGCCAGACATCGTTTTTCTACTCGGCAAGCGGCGGAAGCGGCGTGATGTAGTGCGCCCCGAAGTTACGCTGTGCCGCGACTGCCTGGCTGAAACAGCCGCGCTCGATATGGTCGAGTATGGAGGCCGGGTAATTGCGTTCGAACCCGATCCGGAATTGCTGACCCAATATTTTTTCGTCGAGCAAGAAGATTTCGCAGCGGCCGGCCTCGCGCCGGAGGTTGCGGATGCAATCGCCGGCCGACTGGTGCAGAATAGCGGCGCGTGCCAGGTTTGCGGGCACGCCGCCACCTGGCTGTGGTTTTCACGCGAGCAGGTGACCACGCTGGACGAGGTGGAACAGATCGCGTCGGCGCCCGGCGAAGCTTTTTGCGCGAAACATGGCGCTGAGAAGTTGTTTTCAACGTTCGAGAAAATCGCCGAGGCCAACATTTTCTATATGAATGTGCCGTACGGTGAATCCGGAGCGTACGTCTGGATATGACCATGCGCTTGCCAGAAGTAGTGAAAAAATATCTCGCGGCGGCGGGAGGGTTTGGAAAGTTCGTGTCCATCGCGTCGATGGGCATACCGCCTGATGAGACCGAGCGCGTTTTTGATTTTCTCGACGAGGATTACCACATCAGCCGGTTCTTTCACTTTCGCAATGCGGCCGCCGCAGGCGCGGACGCGCCAATCGTCATCAACGGATTTCAGCAAACCCATATCTCCATCGATCCGGAAATCCAGACGATTCTGTAGCGGCAAGTTTCGAGACAGGCTGCAAGAACTGAAGTTCTCGCCGCATCGAAAACAATTAGTGGACGAGAGGATGGAAATCGAATGCAGGGTCGACGTCCACCGGAATATCATTTGCTTTCGCCAGTAGATCCCCGAGTTCATAAGGCATCGTGCCATACTTCTTAAACCACGCGTCGGTGCGAGCGCGATCGCCCGTGGCTTCCTGCTCCAGCAATTCTTTGGCGAGCGACGCGATAGCTGCGGGCATCTTCTCGAATTCAATTACGTACACGCCGGTGTCCGCATCGCGACGGATCGCGCTCTGCTCGACTAAATAATTGAATTGCATGATTTCCCCCGCACCGTGAGCTTCGGCTACTCCGAAGCGTACCGTGCGAAAAATGCCCGCCACATACGACGCGTAAGTTTGATTCTGTTTTTCCTTCGGAATTACGCCGTGGCCGACCAGCCACGCGTAGCAATATTCCCCGACCACGTCGGCCTTCGATTCTTCCAGCGCGGAATACGAAGCGCCCAGCGCCTTATTGATCTCGATTTTGCCCGCGGCGGTGTACGCATACGCCGGGCCCAGGCCGTGCGAGATTTCGTGCATGATCGTGTCCGCCAGGTAGCCATCGCCGCTGGCCATCGCGGCCTGATCAGCGCGCATGGTGCGCTGCGCCAGCGGCAGGATGATGTAGTTCACTCGCGCGTCCATGAAATTCTTCCAGAATATCTTTCTTGAACCTTTCGCTTCATGAATGCGTGGATCGTTCGGCAGATTATCCGCGACGGCCTGGTAACCGTGCAGCAAATCGCCGGCGCGATACGGCGAGTCGACGACTTCCATCGGAGATTGCTTGCCGCGCTTGGAAGGAAGATCAGCAGCGGGAAGCGGCAGGGCTTCCTGCAGGTCCGGAACGTATTTCTGATAGAGCGCCAGCTTCTGGCTTTCCGCGTCGTTGCGAATCATGACTGACGCCCCGTAGGTGGTCTTCACACCCAATAGCGAGTCGGTGTAGGTTTCGTACGGCGCGAAAACCACATCGAATTTCGGATTTTCGAGATCAAGCCAGGCGATGTCGCTGGCATAGTAGTCATCGTTCAGCAGGGCATCGGCGCGTAGGCGCAGAAATTTGGCGAACGCGGGATCCTCGCTCAGGTCGGCGGCTTCGCGCAGGTCCTTCGCGGCGGGCTGCAGGAATCTGGCGAAAGCCTCGTAGTAAGGCACGAACGCAAAAGTTGAAAATGTCGCGCTCTTATCCGGTGAACTTGGTTGCACGATGGTGTACGGAGAATAGACCGCATCTTTGGCCGTCGGATCCTTCTTCAGATAAGCCTTGATCTCTTCCATCGACATTCCATTGTAAAAGCCGCGGCCGGGCGGGGCCGGTTCGGTACCGACAAACGGCGCTTCGTTGTCGATCAAATCGAAGCGGCTACCGTTGATTTTCAGATAACGCCGCAGCAGCTGGTCTTGCGGGTCATCACTATTTGCCAGCGACAAATACAATTTCAATCCTTCCGGATCGCTCTGCCGCCAGTAGATGCAATCGAGAAGGCCCGACGCATCCACAAGCTTCTTGACCATTTTTATTTCACGTGCGCTTAGGCCCTGGGAATTGAACGGCATGTGCACTGGTTTAAATTTCGCCACCCGAGCGGAAAGATCCGGGGCTACGACCAGCTTGGTCATACCCGGAGTAGCCTGCGATTGCGATATATTCGTGGCGTTCGACCGCAAGGAAAATCCTGCAACAGCCACTACTGCGCCGATCGCGAGAATGAGTACGGCGATGAAATTGGGTTTGGTCATGAGCAGGATTCTATCGTGCCGGGCAAACGCGGGGGAAGCGTGGAATGTTATGCTCGGCGAGTGAGAGCCGAAGATCAAGAAAAGCACGAAAGAAATCGTGTGGGGTTGTGCCTGGATTGCGCGTACGCGCGACGCGTCCAAACGGAGCGAGGGTCGATATTTTATTTGTGCGAGTTGGCCGCAGTGAACCCCGAATTTCGAAAATACCCGGCACTGCCGGTGCTCATCTGCAGCGGGTACGCGAAAAAGACCGGTGGTTAACTGGCGAAGTTATTTTGCCGCCACAGTGGTGCGGGCCAGGCGGTCAGACAGAGCTTTCTGTTGATTGGTAATCTCCTGCGGCAGTCGATCACCGAAAATTTCGAAGAATTTTGCAGTCGCTTCCGTTTCCTGGGCCCAATCGCTCGAATTCACGCTGAGCAGCTCATCGAGGCTTTCGCGGGAAATGTTCATGCCGTCCAGTGTCAACGAAGAAGGAGTTGGCACAAAGCCAATTGGCGTATCGGTTGCGGCGGCGCATCCCTCAATCCGATCGGCGATCCACTTCAGCACCCGAACATTTTCGCCGAATCCGGGCCACAGGAATTTTCCGTTGGAATCCTTGCGGAACCAATTCACGTGGAAAATTTTCGGCGCGTTTTTAATTTTCGGGCCCATGTCCAGCCAGTGCTGGAAATAATCGGCCATGTTGTAGCCACAGAAAGGGATCATGGCCATCGGATCGCGACGCGAAACTCCCACGGCGCCGGTGGCGGCAGCAGTCGTTTCCGATGCCATGGTAGCTCCAACGAAAACGCCGTGATTCCAGTCCCGCGCTTCGTAGACCAGGGGCGCCAGCTTGGCCCGGCGTCCGCCGAAAATAATCGCGGAAATGGGAATTCCTTCGGGGTCTTCCCAATGCGAAGAAATCGAGGGCGACTGGTCAGCCGCGACGGTATAACGCGAATTCGGATGCGCCGCCGGCCCGCTGCCCGGCGTCCACTTCTGGCCTTTCCAGTCGATCAGGTCCTCGTGCGGCTCGGTTCCAATCCCTTCCCACCAGGGCTCGCGGGAAACCGCAGTCATCGCGGTATTGGTGAAAATTGTGTCGTGGTCGAACGCAGTCATCATGTTCGGATTGGTTTTAAGATTCGTGCCGGGCGCCACGCCGAAAAATCCTGCTTCGGCGTTCACCGCGCGCAGCGTGCCGTCTTTCGCCACATGCATCCAGGCGATATCGTCGCCGATGGTCTTGACTCGGTAGCCTTCTTTTTCCAGCGACGAAACCATCATGGCGAGATTTGTTTTGCCGCACGCACTGGGAAACGCGGCTGCCATGTACGTCGTCTTGCCGGATGGACCTTCCAGCCCGAGCAGCAACATGTGCTCCGCCATCCAACCTTGTTCGCGCGCCATAAAGCTGGCGATGCGTAACGCAAAACATTTTTTGCCCAGCAGTGCGTTGCCGCCGTATCCGGAACCCACGCTCCAAATCAGTTTTTCTTCAGGGAAGTGCAGAATGAAACGGCGGTCCGGACTCAAATCGCCCAGCGAATGCATTCCCGGCACAAAATCATCCGAGCTTCCTAGACGGTGGAGTGCAGCCGTCCCCATGCGGGACATGATGCGCATGCTGGCCACGACGTAGGGCGAGTCGGTGACTTCCACGCCGACCTTACTGTAAGGAGATTTCTCGGGCCCCAGAATGTACGGGATCACGTACATGGTACGGTTCTTCATCGCGCCGTCGAATAGCGGGCGGACTTTGTCTTTCGCTTCTTGCGGCGCCATCCAATTATTGGTAGGTCCAGCCGCGTCTTTGGTACGCGTACAAATGAAAGTAAGATTTTCCGTGCGTGCCACATCGTTGGGGTTGCTGCGGTGAAGATAACAGCGCTGATGCGTTTTTTCGTTGAGCGCAACGTACGTTCCGTCGCGAAGCATTTCATCGACCAGACGATCGTTCTCCGCTTGCGAGCCGTCACACCAGACGGTTTTTGCCGGTTTCATCAGGCGCGCACATTCATCAACCCACTGCTCGACTGGGGTAGCCACCGAACCTCCAAGAAATTTCAACGCGGGGAGCGTTGCGCGGCGGGCGGGCGAATGCCGCACTGCCAATACCTGAAATGCGACTAAAACTTATACTTCCCATAAAAGTTTATTCAGGTACCCAAAAAGTCTAGGCCAGCCGGGGCGGAAATGCAAGAAACACCGCTGTTCCCAAAGCCGCGTAAATCGTTGATTCTAAACGGGTGCTATACTCATTCGGCATGTACGCGCGAAAATTGCGGGCGGAAACGATTATCGGCGACGAGCGCAAGCCCGCTCCGCTGGAATGGCTCGATAGCTTCTGCATGCGGAATTTTACCGGCTCGCAGGAATTTGACGACACCCTGCCGACCGGGGAAGGAAGCCTGGAGGCTGGATTATCGATTGAGCCGGAGCGCCTGGCAGCGGCGATGAGTGAGTGGTTTACGAAACGTGGTAAGGGAAACGGAAAACCGGTAAAAATTGAACTTCAAGAAATAAATCCGCGCTGATCAACTGCGGCCGTCCTTAAGGCACCCGAAAATCCCGACTCGAATGATGGCGGAAGAGCCGAAGTCTCCCGGCGTATGATTGGGGCGTTGCAGCGGTCATCGCCGGAGGAATTCGGCTCCTCACCCAAACTTGGACGGAGGCTTGCAGCGATGGTTAGCAGGCGTTTCGGGGCCGCCCAGCAGTCGCGTTGCGTCTAACCCGAGCTTCGTGATAACGCGTCTTGCGAATCGGTTGGGTTCGGACTCCGGCTGAGTAGGGCCCTGATTTGTGGCATTGCGGCGCGCACGCAGTCCTCGCCCGCAATAATCATCTGCGGCGATTTCGGGAATTCGTCCCACAGAATGTGGTGCACATCGGGCTCCAGCAGTACATCCGTCATTCCTCGCCAGGACTGGATCGCTTTCGTTTGAATGATCGAGAACGAACGGCTAATCACCTCAATCGTGTTGCGCGGTTTAGTATCAAGCAACCCCGGTTCCAAATGCACCGAGATGATGACTTCCGCGCCCATTTCGCGCAGCGCCGGAGCCGGAACCTGTTCAGTGAGGAAACCATCCACCAGAAAATGGCCGCGATATTCAACCGGCAAAAATAAGCCCGGATAAGCGCAGGAAGCGCGCAGGGCTGGCCCGATCTCGCCGGTTCGAAAGTGCACGGATTCGCCTTTCAGCAAATCGGTGGCGACGATTGCCAGCGGAATCCGCATTTCGTGAAACGATCGCGCGGTGGCCATGCGCGACAGAAAGTCTTCCAAGCGATCGTTAGAAGCCATGCCCATGCGCGAGAGCGTCCAGCGGCCGAAATCGCGGAAGCGAGTCGAGCTGGCTTGATGCGCCATGTCGTCGAGCGAAGTGCCGCTGGCGTAGGCTGCGGCGATCAACGCGCCGACGCTGGTGCCGGCGATCAAATCGATCGGAATTTCATTCTCTTCCAGAGCGCGCAGCACTCCGATGTGCGCAATACCGCGCGCAAAGCCGCCGCCCAACGCGAGGCCGACCTTGGGCCTCTGCCCCTCGACGTTATACGCAAACGAGCGCAGGCCCCGGATCGCTTTTCCGAGCCATTTTGTAGTGCTCATGCCCACCCAGCCGGTCTTTACCGAACCTGACCCTAGAATTACTCTAACTCACAATGGTGCAACGCCGCGTTTAAGGTTGACCGTCAGGTACTGCTTTTGTAACCTCGCTTGCCGCCTTTTTGCGGGTTGAGGTGAGTGATGAAGTGTCGAATAGAAAAAGCAGCGGTTCTGGGTGCGGGGACCATGGGAGCGCGCATCGCCGCGCATTTTGCCAACGCCGGGATCCCTTGCTACCTGCTTGACATTGTTCCGTCCGAGGCGAATGCCGAGGAAAAGCGCAAAGGGCTCACGCTGGAAAGCCCGGCCGTGCGTAATCGCATCGTGCTGGCCGGACTGGAAGGCGCGAAGAAATCGAAGCCGGCCGCTTTTTTTACTCCAGAAACTGCGCGTCTGGTTACGCCTGGGAATTTCGAAGACAACCTCGCTTGGTGCGCGGAAGTCGATTGGATTATCGAGGTGGTCGCGGAGAATTTGGAGATTAAACGGAATTTGCTGGCGAAAGTCGAAGCGCTGCGCAAACCCGGGACGATCGTCACTTCCAACACTTCGGGCCTGCCCATTCACCTGATCGCCGAAGGCCGCTCCGAAGATTTTCAGCAGCACTGGGCCGGCACGCATTTCTTCAATCCTCCGCGCTACATGAAGCTGGTCGAACTGATCGCCGGGCCGAAAACGAAATTGGAAGTTTTGCAGTTGCTGGATGAAACCTGCGATTTGCGCTTGGGCAAAGGCGTGGTCCGCGCGAAAGATACGCCGAACTTTATCGCCAACCGCATCGGCACCTTTTCCATGCTAAATGCGCTGCACCAGATGCAAGCGCTGGATATGACCATCGAAGAAGTGGATACCTGCACCGGCCCGGCGATCGGCCAGCCTAAATCCGCGACGTTCCGCACCGGCGATCTGGTTGGGCTCGACATTTTGGTGCATGTGGTTCGCAACATTTACGAAACCGCCGCGAACGATGAGAAGCGCGAGACCTATCGAATTCCCGCGTTCGTGGAAGAAATGATGAAGCGCGGCTGGCTCGGCGATAAAACCGGCGGCGGTTTCTACAAGAAAGATCGCGCCTCCGGCGGAAAGGAAATTCTGACGCTGGACTGGCAGAAGATGGAATACCGGGCGCGGCAGAAAGCGAAATTCGGATCCATCGAAGCCGGAAAGGCAATCGAAGACACGCGCGAACGCGTGCGTGCGCTGGTGGCGCCGGCGCTCGCGGGTAAAGGCGGCGACAAAGCGGCCAAATTCATCTGGAACGTACTGAGCGAAACCTGTTTGTACGCCGCGCGCCTGATGCCGGAGATCGCCAATAACGTGGTGGATGTGGATCGCGCCATTCGTTGGGGATTTGCCTGGGAACTCGGCCCCTTCGAAATGTGGGACGCGATTGGAGTCGAGCGCATGGCCAAGGCGCTGCAAGCGGAAGGCAAGAAGGTGCCGCCGCTGGTAGAAAAAGTACTGGCGTCGCCAGGAAAATCATTCTACGAATCGGAAAAAGGCCACGCGAAGTATTTTGACTTTCCCTCGGGGACGATGAAGCCAGTGGAAGAGCCGAGCGGCATCATAATTCTCAAGTCGCTGAAAGAACGCACGCCCGTGGTTCAGAAAAACTCGGGTGCGAGCTTGATCGATTTGGGTGATGGCGTGATCTGCTGCGAGTTCCATTCGAAGATGAACGCCATCGGCGGCGATCTGGTGGCCATGTTGCATGCCGGAGTGAAAAAACTAGACACCGAATTCGAAGCGATGGTCATCGCCAATCAAGCTTCGAATTTTTCAGTAGGCGCCAATTTGATGATGGTGCTGATGGGCGCGCAAGAAGGCGAATGGGATGAACTNNTCCAGCGCGTGAACATGGCCATCAAGTACGCCCCGCGCCCGGTGGTCGCCGCGCCCTTTGGCCTGTCGCTGGGCGGCGGTTGCGAAATTCCGTTGCACTCGGCGCGCATTCAAGCCGCGGCGGAGACCTACATGGGCCTGGTCGAAGTCGGAGTAGGACTGATTCCCGGAGGCGGCGGCACCAAGGAAATGGCGATTCGCGCGAATGAACACGCTTCGAGCGGTGACGCCAGCGATCTGGTCCACGCGCTGCGGCCGATCTTCCAGAACGTCGCCACCGCGCGCGTTTCCACCAGCGCGGAAGAAGCGCGCGACATGGGATTTCTGCGCGCTGCGGACCAACTCTCGATGAACCGCGATCGATTGGTGGCCGATGCGAAGCAAACCGCACTGGCGATGGTGCGAGCCGGGTATCACGCGCCTGCCCCGGCAGAAATTCGAGTGTTGGGCGAGGAATTTCTGGCGGTGGCGAAATTGGGAATTCATATGCTGGTGCGCGGCGAATATGCCAGCGAATATGACGCCGTGGTGGCACGCAAGCTGGCGTTCATCCTGGCGGGCGGCAGCATCACCGCGCCGCAAACGGTATCCGAACAATACATGCTGGACCTGGAACGCGAAGCGTTTGTCAGCTTGTGTGGAGAGCGAAAAACTCAGGAGCGGATGGCGTTCACTCTGAAAACGGGCAAGCCGCTGCGGAACTAGCCGCTGATTTTCGGTTCCACCTTGCTGCATTGAGAATCGAATCGAGCAACTTTGTGGCGGGTTGGGTGTTTGTAAGCCACGGTGAAACCTATCCCCATGATTTTGTATCTAAGTCTCGGGGATGTGAATGGCCCAGGGATTCGATGGTGACGAGCTTAAGCCGAATCAGGGTCCCCCCGAGTCCATAGGCAGTAGCGCTTATTTAAATTGGAACCAATTTCAGCAACGACGGTAATCAAGTGCAGGGACAGGAGTAACCGGAGTTAACCAGTTTTAAACTTTCTGAAGTGTGTAAATTCAACAGGATTTGTCTGTCGCGTCGCAACTCCGCAATCTTGTAAAAATCGAAATTGACCGTAGGGAATGGAGAACTGAAATGCGAACCAGCCACAGGTTGTTTGCTCCAATCGCAGTAGCAATTCTAACCATTTTTGGTGTGGTCGGCTGCAGCAGCAGCGGCAATTCTACGGGCCCGGTCACAGTGACGGTCTCGCCGTCGAATCCCAGCGTGGCGGTCGGCCAAATGCAAACCTTTACCGCCAATGTGGTGGGCGGCACGACTCCAGCCACGGTGACCTGGTCGGTGACGGGCGCCGGAACAATTGATTCGAGCACTGGCGTGTATACCGCTCCAATGTCAGTTCCAGCGACGCCCGACACGGTCATGGCCATGTCACAAGGCTCTACCGGCAGCGCAATCGTGAACGTGACTGCGTCCCAGACTCTCCAGATTTCACCCAGCGGCCCCATCGTCCCAGCGGGTGCCTCGCAAGCATTTACTGCAACTGCCGCCGGCAATCCGGTTGGCAGCATTACCTGGCAGGTAAACGGCATTCCCGGCGGCGATTGTTCAGTGCCTTCTGGAAATAACGCAACCACGCCGTGCCACGGCACGATTAGCCCGACCGGAATGTTCACGGCTCCGCTATCTCCGCCGCCGGGGCAGGCTGCGGTGATCACGGCGCTCAGCGGCACGGATACCGGAACCACCAGCGCAACCATTCAGTATTCGTCGGCCTCGTTCACCAGCAATGGATCCACGGGTCAGTACGCCATACAGTATTCCGGTTCGGCCTTCCCCAGCGCGATTGCTCAAGGGGGACCATTTAATCTCGTCGGCAGCATCTCCACTTCCGGCGCTTCGAATCAGAACACCGGAAACATTACCGGAGGCGAAGTCGATATTTCCACATTCGACTTCGGAATTTCCCCGGCGACGGCGATCACCGGTGGACAGTACACGATCAATCCTCAAGATGGCCGCGGAAGCATGACTATCACTATGACCTCGAGCAACACTCCGTCGATCACCTCGTTGACCCTGCAGTTTGTCCTGACCACCAATCAACATGGTTTGGTGATTGAGTTCGATACATTGGCGACTGGCAGCGGCACAATCGATGCTCAGAATACGAGCTCGTTCACCGGATCACTCGCCGGCAACTACGTCTTCAGCTATTCCGGACTGGATCCAACACTCGTACCGATGTTTGGTGCCGGCGCATTCACGGCGAACGGCGGCAGCATTCCGGTGAGCCCGACGAACGCTCCCACCAACACGCAAGACATTGTGGACGCGGCTTTCGATCCCGCCGTATTTACCAACGACGTCACGCTCAGCGGTTTCTACACCACGGCCATCGATGCGAATGGCCGCGGAACACTTTCGATGAGCAGCACGACGCTCAATACCATTACGACCACCACCGCGCCGATCAATTTCTCGTTTTACATGATCGACCAGACTCACGCGGTCATGGTGGAAACTGACAGCACCGTCACGACTCCTCTGCTCTTCGGGCAGATTTACAGCGCTCCGGCGAGTCCCACGGCTTTGGCCAGCGGAATCGCGTTTACCGCGGGCGGCAGCTCCGGCGGAAATAATTTCAATCCCTATGTGATCGGCGGAGTATTTGGTTTGACCACCAACGCCACCAATAGCAGCATCACAAGTGGTTTGCTCGACATCAATACTTCCGGCGGTTCGCAAGTTGCGACGGCCATTACCGGCGGCACCTACACGAATTCCTTGGCTTCCGGCAATGTACCTGGCCGCTTCACCCTGAGCATCACTAACTCGAAGGGGACCATTGAATTCGGAGCCTACACCACGAGTATCAACACTGCGTTGCTGGTGCAGATTGACACCAACACCGACGGCTCAACCGGCACTGCATACCAGCAGAGTTCGCCGCCTACGAACTTGACCGGCGCGTTTGCGACGAATCTAACGGGTGTCGCCTCAAACAAGCAAAAGACCTTCTCGTTTGAGCAAGACGCTACCGGCGAAGTCGTACTCGCGACCAATTCTGGAGCTCCGGTTATCAACAGCGGAACTCTGGACCTGAACAGCGGCGCGTCGGGTCCGGTCACTTTGCCGATCAACCCGGCGAAAAGCACCTTCGGCACGCCGGCTGGCAATCGCGGAACCGCAGTGCTGTCGACCGGCAGCGGGCCATTCAGTATCACTTATTATCTTGTGAGCCCAACCACCGCGCTGTTTATCGATACCGACTCGACTCGCGTCGCGAACGGTATATTCCTCGATCAGTTCTAAGCGCGGCCTCTGTACCGCATCTCCAAAGGGCTCGCTGACCCGGCATTTTCGGGCGGCGGGCCCTTTTTATTTTTTTGGTGGTAACCCAATTCATTTTTGAGCGTCTGAGGACTCACGCGGGATGTGTGTGCCAAGAAAAACACAGGATATCGTGCGGCTCGCTTGATTTCGGGTCCGTCTGTCGATAGCATCGAGCGCTTTCTTTTTGGCTGCAGGTTCGCCGCCGGTACTTCGCCGATCTTTCTTTGCTGAACTGAGGGGTGTGAAATGAAACTTCGTGCCGGAACTTGTCGTTCGCCCCGTTTCACACGTCGCAGGTTCTGGTGGGCCGCGATCGCCTCGAGTGTCGCGCTTGTTGCGGTGGGCGTGACTTTTACGGCCCGCGGCGAAGGCGGCGAGCCTCGCTATTTCGCGATTACCCACGCCCGCGTAGTGCCGGTCGCCGGACCGCCGATCGAAAACGGAACCGTCGTCGTCGCCAAAGGCCTGATTCAAGCCGTGGGCGCCAGCGTCACGATTCCTCCCGAGGCTTGGGTCATCGACGGCAAAGGATTGACCGTTTATCCCGGGCTGATCGACGCCGGCACCACCGTCGGAATTTCTGACGACGGCACCGATGGAAAAGGCAAACCAGCCGGAGTAGTTCTGGGCCCGGAAGGGCGGCCCGGAACTTCGCCGTGGCGGGTCGTTGCCGATGAAATCAAGACCGACGACAAGCGCATCGAGACCTGGCGCAGCGCCGGTTTCACTACCACGCTGACCGTCCCCGAAGGCGGAATTCTTCCCGGTCAAGCTGCAGTTCTGAATCTGGCCGGCGATCGCGCAGGCGATTACGTCGTGCGCGTCTACGCCTCGGTGCCGATTTCCTTCAAACCCGTAGGCGGATTTTTCGGCTTCCCCGATTCGTTGATGGGCACGATCGCTTACGTGCGCCAGGTGTACGACGACACCGCGTGGTATTCGCAGGCCGAGCCCGCCTACGAATCGAATCCCGCCAAATACGAAAGGCCGTCGTACGACCGCACTGAAGTGGTCATGAGCGAAGCTGAGAAGCGCAGCGAGATCGTGATGTTGCCGGCCAATAATTCGCAGCAACTCTTGCGCGCGCTCAAGTTGGCGAATGAATGGAAAATTCGCGCGGTTTTATACGGCGGTCAGCAGGCTTATGAAGTGGCCGATGCACTAGCCTCCGCCAAAATGCCGGTGCTGGTGAACCTGAAATGGCCCGAACGCGGCAAAGATGCGGATCCGGAGGGCGAGCAGACTTTGCGAGAATTGCGGTTTCGTGATCGCGCCCCCGGCACACCTGCGGCATTGGTGAAAGCTGGTGTGAAGTTTGGTTTTTATTCAGGTGGCTTGTCCGGGCCAAAGGACATTATGAAAAGCGCGAAAAAAGCGATCGACGCCGGGCTTTCGCCGGACGCGGCACTGCGCGCTTTCACCGCCGATTCCGCAGACATTCTGGGACTAGGCGACCGCATGGGCAGCATCGTTCCGGGCAAGATTGCAAATCTGGTAGTCACCGATGGCGACATTTTCAACGAGAAAACGAAAGTGAAGCACGTATTCGTCGATGGCCGCTGGTTCGAAATCCACGAAGAAGAGACGCCACCGGATAAAGGCGGAGACAAAAAGCCTGGCGATGAGGAAGCAGTGAAGGCCGGACGATACGCAGGTGTGGAAGGAGTGGGCCGATGAAGCGCGTCCTCTTGATCGCCATCGTATTCATATTCGCGGGAATGGGCGCGTGGCCGGCTTCGGCCCAGAATCCGTCCACAATTTTTATTCAGAACGCGACAATCTTCACCGTAACGCAAGGGAACATCGAACACGGAGGCATTTTGATTCGCGACGGCAAAATCGCCGCGGTAGGGAAGGATTTGAAAGCGCCGGACGGCGTCGCCGTGATCGATGCCACTGGACAATACGTGATTCCCGGCATCATCGATTGCCACTCGCACATTGCGGTCGACGGCAGCGTCAACGAAGGCGGGCCCGCGGTTTCGTCCATGGCTAATATCGCGGACGTCCTGAATCCCGAAGACATCAGCATCTACGATGACCTCGCGGGCGGCGTGACCAGCGCAAATATTTTGCACGGCAGCGCCAATCCCATTGGCGGCCAGACGATTGTCATCAAGCTGCGTTGGGGCAAACCCGCGAGCGCGCTGCCGTTCGAAGGCGCGCTTCCTGGAATTAAATTTGCTCTTGGCGAAAATCCGAAGCGTTCCGGGTTCACTCCTCCTCCCGGAATTCCGCCGCGTTATCCCGCTACACGGCTGGGCGTGGAAGAAGTGATCCGTCAGGCATTCATCGAAGCCACCGAATACAAGAAGCAATGGGACGACTACAACGCGCGCCGGGCAGCGGGAGAACAAGGTTTGGTGGCGCCGCGCCGCAACGAACAGCTGCAGCCGCTGGTGGAAGTGATGGAAGGCAAGCGCTACGTTCATTCGCACTGCTACCGCGCGGATGAGATTCTGATGCTGATGCGTGTGGCCAAGGAATTTGGTTTCAAGGTGCGGACGTTTCAGCATGTGTTGGAAGGCTACAAAATCGCCGACGAAATTGCGGCCTCTGGAGCGGGCGGGTCCACCTTCTCCGATTGGTGGGGCTACAAAGTCGAAGCATACGACGCGATTCCGTACAACGCAGCGCTGATGACCGAGCGCGGAGTGGTAGTCTCCATCAACTCTGATGACGCGCAAGAGGCCCGGCAACTCAATCAGGAAGCGGCCAAGAGTATGAAATACGGCGGGATGACTGCAAACGACGCGTTGAAAATGATCACGATCAATCCGGCCATTCAGCTTGGAATCGACAAGCGCGTAGGCTCCATCGAAGTGGGCAAGGATGCGGATCTGGTTATTTACAATCACGATCCGCTGAGCGTCTACGCCGTCGCCCAGCAGACCCTCATCGACGGACAGGTTTACTTCGACCGCCAGAAAGATCTGGCCGGCCGCGCGGCCCTGGAAAAAGAAAAACAGGATCTGCTCGCGAAAGAAAAGAAAGCCGCAGAAGAAAAGAAAGACGAAGACAAAAAGGCCGGCGACAAAGCCGGAGCCAAGCCCGACGCAAAAAAGAAGCCAGACCCGAAAAAGAAACCCCCGCAAGACGCGAATGGTAGTGCGAGCGCCGTTGCCGGAGGTGCCCTGTGAACCGGACACCGATAATTCAACGGTTCTGCGTTGCGCTGCTGGGTTGCGTTTTGCTTTCGACCGCGTCGTTGGGCCAGAACGCGAAACCTGCGGCGTATGCGATCAAAGGCGGGAAGGTTTTCACCTTGGCCGGAGCGCCGATTGAAAATGGGACAGTCGTAATTCGCGACGGGAAAATCGCCGCCGTCGGCGCGAATATCGAAATACCCGCCGGCGCGCAAGTGATCGACGCCACCGGACTCGAAGTCTATCCAGGGATGTTCGACGCCGCTACCCAAATTGGGCTCGGCGAAATCAGTCAGGTCAGCGCGACGCTGGATGTCACCGAACTGGGTAACTACAACCCCGAACTCGTCGCCGCCACCGCCGTGAATCCGGCGAGTGCTTACATTCCGGTTACACGCGCCAGCGGCATCACCGAAGTAATCGCCGCACCGGGAACGGCGGGTTTTGATGCGCAGGGCGGCGGACTCATCACCGGACAAGCCTCCGCATTCAACCTTGCGGGTTGGACGATGGAAGACATGCAGCTCAATCGCTCGGTGGCGATGGTCATCAACTGGCCGTCGATTCAAACGCGCACCTTCGACTTCGCAACCTTCAGCATCAAGGAGAAGGCGTATTCCGATGCGAAGAAGGAGTACGACAAATCCGTCAACGAGCTGAGCGACTGGCTCAATCGCGCGCGGCATTATGCCCAAGCCAAGGAAAAAGGTTCGCCCGCGTTATATGAACGTGATTTGAAGCTGGAATCATTGGTGCCGGTGGTGCAAGGCAAATTGCCGGTGCTGGTTATTGCGGATGACGAGCGCGATATTCGCAACGCAGTGGAATTCTGCACCAAGCAAAATCTGAAAATGATTTTGGGCAGTGGCGCCGAAGCCTGGAAAGTAAAAGACCTGCTGAAGGAAAAGAAAATCCCGATAATTTTAGGGCCGACCGAACGAATTCCGGACAAAGAAGACACGCCATACGACAAGCCCATGACTCAGCCGTCGGAATTATTCGCGGCAGGAATTCCGTTCGCGTTTTCCAGCTTCGGGACGTCCTTCTCACGCCGGTTGCCCCAATATGCGGGCGCTTCGGTTGCATATGGATTGCCGCATGATGAAGCCCTGAAGGCAGTGATGCTGAATGCCGCCCAGATTTTCGGCCTCGGCGATCAGTTGGGTACGCTCGAAGCCGGGAAGTTAGGCAACGTGATCGTGACCAATGGCGATCCACTCGAAATTCAGACCCAGGTGAAATATCTTTTCATCAAAGGGCAACTGACCAGCTTGGCCAACCGCCATTCGGATTTCTACGAGCAATATCGCAAACGGCCAAAGCCGACACAATAGCGACCGACACCGCGCCCTGCGCGACAATGATCCGCCGCCTGGCGGATTGAATTAAACTTTCTTTAACTCGTCGAGAACCCTCGCGTGAATTCCGCCAAAGTTATTCCTGTGTGATGACTTCGCTTTTTCTTCTCGCCGCAGCCGTGTGCGCAAAAGGTCCACCCACAGTACCGAAGTACCATTCCGCAATTTGGCATAGCCCTCGAAAATCCATCTTTAACAGGTGTTTTCACTAATTTCTTGGGGGAAGGCGTACTGCCGCTAACGACCATGGCACCACTCACAAAAGATTCCGTCGAACTTGCAGGATCCGCGAGCGAAGTCGCATCGCCTCGCCCTGCTGCGCCGCAAGCCAAGCCGATTACTCCCGCTGCGGGCGGTCAGTTGCGAGCCGACGCACGCTCTGTAGAAATCCCAGTAAAAGTCCACGGTTCGCGCGTCAGTGATGCGCCGGCTGGCTCTGCGCCGCGCACCGAGCCATTTGAAGAACAAACCAGCACCATGATTGTCTTCCCGCAGGGCAGCGTCATCCGCATGTCCACCGCCGTAACCGTCGGACAGATGCTCGTCGTCACCAATCTGAAGACCCGCCAGGACGCCATCTGCCGCGTGGTGAAAGTTCGAACCTTCACCAACATGCAGGGCTACGTGGAAGTTGAATTCACTCATAAACAGGAAGGCTATTGGGGAGTGCAATTTTCTGCAGGCAGTCCGGTCGCTCCGGTTGCGGCAGCTCCTCCGGCCGTTTCCAGTTCGCCGGTAATTCCTGCTCCGGTGGTGTCCGCACCGGCGCCGAAACCGCCCGTCGTGGTTCCGGCTCCGCCTCCGGTCGTTATGCCGGTGAAAGAAGTACAACCAGTCTTGAGCACGCCCGCGGTCTCTCCGGTGATTGCTCCGCCACCGGTCGCGCCTACCGCCGCGCCGATTGTTAATGCTCCAGTCGCACAAGTGACACCGGCGCCGCTGCCGCCACCCACATTTGTGCCGCCGCCACCTCCGCCTCCGGCGGTCGCGCCCCGGGTCAACCAGTCGACGTACGTTCCGCCGCCGCCCGCGCCTCCGGCTCCGAAACAAGAAACGCCATTTGTCTGGATCGGCACGCAAGAAGAAGTGCAGCCTGCTGCCGACCTAACCTCGACCCTCAAAGCCGGTAGCGCCGGTTTGTCTTCAAAGCCCGTCGCGCCGGTTCGGCCGGCGCCAGTCGCAGAAGCTCCAGCGCTCGAGCTTCCTAAAATTGAACTTCCCAAGATCGAGAACTTGCAGAGCCGGATACCTTTGGAAGAGGACGTTGCACCGCAACTCAGCGGCGTTTTGCCGTTCCCAGATGCCAGCGCTCCGGCGCCCGCTGCGCAATTAACCCTGAGCGAACTTCGCGGCGATGAAGTTGCCCCAGTGGCGAGCTCGTCGGCCATCTCTGCCACCGCAGCCGCGGGCATTGAAGAGCAAGCTCCCGCGGTCGAGGAAAAGCCGGCGGAAAGTTCACGCGCCGTCTTCGGTAGTCTTAGCGGTGGCGCAAGTTTCGGCGCGGCCCGCTCCTCCTCAGCGACGCGGCTGGAGAGCGCGCTGGATTCAACCGAAGAAGCTCAGGCAGCGCCACGCTCGAGTAACTTTATGATGATCGCGGTCTGCGTCTGCTTGCTGCTCGCGGTCGTGATCGGCGGAGGACTCTACTTCCGCTCGCAGACGAAGGCCAGCTCACCGTCCCAGCCTACCGCACAGTCCCAACAAGTCGCGGCGGAACAGACCGCTTTACAGAATTCCGCATCGCAGTCCGTGGTTAGCGGTCCGGTGGCAACTGCCGTTCCTTCCGGTGCGCCCGCCGTGACCGTTAGCGCCAGCTCATCGAACGCCGGCAAATCGCCCGTCGCAGCCAAAGCTCCGGTGAACAAGATCGCGGCGATCCTCGGTGGATCGGTCGCTGATGCGCATCCACTCACCGCACAGCGTACCGACTCCGCGGAGCAAGTCGCGGCTCCCGCGCTAGACGCAGGCTCCGCCGTGGACAGCTCCAACGGTAACGCGCTACCCGGAGTCATTTCTTCCTCAAGCATGGCCGCGCCTGCGGCGCCGGAGATTCGCCCCGAGGGCCCGGTGGTGACCGGCGGAAAAGTCGCAGAACCCCGGCTAATCTCCAGAGCACTGCCCATATATCCGCAAAACGCGAAACAGGCGGGGATCGGCGGCGACGTCGTCATCAAGACCACCATCGATCAGAAGGGCAGCGTGGTGGATATGCACGTGGTATCCGGTCCGCTTATGTTAAGGGAGGCTGCGCTGGATGCCCTGAAACGCTGGAAATATGAACCATCGAAGCTGGATGGACAGCCCATCGCGGTGCAAATGCTGGTGACCATCAAGTTCAGCCGTTAAAGCCGCCTTCGACTTATGTCGTCTCAACAGCGCGGATCACCCCGCGCTGTTGCTTTTTTCCGCCAACTGCATCCAATATAGTCTCGCAATCAGATACTTGAATGAATTGCGCGATGCCGCCTGAGGTGAACTCATGCATGACGCTGTGATTGTCAGTTCGGTCAGAACCGCGGTGGGAAAATCCGCTAAGGGAACGCTGCGCACTACGCGGCCCGACGATCTTGGCGCCATTGTGATTAAAGAAGCCGTGGCGCAAGCCAAAGGCCTCGATCCCAAAGAAGTGGAAGACGTGGTGATCGGCTGCGCCATGCCGGAAGGCGAGCAAGGCATGAATGTCGCGCGTATTGCGTCACTGCGCGCCGGACTCCCGGTGGAATCCGCAGCGATGACCATCAATCGTTTCTGCTCTTCAGGGCTGCAAGCCATTGCCATCGCGGCGCAAAGAATCATGGCCGGGCAGGGCGAAGTCGCCGTCGCGGGCGGCACCGAGTCGATGTCCATGTTGCCGATGGGTGGGAATAAAGTTTCGCCCAATCCTTGGCTGGTCGAAAATTATCCGGATACATACTTGAACATGGGGCTCACCGCGGAAAACCTCGCCAAGAAATATGGAATTACCCGTGAGCAAGCGGACGAATTTTCCTACGCCAGCCATCAGAAAGCGATCGCCGCGATTGCTGCCGGAAAATTCAAGGACGAGATCGTCCCAGTCGCAGTCAGTTACAACGTGATGGAGGCCGCGGCCGGTAATGGTTCCAACAGCGGCACCAAGCCCAAAACCGTCAAGACTTCGTTCGATACCGATGAAGGCCCACGGGCCGATACTTCCGTGGAGGCGCTGGCGAAACTAAAACCTGCGTTCCATGCGCGGGGCGTCGTTACGGCCGGAAATAGTTCGCAGACCAGCGATGGCGCGGCCGCGTCCGTGGTGATGAGTGCGGAACGCGCCAAGGCCCTGGGCCTGAAACCGATGGCTCGCTTTGTGGCCTTCGCGGTAGCTGGATGTCCTCCCGAAGAAATGGGTATCGGTCCTGTTTTTGCGATCCCCAAGGTCTTGAAACTCGCCGGACTGACGCTCGATCAAATCGACGTGATCGAACTCAACGAAGCGTTCGCCGCGCAAGCGCTGAGCGTGATGAAGGTGGCGGGCATCGATCCGTCGCGCGTGAACGTGAATGGCGGCGCAATCGCTTTGGGGCATCCGTTGGGCTGCACCGGTGCGAAACTGACCGCCACGATTCTGCGCGAGTTGGAACGGCGCAAAGCGCGGTATGGAATGGTGACGATGTGCGTCGGCGGAGGGATGGGCGCCGCTGGGATTTTCGAGCGCGTCGCTTAGATTTTTTCGCGGGTGGCTTTCAGGGTCAGTGTCGGCTTCAGCTCGCCGCCATCCACCCCAAATTTCTCCACAATGGTCACGGTGCCATCGGAATTTTCCACCGTGGACGATTGCAGGTGTAGTTTCGCTCCGGCCAGCACGAAATCCGCGTCGAAAATCAAGGTAGTCCCATCCCAATGCCCGGTGCGTACGATGCACCCTGGGAAATTATTTCCGAATACATAACTCTTGTAGACGTGCTCCTCGGGGTCCCAGGTGGTCACTTCATGACCAGATTCTCGTCCGTCGGGGCTGATTCCGCTGAATTCCGCGATCTGCGAAAATCCGCCCGGCCCTTCGGTAGTGATGTAAGTCCCACTGCCTTTTCCGCCGTTCGGATAGAAGGTTGTTTTGTCGTAGGTTGAAACGTATCGCCAATAACCGCGCAGAAATTTTAGTTGCTCCATTTCCGGGCCGGGAGTTGGGACGGGCTCTTTTTGAGCAGCAGTGGTCGACGAAGCCTTGTCCTGATTCTGCGGAGCCACAGCTGGCCAAAGAAAAACCATCACTGCTGCCACAATCCGAGGAAGGGCCGCAAATGAATTCATGTCGATAACTCCTGTCGATGATTTTCCTGCCTACTTCGTGGCCGGTTTCCACAAGCCGATGGTGTTGCCTTCCGGATCCTGCAGCCAGGCAAACGTGCCGGTGGGAATGGGAACCGGAGGGACCAGCGTCTTGGCGCCGAGCTTCTGGGCGCGATCGAGATACGCCTGCACGTCGTCAACTTCCACGTAAAAAATCGTGTAGTGGTGCGGCTCGTGGCCCAGCGCACTGATATGCCCGGTTGGGCCGCCGCCAGCATCAATCATCGCCGCCGGCCCTGCTTCGGTGATTTTCCAGTCAAACAGGGTTTTGTAGAATTCCTGAGTTTTCTTGCTGTCCTTACAGCCAATTTCGAAATGAACGACGGGATGTGGCATTCGTGCCTCCTACTTCCGCACAGGATTCTAGCAGCACCCGGTCCCGCGGGGCAGCGAGCCACCAAAAAAACGCCGCCAGTCATGGCCGGCTTGATCCTGTATTTCGCAGTTGCAATCGGGAGGCTTTCCGGTAAAATGATTGCCTGTAACATTTGTTAGAAACTTGCATTTTGCGATTCCAGGCATTCTCAGGTCCTGTTCTGGCGAGCCATTGTGCGCCGCGTGCCGGCGCGAGAGAATCGTCTTGATCGTCGAATTTCTGGAGGAAGCATCATGGCAACCGCACCCGTTTCCCAAGCGCTCAACCGTGGCGGCTCTTTTCTGATCACCAAGACCTCGCATGAGGATGTTTTTACTCCCGCGGATTTGACGGACGACCAGCGCCTGATCGGCCAGACGGCCGAAGAATTCATGCAGAAAGAGGTGATCCCCGCGATTCCAGAGCTCGAAGCCCACAAAGACAACCGGCCGATGGTCACCGCGCTGAAGAAAGCGGGCGAAATCGGTTTGCTCGGCGGCGGAATTCCGGAGGCTTACGGCGGCGCGGGCCTCGATAAAATCTCGGCGACAATTTTGGCCGAGAAGCTCGCCACCTACGGTTCATTTGCGGTCTCGCACGGCGGCCACTCCGGCATCGGCACGGTGCCCATCGTGTATTTCGGCACCGAGGAGCAGAAGAAGAAATATCTGCCGAAGATTGCTTCCGGAGAACTCCTCTCGAGCTATTGCCTGTCGGAGCCGCAGGCCGGGTCTGATTCGCTGGCCTCGCGTACCCGCGCGGTGTTGTCGCCCGATGGCAAGAATTACATTTTGAATGGCCAGAAGATGTGGATCACCAACGGTGGCTTTGCCGATATCTACATCGTCTTCGCGAAAATCGATGGGGAAAAATTCTCCTGCTTCATCGTGGAGCGCGGCACGCCCGGATTCACCGCTGGCGCGGAAGAAAAAAAGATGGGCATCAAGGGCAGCTCGACCACGCCGCTCTTCTTTGAGAATTCGCCCGTGCCGAAAGAAAATCTGTTGCACGAGCCGGGCCGCGGCCACGTGGTCGCATTTAACACCCTGAACGCCGGACGTTTTGGACTGGGTGCATTTTGCCTCGGCGCCGGTAAGGACGTTCTCGCCACCTCTTCAAAATATGCCAAGGAGCGCGCGGCCTTCGGCAAGCACCTCGCCGACTTCGGACTGATCAAAGGCAAGCTGGGCGAAATGGCCATTCGAATCTTCGCTATCGAATCGGAAGTCTATCGCACGGCCGGCGTCATCGAAGCCGCGGTCTCGAGTTCGGAAGCCAGTGCGGATAAAACCAAACAGTCGATGCAGGTGCTCGAAGAATACGCCATCGAAAGCTCCATCAGCAAAGTGGGCGGCAGCGAAGTGCTCGACTTCTGCGTCGACGAAGCCGTGCAGATTTTTGGCGGCTACGGCTTCCATGAAGACTATCCGGTGGCGCGCGCCTATCGCGACAGCCGCGTCAATCGCATTTTCGAAGGCACCAACGAAATTAACCGCATGCTGATCGTGCAGATGCTGATGAAGCGCGCGATGGCGGGCGTGCTGCCCTTGATTCCTGCCGGAATGAAGTTGCAGGAGGAAATTCTCGCCGGCCCGTCGTTCGAGGAAGGCCCGTCAGGCGAATTCGCCGAAGAAGAAAAGTCGGTCGAGCAGGCCAAGAAGATTTTCCTGATGGCTTCCGGCACCGCGATGCAAAAATTCCGCGAAAAACTAGGAGAAGAACAAGAAATCATGGCGTCGCTCGCGAACATCGTGATGGACGTGTACGGCATGGAATCCTGCCTGCGCCGCACCCAGAAAGCCGCTGCCGCAAAAAGCTCCGCCGCCGCGTTGATGGGCGATGCAACAAGGGCGTTTATTTACGACGCGATGGATCGAGTGGAAAAAGACGCGCGCGTCGCGTTGGCGGGCTGCGCCGACGGCGACACCCTTACCACGCAACTCGCGGTTCTGCGCCGATTCGCGAAGCATGCGCCGGTAAACACCATCGCGATTCGCCGTCGGATCGCGGACGCCGTACTGGCGCAGGATAAATATCCTTTCGAAGGGCGCTAAGTTCACGCATCGCCGAGACGCAATTTCCGAAAAGCCGCACCTACAGTTTTATCCGCACAAAAATAGAGCGAAGAGTCTCGTTTTCGGGGACTTTCGCCTTGGAATCGCACTCACGAAAAATTTATTTTTCACTCTGACAAAAAACGTCGCTTCCTTGTTCTCATAGCTGGCCATTCTGTTCGTCTTGAAGGAAATCACTTTTCCCTTTTTCCTGCATCCCCAAATCCGCGCTCGTTTCACCCCTTTTCCTATCAACCAGTTACAAGTGGTCCAAGTGGGTCTGCCCTTGCATCTACTAAGGTGAAGGTCAACGAGGGCCATGAAACGTCACATTGAAACAATCGGGTTGGCGCTGAAGCGAATCGCGGAAAAGGCGAAAGTCCGTAAGGGGATGCTTACGATCTTCGCGATTTTTTTCGTGCTGCAGATTTATTTCGTTCGCGAGTTGCTCGCCGCCGAACTGCTGTTTGGCATGGGATTTGCCGTTTTCTTCTGCATCGCTCTAACCGTCTACGCTTTGGGCGCGCTGGGCGAGCGTGGACTGGATTTTGCCGAGGCGGGGATTCGCGTAATTTCGAATTCGGCGCGTCGCGGCTACGCCAGCCTGGAAGAAACCAGCAGAAAGCCTTTTCGCACTCCACGCTCGGAATCCGCACAGTAACTGAGTTCGTGTGGCCGAAGACCCCACCGGAGTCGCGGAGACGGTGGCCTTGGTCTACGCGGCCTGATCTGCAAGGTCTTTCGAGATGACCGGGTTATTGTTTGACTGCCTCCTGAGTTCCGGCTACCCCCCAATCGTCCAGGCGCCACGAATCCGTCGTAGTCTGCTGTCCACGCAGAAGTAATCGCCAATCTCACGCAGCACAACAAAAGCGAACGAAGTAGCCGGGAACCAATGGTTCAGGTAAAATAAAAGGGCTTCCCGGAGATTGCTTTGACGCTGACTACCATTCACGGAACCAATCACGGCGCCAAGACACTAGTGCGCGTGCGCCCACGCGGATTTTGCGCCGGCGTCGTTCGCGCCGTCGACATCGTCGAACTGGCGCTGGAGGCCTACGGCAATCCCGTTTACGTGCATCATGAGATTGTTCACAATCGGTACGTCGTCGATCAGCTGCGGCGGCGCGGCGCAATTTTTGTCGAGACCATCGAAGAAGTTCCGGTGGGATCTGTATTGGTTTTCAGCGCGCATGGTGTGCCGCCGAAGGTCCGCGTAGAGGCCAAAGAGCGGCAATTGCGCGTCGTCGATGCGACCTGCCCGCTGGTGACCAAAGTACACCTGGAAGCGTTGAAATTCGCGCGCGAAGGCCGCACTTTAATTCTGATCGGACACCGCGATCATCAGGAAATCGTCGGCACCTCTGGAGAAGCGCCGGACCGCACAATTATTGTGGGCAACGTGGAAGAAGTGGATCAGCTCGTCGTGCCCGATCCTGCGAAGTTGGCCTTTCTGACTCAGACGACGCTTTCGCTGTATGACACCCAGGAAATCGTGGCGCGGCTGCGCCAAAGATTCCCGGCGATCGTCGGCCCGGCCTCGGACGATATTTGCTACGCCACCCAGAACCGTCAGGAAGCGGTGGAAGCTCTGACCCACGAGGTCGAACTGATTTTGGTGGTGGGCTCGGCGAATAGCTCGAATTCGAACCGCCTCGTAGAAGTTGCAATTCGCGCTGGAGTAGCGTCCCGCCTGATCGAAGACGCGAATGACATCGACGCCTCCTGGCTCGACGGCGTAAAGACCCTGGGCCTCACCGCTGGCGCGTCGGCGCCGGAAATTCTCGTCGAGCAGGTCAGCCAGCGGCTTTCTAGCTTTGGTTTTACTAATCATCGGGACCTCGATTTGATTCGCGAAGACGTTCGCTTCACGCTGCCGCCAGAACTGGCGGCCAGACAAGGGGCCCGTTAAGAACATTGCCATCCGGAGACGAGCATTTGCGCCAAGGAGCGGCTGAGTGGCGGTAAAAATCGTCCGCCAATCGAACAAAATTGCTTTGCTGGGAGCGCCCACCAGCGCGGCTGCGATGTCCGCCGGAAGCGAAGGCGCACCAGCTGCATTACGCGCCGCGGGATTGATTGACCGTTTGCGTTCGGTCGGCTATGAAGTAGTCGATCTCGGCGACGACCCATCCCAAGTTTTCAAACCAGATACCGAAAGCCCTCGCGCACGCAATATTCCGGCCGTTCTGAAATCGATCGAAACCTTGAAACCGCGCGTGGAGCAAGCCGTGAAGTCCGGCGCGCTTCCGGTGATTTTGAGCGGAGATTGTTCGATCGCGTTGGCCACTGTTGCGGGTGCGCGCCGTTATTTCCGCCACGTCGGCATGATTTATATGGACGCGGATGCGGACCTCAACACTCCCGCTACCACTCCCTCGGGCTGCCTCGACGGCATGGTGGTTTCGCATTTGACTGGACGCGGCGCGCCCGAGCTGGTTCGTTTTTGGAGTGAGCCTTTTCTGGTGCGAGAGCCCGATCTCGCACTGTTCGGCGTCTCGCGGCTCGACCCGCCGGAAGAAACGGTGCTGGCGACTTCGCCGCTGCGTCGCTATCTAGTGGCAGATGTAAAGCGTCACGGCCCAAGCGACAGCGCCAAGCTCGCGGTCGAGCGCATTCGCGGCAGCGGCAACGAATTTGTTTTGCACCTTGACGTCGACGTAATTTCAGATTTCGCCGCTACAAATTATCCCAGCGCGAACGGGTTGTCGTTCGATGACGTTCGTCAGGCTTTACTGGTTTTCGCCCAACAGAAAAATCTCGCTGCTATTGAAATCACAGCCTACAACCCGGCCAGGGATCCCGCCGGCGCGGGCGCGAAAAAAATCGTGGAGCTGCTCGCCGAAGTTTTGCAGGTGCGGCTGGAAACCTTGAGGGCCGCGGAAGCGGCTGCCGCAGCCAGCGCCCCGCCGGTCGCGGCATCTACTCCGAAAGTAGCGGCCGCCGTGGCAATTTCTCCGGTTGCGGACGTCAAACCAGTTGCGGAATCCATCGCCGGTGTCGGACTTCCAGATCCCGTCGCGGGCGAAGGCTGGTCCTCCGATTCGCTGAATTCCGGCGTGGAAACCGAAGACGCGACCGAGACCGAACCGGACCCGTCCAAGCATTCCCTGGAAGATCCGGACGATGAAGAATCGGGCAACTCCAATTCCTAATTCCCGCAACCGCCGGCCAAAAACGAAAAACAAAACCACTCGCACCCGCGCGGCTTCAAAATCAGCTTATCCCGCTATCATCGTTTTCGACGTCGACGGCGTCCTGGTCGACACGCGCCAATCGTTTCATCGCACCGCCATTGAAACCGTACGGTTCTTCACCCAAAAACCAATCACCGTGCGCGAGTTCCATTCCTGGAAAAATCGCCCCGGGTTCAATGACGATTGGATACTCTGCACCACCTGGGTGCAGGAACTCGGTTTCAACGTTGCCTTCAAACAAATCAAAAGAAAGTTTCAGCAACTCTACTGGGGAAAAAATGGCAACGGCTTCGTCCTCGGCGAACGCTGGCTCTTGTCTCCGGCTGCTCTCCGAAGGCTGGGCCGCCGATCAGAACTAGCGATTTTCACCGGCCGCTACTACCGCGAGATGGATTACACCCTCGATCGCAACAAAGTCCGGAAGCTCTTCAGCGAAATCATGACCGTCGAACGGGCCAAGCGTCCCAAACCCGCTCCGGATGGCCTGCTCAAAATCCTGGCGGGCCGCGATCCGTCCACCGCTCTATATTTGGGCGATACCGTCGACGACGCTTTGGCCGCAAAAGCCGCCAAGGTGCCTTTTATCGGAGTTTTACCGCGCGACGGCGAAGAGCGGCGCCAGCGTGGCGCCACATTAAAACGACTCGGCGCCCTCACTATCCTCGGGCGGGTCAACGAGTTGGAAGCCTGGCTGCAGAAGCGTTTCCGCCCCTAATTCGTCCTAGAACCTTCCGCCCAGCAACACCCCAAACCAGGGGGTAGTACTAAGTAGCGCACCTGTACCATTGCCCGCGCAGCACCTAAACCTCATATTTGCATGCAGAGGCGGGGCTCCAGCCCCATACACTTTTATGAACGCCAATACTCGGCCAGCTGCGGCCCGCGCATTCGTGCGCAGTCTAAACATCCTCCTCAAGTTTGCACGAATGTACGACTTTGGTCATCCGCGCACCGCCAAACAATATGCCACCGCGTGGCAAGAGCTGCATACCGCGCTCGGTTCCGGCACGGAAAACGAAGCAGGGGTATTGCTCGCCGTCTCCGGAGACCAACTGCTCCTGGATGGTACACCCCTCGAATCCGCCGCCGCCGAGCGCGGATTTGCTCAAATGCTTTCCGCTGCGGGCATTGCCAGCATTCACTTTGCTCCCCAGGTAACCCAGGGCAGTCTAGCCCGTTTTGTTCGCGGATTTCCCACTGGAACCGGCACCAAGCCAACCCAGCTCGCCGAACAGTTGAAAGCAGCCCTCCAAGGCGACCCGCACATCCATGTGAACGAAGTGTGCTTTGTGCCCGCGGATTCAGCGGTTGCTCGCTCGACTGTCGCGCAGCAAATCGCGGCACACACCGTTGGCATGAGTCAGGAGAAAACGGACGAGCTTTTCAGTGATCCGGAGAAATTGCTGCAACTGATCATGGCGGCGGAAGGCAAGAAGGGAAATCGTGGCCGCGGCGCTGGCGACGGCAGCGGCGGGAATGGCGAAGGTTCGGGCGGATCGGGAGATGGATCTGGTAGCGGCGGCAACGATAACGGCGGCGAGGGATTCGGTCCGGGCGGCGGTGGATTTGGGTACGGCAATGGTAGTGGTCAAGGCGGAAACGGAGGGCGTGGTTACGCCTCCGGCGATGCAGATACAGGCCAAACGGTATATGAGATGGAAAACGCGGAAGTAATTCGCGACTTTCCATCTAACGGCGGCGGCGGGAATCCGGTGTACGTGGAAGGCTCAGCGAATCTCGCACAGGGACCTGGTGCAGGATTTGCGGGCGGTGGCGACGACGTTGGCGCCGCATCAGGTTCGAGCTCAGGCTCGGGTGGCGGCTCGGCTCCGAGCACTTGGAACATTATCGGCGAGGGAACGGAAGGGGGCGCGCCCCTTGCACCGGACGCGGCGGGTTTCTGGTTCAACAAGAATGATGACGCGAACGCATCGCAAGGACGGCGAGGTAAAGGTGGCAAGAAGTCAAAAGGCGGCAATTCGATTTCAGGTGTAGCGGCAGGCGGTGGATTTACGGAAGAAGGCGGCGAAGGCGGCAACGGAGTTCCAACCGGTGGCGGCAATCGCGGCACGAACGGCGGCGGACGCGGTCTGGGCTACGCTCCGGGCGTGCCGCTCGGAGAGGGAACCCGCGGTGGTTCCGGCGCACCTCAAGATTCCGGCAAACGTGGTCCCGGCGGCTCCAGCGCTCGAGTGTGGAACGATCCTGCAGGTCCCGGTGCCGATTCCGGCAGTGGCTCAGCTGGCCGCTGGGGCAATGCGACCGCGGCAATTCGCGGCAGCCGCGATGCTCGTAGTGGCGCCGGTTCCATGGCGGTCGAAACCGGACTGATGTCGATTCACGAAGACGAACTCAAAGGTATTTTGCAAATGCTGGGGCAGATTGCCAGGACCACTGAATCTCCCAAGGACAAACTTGAAGCAGCGGCCTTTCAATCGCGGCTTTCCACTCTTCCGCGTCGCGCCCGCTTTACGGTCAGCCAGGCCTTGTCGGCTTTGGCGTCTCAAGCGCCGTCGGAAGTTGCAGACAAACCCATGCTCTTGAAGTTGGCCGAGCACATCGCCGTTCGTTTTGCGATGGAAAGCTACGAGCATGGCGACATCGAAGTGAACGCGGTCCGCCAGGTTCTGGACGAAATGAGCACGGAACTCGACGGTCTGCGCAAGATCCTCGGCGTGTACGAAGAAAAAATGGCGCGCCACGGCATCAACGTGCAATCGCACGTGGATATGCTGGCCCAGCAGTTCTGGTCGCAGATCCCCGAAGAAAAACGTAAAGGCGTGCTGGAGTCAGCGGAAGCCTGGTGCGTCCCGGCCGTTCAGGTACGTGAATATATCGAGCAGTTGATGGCTGCCGGCAAGAATGACGAAGCCGAAAGAATTCTGACCAACTATGCGAATTGCATCACCAATAAATCAACCGCGACCCGTCGGCAGACTGCAACCGGGCTAGCTGAACTCGCGGCCACCTTTGCGAAAGGTGACGAACGCCTTTTGCTGAGCACCATTCGCCTGGTCGGTGTACAGCTGGCCGAGGAACAAGATTCAGAATTACAGAGCCTGGTCGGTGCCGCTTTCGTGCGCCTTTCGCAGGAAGCCACCGACAACCGCTCTTATCCTGCGATCCAGCGCGCCGTGGAACTCGTCGATTATGTGGAAACCGAGCGCCCGGGTGTGGGCAAGAATCTTCGCCCGCGCATCGGAATCGAAGACCGCTTGCCGGAGTTCCTGGAAGAAGCCCTGAGAAAAGGCAACGTGCCATCGGGGCTTACCGATTTATTGCGTAGAATGCCGCTGATTGCGTCTCAACACGTCGCCGGTCGCTTCAGCCGCTCCGGCTTCCGCGAGGACTGCGACCTGCTCCTCGGAGTCATGAACTCGCTGGGCCCCGAAGCGGTGGATCATTTGCGCGAGCAGCTTCGCTCCGGCGGACCCAATGAAGCCATCCAGGCACTGGGGCTCCTGGTACGCGTTGATGCGGAATCGGTCGAGCAAATCCTTCCCGGCCGCATGGCGGAGTGGAAGCGTTCGGCCCACGACCGCGTCGTCCGCCAGATCTCCGGCAGCGGCTCCGCGGATCGTGGACACTTGCTCTTGCAGATTTTCGATGCCCTTGATCCTCTGGTGCGTCCGCTCGCCGTTGACGAAATCGGAATGAGCGGCGAGCAGGATGCGGATATGCGCCTGCTGCGGCTCGCCGAAGGCGATCTGCCGAAGGATGGCACGGACTACCTGAGGCTCAAAGCCATTGAAGCTCTGGGCCGCCTGCGTACCGCCGGCGCCGAGTCGATTTTGCGTAAAATCGCGGAAGGCCGCCGCGCGTTTCGGTGGGCCAGTCCCAGCGAGCTCCGTCTCGTAGCTTCTCAATCCATGATCAAGATTGATCCGGAATGGGTGCGGCATTTCGTTCCGCGCAGCGGTTTGAGCGTCGCCGAGTTCTCCATCGAGCCGCTCGAAGCCGATCCAGAATCGCCGGCTATCCGGCAGCGCCGCTATCCGCGCCTGCGCCTCGAGCAGCACGTAACCGCGACCACGACAAACCTGAAGGAAAACTGCCAGCTCGATATTCCCGAACTCGCGCTGGGCGGCGGCGTGGCCTTCTCGGAGCAAAGTCTGCATCCGGGAAGCATCGTTACCCTGCGCCTGACCACCTCGCAAAAGCCGGTAAAGGTTCAGGCCATCGTACGCGACGCAAATACCCAAGCCAGAGCCTTCGAAGTGGTGGATATGGAGCTCGAAGAGCGGGCCAAACTGCGGAGGTTGCTGGTGCAACTTGGCAGCGTGTTGAAAGCTTCCACGTCTAAGGAACGAAATCGCCGGACGACGCGCACGATTTCGACGTCTTCCACTACCTAAGACTGTTCATCTGCTCGCCTCGTTTCGAGGTCAGAAATTCGTCGCCGACAGGTGCGTGGCTCCGCTGAGCCTGCGGCGATCCGGCACGGAATCGGTCGATTCTCGCGAGTACCGCTGCAATCGCGCCTGCGATGAGACAAGCAGTCACCCTCGCGCTGCCCCTTCCCAGCGTCGCCAACCCCGCCGCGGCCAAAAACAGAACAACCGCGTAGCTGGTGAGCACGACCGCCCGTGAGGTCCAGCCCCGCGCCAGCTGGTAGTCGCCCGAAATTATTTGTTCAAGATATTCGACAAGCTCGGGGTTTCGACACGGGTGGAACTGGTCTTGTACTGTCTCCAGAAAAAGCCGCTGCCCGGCCAACTCGCCAGCTAACGGATGCGCAGATCTTGTGGGCCTGTCACTAATCCTGTGATTTCAAAAATCGCTCCACATCGCGGGCGGACGGCATCGAAGGCTGCGCGCCATTTCTGGTTACTGAAATGGCAGCCACCGCGGATGCATACCGCGCCGCCTCGCGCGGCTCTTTGCCACGCAGTAGACTCACCGCAAAACCGGCGTTGAACGCGTCGCCAGCCGCCGTAGTATCCACCGCTTTCACTGTAAATGACGGGACCATCTGGCGCGCGCCGTCGGCTGTGGCAATATAAGCGCCCTGCGCACCCATTTTGATCACGACATTCTTTGGTCCGCGGGCCAACAGCAGATCGGCGCAGCGCGCTGCTGTCCGCGGAGTTACCGCCTCGTTCGGCGCCAGCCCGCACAAGATGCGTGCTTCACTTTCATTCGGGGTGATCCAGCTCACCGCCTGCAACACTCCCCCGGGCAATTCCCGCGCTGGCGCTGGATCCAGCATCAACGGAATCTTGTTGCGATGCGCAAATACCGCCAGCGTCTCCAGCGTAATCAAGGGAATCTCCAGCTGAGCCAGGATCATCCCTGCTTTTCGCAATAGCCCAGAATTTGCCGAAATATCCTTCGGCAGCAATTTTCCGTTGGCACCCGGAACGACCACAATATTATTTTGCCCGTCGCTACCAATATTGATGAGTGCGACGCCGGAAGAACCGGTGACCGTCTTGACCGCCTTCACTTCGACTTTCGCCTTTCGCAGCGACGCCTTCAATTCCGTTCCAAACGCGTCATCCCCCACCTTTGCAACCATGCTGACCGGAAATCCCAGTCGCCCTACGCCCACCGCCTGGTTCGCTCCCTTGCCACCGTGAAAGGTATTGAACGACTTGCCGGTCAGCGTCTCGCCGGGTAAGGGCACATGATCGGCGGTCGCGACCAAATCCAGATTGATGCTGCCCACCACTACAATCGGTTTGCGCATGGCACGCCTCGCCTCCAGGGTTACCGCGGCCCAGCCTATCACCACCGTGGCAATGTTGCCTGCCGGCCAGTGCGAATTTCTCTCAGCCGAGCGCGTGCCTTCCAGCCAAGCCTCATGCTAACCTTTCATTTCTGGTGTTTTCCGCGCGACGCCCGGGTGGCGGAATGGCATACGCGGCAGACTTAAAATCTGCTGTCCCTCACGGGGCATGTGGGTTCGACCCCCACCCCGGGCACCATCATTTCCCGTAGGAACTAGGTTAGTTACGGGAACATCGTTCTCCGTGTCCCTCGCCTTGAGAGAGTACGAGTGGGTCCCGGCTCCACGCGCGCTTCAAATCAGCCTCTAATTGCTCTTGTCGCGCACGTACCCACGGAGCGTAGTGCTTTTCAGTGATCCGCACGCTTTGGTGGCCAAGTAGAACTGACACCCTTTCGATTGGCACACCGGCGAGGAGCAATTCGACTGCGAACGTGTCACGGAATCGGTGGGCGTGTCCGTCCTGTATATTTGCCAGCTTGAACAGTTTGCGTAAGCGTGTCTGCCAGCTCCGCACAATGCTCTCCAGTTTCCCGCTGCCGCTCCAAAAGAAGAATTTCTCGGTCACTCTTGGCGTCGCCGCGAGCGCGGACACGACAAAATCAGGAAGGACTGTATTCACGGGAACGCCAGTCTTTATAGAAAAACGCGGTTGCCTTTTAGGCGTTCGATATTCAAATTCACCGCATCTCCAATTCGCATACCGCTGTATCGAAGCAATAGCACTAAGCCTCGAATGCGCCTACCGTTCTCAACTCCATGACTTGGCATTTCATTTCTGTACTGGTCTGTGGCGACAAGAATTCGATGCACCTCTTCGTTACTGAATGGCAAGGTCGGACAGAGAGTGACCTTCGGTGCTTTTAGTTCTATTGCCGGGTTGTTAAGAATCCAATTCCGTCTTTGCACAAACCAAAGAAATGCGCGCATGCGCTCTAGCTTCTTTGCGCTTGAGCGTGGACCGTCTTTCCAGTGCGACCTAAACGCACTGAGCGTCGACAAGTCAAATTCGTCAATAAATTGCAGTCCTTTGCTCACAGCGAACTCCTGCATCTGCCGCTGTAGCAGTCTGTACTTTCTTATTGTTGACTCGTGGAGTTTTCGGGCTTCAATATCGACCAGAAATTCCTGCCAGCAGTCAGAGAGTGTCTTTCGCATCGGACGCGAGGTGCGACGATCTTCGATCTCCCAACCGCGGATTATCTCCTGGGCCTGCTGCCAGTCACGGACCCTGAGGGATTCTCGTACTTCCGTCCCAGAGAGGTAGCCGTCTACCCAAATCGGACATTGGCAATGACGATGCTTTCGTCCTTTCGCGCGGTGCTTACAGCTTCTTCGATGACGGCGATAAAGCGTGAGCATATCGTGACTCTAAGAAGGCGTCGGCCTCACGGCCAGTCGCGTGTGAACGCGGTTTAATACCATCTGCGGAATACGAAGCGTGCGATACCGCCTTTTGTGACGAGGGGACGGATCTCCGATTACAAGTACGCCCGGTTCATGCTCGAACAGATCGCGGACTTTATCAGGGCTTAGGTGCCACATCTCCGCCACTTCATCCACCGCGTAGTGACGCTCGACAGGCCGGCCGTTTTCGTGCGGGATTTGCACTTCCATGGCCCTCTCCTCTGCTTTTAATTTCCGGGGGAGTAAGAAGTTCAAGTCTCGGCTATTTATTTGCTGTTCGCCGCGTTTCGTTGCTGAACAATGTTTCGTTGCCCCGTGATGTATGAGACTCGTCTTTCTTGGTCAGTTCGTCGTCCTTCGAAGGACCTGGTACCTCGTCATGATGCGCGAACCATTCACGGAATTCCGTGTCCTTATGGAAAAGCAGTTTGAGTGACTCGGCGACAACGAACGCCGGCGTGGAACCGATGTACTCAGCATACTTTCGTAATTTGAGATCGACTTCCTCCTCTACGCGGACCTGAATCGTTGCGTTTCGAATGAGTTTGGGTGGCGCTTTCAGAATTGGCATTTCGATCCTTCTCCTTTCCGTGGGCCCGTCGTTCGGGCCCTGTTACAAGGTTTGTGCAGAACCGCGTGGCCGTGTCGTTGGCTGGGACTGAATACGTGAGAGGTAGCCCTGCT
>PMHK01000103.1 GCA_003156635.1 Acidobacteriota bacterium | reverse complement strand
GATTCGACGCCGCCGAATTTCAGGAGGGCTTGGCGGCGGGCTTCGGCGGGAGGCAGGCCGGCGCGGAGGTTGTCGTCGATGTGCAGTTGCAGGTGGGATTCGATTTCTTCGGCGAGTTCGCGATCGTGGGTGGTTTGATGGAAGGTGGCGCGAAATTGTGAAAGCCATTTGTGAAGCAGATTCATTTTTGTTCCTCGTCAAAAAAAAAGCAGAATGCGTGCGCGGTTCGCGGAACAAAGGCCGTGTCGCACCTGTGGCGCTCGAATGACTCGCCCCTGTTTACCCAGCCCTTACGGGCTGGCTAGCTTCTCCCNNTCGACGCGCATGGCGCGGCGGGCTGGGAGGTAGCAGGCCAGGAGCGCGACGGCGCAGAGCAGCAGAGCTACTGCGGCGAAGGTGATGGGGTCGGCGGGTTGCACGCCGTATAGAAAGCTGGCCAGGGTGCGAGCGAGGGCCAGCGCGGCGACGAGACCGATGGTGATGCCGAGAGCGGCGAGGCGGCCGCCGTGAGCGAGAACCATGGCCATGACGTCGCGGCGTTGCGCGCCGAGCGCGAGGCGGATGCCAATTTCCTGGGTGCGCTGCGTGGTGGAGTAAGAAATGACGCCGTACATGCCGATGGAGGCAAGGAGCAGCGCGAGCGCGCCGAAGGCGCCGATGACGTACATGGCGAAGCGCTGCTGGATTACCGAATCATCGACCAGAGTGGCGAGGGTAGAGACATTCGCGAGTGGCAAATCCGAATCGACGGAGTGAATCGCTGNNAATCGCTGCACGTGCGGCGGCGGTGACCGCGGCCGGATCGTTTTTGGTGCGCAGCACGACGTCCATGGTCAGCAGCGACGGCCAAACTTTTTGGGTGTAAGGCACGAACATTTCGGGATCGGGTTTTTCGCGCAAGGAGAGGCGTTTGGTGTCCGCTACGATGCCGATGACGGTGGCCGCGGGATAGAGAAGACTGCCGGGGCCGATTTGCTTGCCGATAGCGTCGGAGTTGGGCCAGAAACTTTTGGCCATGGCGTTGTTGATGACAGTCACGGGCAGGGAAGTGGCGGTATCGGCTTCGGTGAAATCGCGGCCGCGCAGGAGAGTAGTGCCGGCGGCAGAAAAATATCCGGGCGACGCCATGGTGTAGTTGGCAAATGGACCACCGCTCGAGTCGCGGGCGGGGTGATCGGGAATGCGCACCCCAGTGCTTTGGGTGGGGCCGCCCAACGGAACGGTGGAAACGATGGCGGCGGATTCGACACCGGGAAGATCCTGGAGTTGGTGGAGCGCGGATTGATACAGGGTGACGATGTGGGCTTGGTCCGGATATTTCGCGGAGGGGAGGGAAAGTTGGAAAGTGAGCGTGCGCGAAGGATTGAATCCGGGATCGACGCGCAGCAGATGCAGAAAGGTTTGGGTGAGGAGCGCGGCGGCGATGACCAGGACCAAGGCGAGCGCGACTTCGGAGACGAGCAGCGCGTTGCGGAATTTGGCGTTGGCGTGACTTTCGCCGGTGCGCTGGCCCCCTGCTTTTAGAGACTCGGTGAGATTTTTGCGGCTGGCGGAGATGGCCGGAGCCAGGCCGAAGAGAATTCCAGCGGCGAAAGAAACTCCGAGCGCAAAAGCGAGGACGCGAAGATCGAGAGTGGTTTCGGCGAGGCGCGGGATGTTGGGGCCGAGCGCTTTCCCGAAATGAATCGCGGCGTCGGCGAGCAGCAGGCCGAGGAGTCCGCTGAAAGATGCGAGGAGCAGACTTTCAGTGAGCAGCTGGCGGATCAGGCGGTGATTGTTGGCGCCGAGCGCAGCGCGAAGGGTGAATTCGCGTTTGCGGCCGAGGGAGCGGGTGAGCAGCAGGCTGGCGACGTTGGAGCAGGCGATGAGCAGAACGACGCCGACCGCGGCGAGAATGAGCAACAGCGGACGACGCGTGTCGCCGGCGAGCTGCTGCGAAATGGGAGTGACGCGCGATTCGAACCAGCCTTTGCCGCGGGGGAAAATGGTTTCGATACGCTTAGCCATGACGTTCATTTCGGCCTGGCCTTGCGCGAGGGTGGCGCCGGGGCGCAAACGGGCGACGACCGCGAGTTCGTCGTCTTCGGCGCGAACCGGCGGGCCGGGATCGAGAGCGAGCGGAACCCAGATCTGAACCTGGCGGGCAAAGGTGAAGCTGCCGGGCATTTCTTCGGCGCGGGGAAAAACGAAACCCGGGGGCATGACGCCGATCACCTGGTAGGTTTCGCCGTTCAGATTTAAAGAGCGGCCGAGGATGGCCGGGTCGGCGCCAAATTTGTCGCGCCAGATCTGATAGCCGAGGACGACGGTTTGGGCGCGGCCGGGCTGGTCTTCTTCGGGCGAGTAGGTGCGGCCGAGAATTGGCGAGATGCCGAGCGCGGGAAAAAAACCGGAGGAGGCGCGGAGACCGTCGAGGCGCTCGGGATCTCCCGCGCCGGTAAGATTGAATGAATCGCTTTGGAAAGCGCCGACGGCTTCGAAAGTTTTTGCCTCGCGCGAGAAAAGATTGAAGCCGACGCGGCTCCAGGGAATGTCACCGTAGCCGAAGTTGGTGCCCGGCGGCGGCTGGCGCCAGGGGAAAACGATGCGTTCGGAGTGCGGGTAGGGAAGCGGCTTCAGCAGGACGGCGTTGACCAGGCTGAAGACGGCGGTGCTGGCTCCGATGCCGAGCGCGAGAGTGAGAACCGCGATGGCGGTGAAGCCGGGATTTTTGCGGAGCATGCGGAAAGCGAAACGGACGTCCTGCAAAAGAGTTTCGAGGAAGGGGAGGCCGCGGCGGTCGCGGACGGCTTCTTTGGATGATTCGACGCCGCCGAATTTCAAGATGGCCTGGCGGCGGGCTTCGGCGGGGGACAGGCCGGCGCGCAGATTGTCATCGACGTGGAGTTGGAAGTGCGATTCGAATTCGTCGGCGAGATCGCGTTCGTTGGCGTTTTTGTTAAACGCGCCGGCGAAGCGTGAAAGCCATTTGTTTAGCGATTTCATTCTTGTTCCTCGCGGTACCGCGACGAATCAGGATCCGGAATCGGGAGTCAGGAAACGGGCGAGGATGGCGGTGGTCTGCTCCCAGTCGCGGGCTTCCTGGCGAAGCTGCTTGTGGCCGGCGCGGGTGAGTTTGTAGAATTTCGCGCGGCGATTGTTGTCGGACTGGCCCCATTCGGACTGGATGTAGTTTTCCTGTTCGAGTTTCAGGAGGGCCGGGTAAATGGTGCCGTAGTTCACGGCGAGGCGGTTGCCGCTGGTTTGCTCGATGCGGCGGGCGATGCCGTAGCCGTGGAGCGGGCCGAGCGCTTCGAGAGTTTTCAGAATCATCAGGGCCAGGGTGCCCTGCCAGACGTCATTTTTGGGCGGCATGAGCGACGAGTGCTCCTATGGGATTACCATATTAAGATGGCACAGGTTCTATGGGAAAGCAATAGAGGGCGGCAAAGCTCGATCGTTGAGCCCGCGGGATTGACCAAAAAGCGCAGACTCGGCTGCAGGGGCTAGAGCCCTTGAAGTGCGCGGCGTCGACGGCGGAGCGGAAGCCCCGCCCTTTCGAATCTTGATCGCGCCGGTACGTTTTGGGGAAGGTGCGAGGGTGTTACTTCGAGGCAGATACGGTGAGTCATTTATTGAATGGAGGAAGGGGATGTCGTAGGCTGTAGCCGGTTTGCGGCGCCGCCTCCCGGAAATTGCGCCGAAACGGGGCCTGGATACCCCGCGCAATGCGATCGGGGAGGAGAGTCAGTAGCGAAGGGTGCGAGTCCGACGCGGCGCGGGCCAAGCTGAAACTGCGCGCCTTAACGGAAAACGATCCTGAGTTTTTTTTGAGTCTACTGCGAAACGTGTTGCGATCATGACCCTACAGGAAACGACTCGTTGAATACAGTTCCTCAAGCTGACAAGCCAGGGGATGGTGGCGGGACTTCGGGCGCTACGCCTGTTGCCGCTGCGTCAGGAATTCTGCCGGTGATTCCGCCGGAAAAAAAATCACAAATTTTGCGGATTGTTGGGTATGTGCTGGCGGTATTGGCGCTGGGCTGGGTGCTGCACGATTTTCACATCGTGCAGGCGCTGCGCGAACTGGCGCGGGTGGATTGGAAATGGGTTTTGGTCGGGATGGGATTCGACGTGCTGAGTTACGGGGTGCAGGCGCTGCGCTGGAAATGGCTGCTGCATCCGTTTGGAAAGGTGAAACTGACGCACGCGATTCGCGCGGTGTACGCGGGGCTTTTTGCGAATCTGATTTTTCCGCTGCGGCCCGGAGAATTGCTGCGGAGTTATTTGCTGTCGAATTCGGAAGGAATCACGCTGGGGAAAGTTTTCGGGTCGGTGGGCGTGGAGCGATTGGTGGACCTAGTGATCGCGACGGCATCGCTGGGCGTGGTGTCGCTTTTGGTGGATTTGCCGAGGCGTTTTCGGAAAGTGGCGGACACGCTGGGCATTGTGACGCTGGTGCTGCTGGCGATTGTGGTGGTGGTGATTTATTTCCTAGAAGTGAAACTGTCGCAGAACCCGGATTTTGGGCAGGGGCCGCGGCGATTGCCGAGCCCGTTGATGCGGGCGCTGCTGGGGCTGCATTCGATGGGCACGGCGGTGAGTTTTTATCCGGCGGTGCTGGCGTCGTTATTTTTGCCGGGGTGCCAGGTGCTGGGGCTGTGGGCGATGATGGAGGCTTACGGATTGAGGCTGCCATTTTTGGCGGCGATCGTGGTGCTGCTGGTTATTAATTTGGGAGTGTCGCTGCCGAATGCGCCGGCGAATGTGGGGTCGTACCAGTTTTTTTGCGTCCTGGGGCTGAGTGTGTTCCAGGTGGATAAGACCACGGCGACGAGCTTTTCGATTTTCGCCTTTTTGGCGCTGACGATACCGTTTATATTTTTGGGATTTTTGGGATTGGTGAGGAGTGGATTGTCGTTGCGGACGATTCGGTCGACGGTGAAATCGTTGCCGAACGAGGCGCGCGGGCGGGCGACTGCGGGAGCCGCGTAGGCGGATCGAGGGTGGTAGCGGTGGACGAAGGCTTGCGCAGAAGGCG
>PMHK01000245.1 GCA_003156635.1 Acidobacteriota bacterium | reverse complement strand
GAAAATCGCGAATGATGTGCCAGGCGGTTTCGACCGTTTCGTAAGAATAATAAGGATCTTCTCCGGCAGTACATTCGCCCCAGCCAATTACGCCATCGACGTCGGCTTCAATCAGCGGGATGCGGCGCAGCGTGCTGGTGCCGAAACTGGTTNNGAAATGGCGCGATGAGCGGCAGGTGGATTTCGCGCAGAGTGATTTTACGAACACGCATCGTTTGGTTGACCTTTACAGTCTGTGTTGCGGTTCAATTTGCTCGGTGTCGCTGATCAGAAGATTCAACACCGTTTCCTCAAGGGCTAAAGCCCACTACTCGCCAAGCATTTATGTCGGAGCTAAAGCTCNNAAGCTCCGACCCCCTAAAAACCTCTCCGTGCCCTAAATGTCTGTGCGGAGGCCCGTTGTCGCAAGCGGTACAGCTGCGCAATGAGCTGAAGGCCAAGTTGCCCTTTACGCGCTTAGTCCTCGAATTCTTCCGGGCGATATTCTGGCAGACGCAATCCGGCGATGGAAGCGGCGGGCTGCAAAATATATTCGACGGTGTCGGCGCGGCGCTGCACGCCGGTGGCGACGTAACCTCCGCGGAAGAGATGCTGAAATTCATGACGCAGCGCGGTCTGGATGTTTTCGGCGTTAGCGCGGTTTTTCGTTTTGATTTCCGTGATGTTCGCCGACATGCAGATCGCGCGATAGTCGGCGACGGGCGATTCCTTTTGCTCCTCGACTGCGGCCTTGACGCGCGGCGAATCCAGCCACCATTCGGCGATCAGGCGATCGGTGGGCAGGCCGGCGTGGAGTTCGCTGTCGGTGATTCCGTAGCAGTTGGGGAGGAAGCGGCGCGAGACGGCGCCAAGCCGGTTCAGATTGAAATGGGCGTTGCGGCTTTCCAGCGGATCGAAGGTCCACTCGATCAGGTTGATTCCTTTCTTCACCGCGTCCTCGCGTTGAAAGAGTTTCAAGCGGCGGCCGACGCCTTGATTCTGGTACGCGGGAAGAACTCCGGTGATGTGCGAATGAAGAAAAGTTTTTCCCGCGTGATTCCCGGCTAAAGCGAGCGTGAAGCCGGCGAGCGTATCACCATCGAAGGCGCCCAGGATCTGACCGCCAGTGTGCAGCGCGACTACGAAAATTGCCGAGGGCACGGCAATTCGCTCGCCCCAGATGATGCGTTCGAGCTGAACGCATTTTTCGAATTCAGCGAGGGTGTCACAGTGGCGGATTTCGACGGCGTTCGCGGAGATCGGACCGCGGTCTGCTGCGCCGCTCATGGCTTGGCGGCAGCCTTGGAGATTTCGCGCTGTTTGGAAAGATCCCACAAGGCTTCCATCCGCTCGCGCGGGAGATCGGCGAATTTCCGGCCTTCGGCGTGGGCCGCGCTTTCCATCCATTGAAATCGGCGAAGGAATTTGCGGTTGGCGTGCTTCAAGGCGATTTCCGGGTCGGTGCCGACGAAGCGTGCGACATTTACGGCGGCGAAGAGCAGGTCGCCGACTTCTTCTTCGAGATGCGCGAGGTCGGGAGGCGCGGGTTTGGTGTTGGGGTCGGTTTTAAGCTTTTGTTCCGCGGCTCGCTTGGCCAAGTGGTCCAACGAGTCGACAATTTCGGATTTTTCTTCGTCGATTTTTTCGAAGATGCCGCGCAGGTCTTCCCAGTCGAAGCCGACGCGGGCCGCGCGGCGCGTGAGCTGGTAGGTTTCCAGCGCGGCGGGCAAAGATTTGGGGACGTCGCCGAGAATTGACTCTGGGCCGGCCGACGGTTCCGAAGTTTCGCTGCCTGCGGCTGTCGGCGCGTCGGAGGCCTTCTCGGCGCGCTCCTGCGCTTTGATCTGCTCCCAATTTTTCAAGACTTCTTTGGAGTTTTTGGCTTTTACGTTGCCAAAGACGTGAGGATGACGCCGCACCATCTTAGTGTGCACCGATTCGATTACGTCGGAAATGGTGAATGCGCCGGTTTCTTCGGCGAGGATCGAATGAAAAATAACTTGCAGCAGCAAATCGCCCAGTTCCGAGGAAAAATGCTTGGCGTCGCTCGATTCCATGGAGTCGAGAACTTCGTAGGTTTCTTCGATCAGAAATTTACGCAGGGATTGATGGGTTTGCTCACGGTCCCAGGGACAACCGCCCGGCCCACGCAGACGAGCCTGTAGCGCGACCAGCTTTTCGAACCATTTGCCCGCGCGCTTATCGCGAGCGGTGATGGGAATCGCGGGACCGCGCTTTGCCTTGAGATTTCTTTTTGATACGGCTTTGGTGGCCCGCAGCTCACGGCTCGGGCGACGCGAGGCTTTTCGTTTGGCGAAGCCTTTCTTTTTGGCTGAGGCCACGACGGATGTGATCGCTCCTGTGCTTCAACAATCTACAAGGAGCGCCAATTCGATACAAGAGCTGGGCCGGGAAGACCAGAAGCGCATTTCTAAAAAACGACGGGAAGAAATTGACACGTTCGTATGGCGCAAGTTGGGGTGGCAATTTTGAAACTTTATGACAATTGGGCAATCGCAGAAGCTACGGCGGACTGGGCGGCAGGCGGAGGACGCGAAATGAAGATGGGAATCGTGATGCTGGGAGTTTTGGCACTGGCGGCGAGCCCATTCGCACACGCTGGGAGGGAGGCAACCGAAGTGGATACGCCAGCGGTGGGACTGGAGGTCGGGCAAAAAGCTCCGGCGTTTTCGGGGACGGATCAATTTGAGCACGAGCAAACGAATGAGAGCCTCAAAGGCAGCAACGGCGCGGTGATTCTGTTTTTTCGGTCCGCGGACTGGTGACCGTTCTGCAAAGCGCAGCTGGTTCAGCTGCAAGGCGCCCAGGAAAAGTTCGAGCAGACAGGAATCAAGCTGGTGGCCGTCAGTTATGACAGTCCCGCGATCCTGAAGGATTTCGCCAACCGGCATAAAATTGAGTTTCCGCTGGTGGCCGACCCGGAGTCTAAGATCATCAGCAGCTTCGGAGTGTTCAATAGCCAAGCGACCGGAATGACCAAAGGCATGGCCCATCCCGGGTTTTATTTCATCGACGCGGCCGGCGTCATCCGCGAAAAATATTTCGAGACGAACTACACGGATCGCTTCACCGCGAATAACGTGATCGGCAAACTGTTCCCGGAGTTGACCGAAGAAGTGCGCCGTGACGTCGATGCTCCGCATCTGAAGCTGACGCTGGAACAATCCGACGCGACGGCGACGCTGGGCAGCCGGGTGACGCTGACCGCAGAGGTGGAATTGCCGGCGGGCGTGCACGTCTACGCGCCGGGAGTGACCGGATACAAGCCGATTCAACTGATGCTGCAACCGACTGCGGAGGTGGAAGCGGCGCCCGCAGTATTCCCCAAACCGATCAGTCTTTTTTTGCCGGCCATCAAGGAAACCGTGCCGGTGTTCGAGGGGAAATTCCGGATCAGCCAGGATGTGACGGTCAACATCCCTAAGGGACCCAACGGCGCGCCAGCACTGCCGACTTCGGAGAAGACACTTTCGATTGCCGGAGAATTGAAATATCAGGCCTGCGATGCGACGGTGTGCTACCCACCGACGTCGGTGCCGGTGAAATGGGATTTGCGGGTGCAGCCCTTGGACCTGCAGCGCTCACCGGAGGATATTCGGCATAAATAGCTGCCGGATCATGGGCAAGGGCGAACCTCGCTGGTGAAGGCCGGGAACAGCGAAGGCGGCAAAATTCGCCCGGAAAATTGGGGAGCTCTACGGCGTCCTGGGCTGGATCCACACCAAAATCGCTTCCACGCGGCGCGACTGGCCTCGAGTCCCACAAAAAAGACCGTCCTTGAACGGACCCATATCGCCGATGCCCTCCACATGGCACTCGTAGAGCACGCCGTACTCGACTTCGATGCCGCCGTCCAGTTTATGCAAGTCGATTTCCTGGTTGGATACGACATCGCGCAGCATCCAGGGCGCCCTAGCTGGAAGCCGGGAGACTTTTTCGGCGAAACTTATGGGCATAAGGAGTAAATCCCGCTAAGTCGACTGATCGGGAGTTATCGCAGGCGGCTGGACCAGCAATTACTTGGTGATAACGAATGTCCACGACGTCCCTCGGGTGAAGCCGGCCGGTTTTCAGGATGCTGGCGAAGGCGATTGTTCCGGTTGCACGAGCGGCTTTCTCCTCAGGACCGCTGCCGAGATCAGCGTGATCACCAGCCCAATCGTGAAAGGATCGATGAAGGTCAGCGCTGCGTTGAGGAATGGGTTTTTGTACAGCTCCTTGTATCTGGTCACCTGCTGAAGTTTTGCCTGGACGGCTGCAGGGCTCGCGCCCGAGGCCTGGAGTTTCTCAACCAAATGAGCGCCGTATTTGTCCCAGAAATCAGGGAATACCGTGTAATACATCACCTCCCAGCTCACCACGTAGCAGAGGCACGAAAGCACAGTAATGGAGATGCCGACGGCAAAAGCCTTCAGGAACGTAATCTGGCCATCGCCGAGGTTGTCGCGGTAGGACCGGATGCCGAAGAACACCAGAAAAAATGAGAGCACGATGCTGGTGTACCCGATGACGATGCTCTTGTCGTAGCCGATCATGTGCCGGACCGGCACCGTGCCCACCATCATCAGTGAGGAAATCGCGCCAGAAATCACTCCGAAGGTTAGTATGGTCTTTTTCATTGCGGTCTCAGCGACCAGTTCCGCTAGCCGGCGGCGTCGATGCCGTTGGAACGACGACGATTAGATTATCCCCCGCTCCGGGATGCGTCATCCCCAGATAATCCAGCTGTGGCTGGGAGTCGAATCCTATGTCCTTCGTCGTCATGTTCGGTGCATAAAACATCAAGTGCGGGGGGAAACTGGCAGTGGCGCCATTGCCGGAAGGCAAACGGTTCTCGCCCGACATCATGTAGAGGAATCCCGGCTTGCTGGGGTATTTGAGGCGGCCTTCCTTATATCCGTTCGCCACGTCTGCTTTGATCTCGGCCTCTGATTTTCCGCTCGAGCGCAGTTCTTCCTGCCGCAGATAAACCAGCAAAATGGTCCGGCTGCCTTCGGCGTCGAAGCACGCCGGCTCGACCGACGTTTCGGTGGGCTTTACGAAATGCCGGCCGACGAAGCAGCTAAAGCCGTTGGTACCTTCGCGAACTTTCTCATCGCCTTTGGGGCCAAGAATATAAACTGTGGCCTTGCTTGATACCTCGGCCGGGGCTGCGCTCTCGGCCAGCGCGATCTGACGCTCGCGCGGCACGGAGGCGTCGTAGACCTTGG
>PMHK01000208.1 GCA_003156635.1 Acidobacteriota bacterium | reverse complement strand
GGGTGACTTTGTGGGACTCGCGGGAGACGCGCATCACCGTGCGGGTGGAGCAGGGGAAATTCGCGGGGTGTGTGTTGGAGCAAAGTGGAGTCTGTCTGCTGCATCCGGAAGGTTTGGTCCGCGCGGGCTACGGGAAAATTATTGAAGTGGGAGTGGCGAAGGAGACTTTCGATTTGAGCGCGCAGAAATCGCTGATGGTGAGCGTGGCGCTGTGGGAAGGCGGATTGCCGATTGAGGTGCTGCCGATCGATGGGCTGCTGGATATTCCGTTGGGTGCGGAAAATTTTGCTTGGGAATTGCAAGCGTGAGCGTTTCGAAAAAGATTAAAAGCGTGGAACATTCACACCGAGAAAGGCGGAGAAAGGACTGAAGGCACGGAGATTTCGGCGTGATCGCGCGATTGAAGGATGGTTGAATCTACTTGCTGTTGCCGTTGGTTGAAGATTTGGTTTGCTGGGCCGCCCAGCGCTGGCGCACTCCGGCCACGAATTTTGTTTTGTCCGCTCTGATTTGCCGCACCAACTCCTGATTGCCTACATCTTCGTGGCTCGCAGACCACAGAACCATTTCGGCCATCACCGGCGCGAGATCGATTCCTTTGGCCGTCAGGCGGTAAATCACTTTGCGGCCGTCCTCGGGATCGCGTTGAGGGGTGATGATCCCGTGTTTTTCCAGGTCGCGCAGGCGGTCGGCGAGAATGTTGGTGGCGATGCGTTCGTGCGATTCCAGGAACTGCTTGTACGAATGGAAATTGCGCAACATCATGTCGCGGACGATGAGCAGCGACCAGCGATCGCCCAGGATTTCGATGGACGCGTTGAGCGGGCAGCCCGAGCGCCGTTTGGGGGCCGGGTTAATTTTTGGCACGAGCGTAACCTTACCATGCTCACTTGCGTTTCACAAGTAATGAGCGAGGCGAGTGCAGCCGGAGCCACGCCCAAAATTAGAACCGAGGAGGAATCATATGTCGAGCGCAAGGCAGAAAGTTCAGGAATCGAACGACCAGACAGCGATTCGGGCGGTGATCGAATCGGTGGCGCAGGCGCACTACGATAAAAACGCGGCGGGAATCGTCGCGCCCTATGCCCCAGACGCGGAGCTCTACAGCCTGGCGCCGCCATTGCGGCACGTGGGCATGAAAACGAACGAAATACAGGCTTGGCTGGACACTTGGGAAGGGTCCATTGAACGCGAGGTGCGCGATTTGAAAATTGCGGTCACCGGCAATTTCGCGCTGGTCCACGGGTATTATCGTCTGGGTGGCACGCCGAAATCGGCCGGGCGGCCGATCAGTTTCTGGATGCGGGCGACGGTGGCGTTGCAGTGCGAAAGGAACGGCTGGCAGATTGTTCACGAACATGTCTCGGTGCCGTTTTACATGGATGGGAGTTTGCGGCCCGCGTTCGATTTGCAGCCCTAGTGTTCGTGGCGCCGGTCACACCGTTGGGTCACGCAGGGTTTCTGCGTGACCGCCGGCGCCGGACAACATATCTTGACTTTGCAGGGTATTCAGTAGATATTCCGCCTAACCCCTTGCAGTAGTCCGCTTGGTTTTACACAACTCAGGGCAGGATTGTCGGCGGTATTTGCGTCGCCAGGCTGGAACGGAATTTGTTCCTGCGGAGGGTGACGTGCGTTTGAAATTATTTTTTGGTGCTCTTTTCGGCTGCTCACTGCTGTGTGCGGCATTTCTGCAGATTCATTCCTCGCCTCACCCTCCTGCAGTAAGAACTTCGGGAGCGCCGGTCGCTCGGCCCAAGTTCTCAGTCCCGCCTGCGTTCGAACCGAATTGAGGGCAGACAGAGCCGCGCGCGGAATTTACCGGTCGCTCCGGAGGCTTGGATGTTCTGCTGACGAACGCGGGAATCGAGTTCGCGGCAGGCGGACTGCGGACGAAATCTCATGCGTCACGCTACGTCAGTCTGAACTTTTTCAGCTCCCGGAATCGAACGAACGCGAAGCATTCGAAACTGGCCTGGCACGGGCAGGAGCGCGCAGCCGGCGAGGCGAATTATTTTCTGGGTACCGACCCAGGGCGGTGGCGGACGCATGTGCCGCAATTTGGAAGTGCCGTGGCGCGGGGCGTGGTGCCAGGCGTCGACCTGGTGGCGTACGGCAACGACGCACGGTTGGAATACGATTTGCGGCTTGCGCCGGGCACGCGACCTGCGGATTTGCGGATAGCGATTTCCGGAGAGAGAAATCTGCGGGTCAACGCGGCGGGCGATTTGGTGATGGCGTTCGGCTCGCGCGAACTGCGCATGAAAAAGCCGGTGATGTACCAAGAAACGGCTGGGCCACGCGCGATGGAAAGGTCGAGTAGCGCGAAAACATTTGTGGATGGAAGCTACATTCTGGAGGCCGACGGTTCGGTGGGATTTTCAGTTGGGGCGTATGACCGAACGACCACGCTGGTGATCGATCCGTCGTTAAGCGTGGGATACGCGACGTTTCTGGGCGGCGCGGGAGACGACCGGGCGACGAGCGTGGCTATAGATACGACGGGGAAAATATATATCGGCGGGACCACGACGTCGGTGGGCACCTTTGTCGAGACTTCGGGAAACGAACTGGGTTCGGAGAATGGGAGCCCGATTTATTTCATCGCCAAGATCGATCCGACGCAAAGCGGATTGAGTTCGCTGGTGTATCTGAACCTTCATCGGCGGCTCGGGAAGCCAGGCCGGCGGCGAGATCGCGGTGGATGCTAATGGAAACGTGGCGCTGGCCGGTGTGACCACCTCGGCGGATTATCCGGTGACGGATGCGAGCACGTTGACGGCGGGAGCGGGCGGGATCGCAGTGAATGATGCGAGCGTCACCGAAATTGATCCGACTTGGCGCGAAGCTGGTGTACTCGACCTTATTTGGAGGGAATGGAAATGAGGCGACGCTCGCGGCCGGCGGGATTGCGTTCGATTCTCTGGGGAATATTTTTGTAGGGATGGATACGAAGTCCACAGATTTGACGGTGGCGCCGGCGGCCACGCCGGGGCCGTTCCAATCCGTATATGGCGGCGGAAGCAGCGACGGATTTTTAGCGGTGTTTCAACCGGTGGTGACGGCACCGGTGGTGCATTTGAAATATTGCACGTATTTGGGAATCAACGCGCAGGCGACGGTAACCGGGGTTGCCGTGGACTCTGTGGGCAATGCGTACCTGGCAGGTTATACCTCCGACCCGCTGGGAACGCTGGCGACGACCAACGGCTTCCAGACGGTGTACGGCGGAGGACCCTACAACGGATTCGTGATGAAAATCCTGCCTTCGGGGATGGGACCGCAGGATTTGTCTTACGGAACATTTTTAGGCGGAAGCGTATTGGATCAAGCGCTGGCGATTGCGGTGGGCCAGCCGGTGTTGATGATGTCCGGAGTGG
>PMHK01000181.1:317-3208 GCA_003156635.1 Acidobacteriota bacterium | reverse complement strand
TTGGCGGCATCGTCGGCGCGGTTTTATTGGGCGGCGGCGAGTTGGGCCTGGCAGGAGCGAAAATCTTGCACGTAATCGTACAGGGGCTTCAGATCCGCAGCGGGTATTTGCGCGGGCGAAGATCCCGGCACGTTCTGACTTACTCCGGTGGCTGTGCGGTCGCGCGAAGCGGGAGCCCGCGACTGGTTGGCGGCGTCNNAGAATGCAACGCTGGTGTCGGAAGCCGGCGAAGATTTGGATGGATTATCGTGCTGGTCTGACAGGGACGCTTCCGCGGAGGCAGAAGGCGGTAAGGGTTGGCTCGGAGTTTCTGATTGACCGCTGCCCGCGCCTTCGTGCGAGACGGAGTCGACGTTGGAATTTGGGGCGGCACTGGCCCGGGAACTCCTCGCAGTCGGCGATTCTCGCTCGTCGCCATCACTCGCCGAGGTCGGATGGCGTGCAAACCAATTCCTGCCGAACACGCGCAGGCCGGTTCCCTTTTTTATTTTTCCCAGCACGGCCGTCGGCGATACGGCTCCGGCCTGAGAATCGTCGCCGGTCGACGACGGGTTCAGCGTGATGGGCTCCGGCAGATTCAAATATTGCGGCAGCTGCTTGAGGATTTCTTCCGGCGTTTGTGTGTCGCGTTTCAGTTTCTGTATTTGCGCGAGAGTCTGATCCAGAGTTGTGGCGCGAGCTCGTTCCCGTGCGTCGGCCGCGTCGAGTTGCTGTTTTTGCGTGGCAATCGTGGCCTGCATGCGCAGTTGTTCGTCATGCGCGGTCAGCCAGGCGTGGAAGCCCATGGCGATGAGGATCGTTGCGGCGATGACTGCGGAGACTTCGAGTGTGCGGCGCATATCGTAATTGCCTCGGTCGCTTTAAAGGTGCCGGAAAGGAGAGATCGGAATTCAGGATCGGAAGTTAAGAGGCCGTGGCGAGTGGCTACTGACTGGCGGTCGTGGCCATAGATGGGTTCGAGATACGTACCAACAATGAGCTAGAACGCGACCGATTCGCTGATTCGAATGAGCCGCTGCGCCATTGACCTTAACTTGTACCTTCGTCCAGTTGTTTGCAGTGCTCCAGGACGGGATGATGAAGTGAAGACATTCGCCCGCGACCCTTACGCCCAACTGGAGATTCCGTTGTCGAGACGCGCGTCGGCATCCTGCGCTTTTGCCCTGATACTTTTGCTGCTGGAAGTGGGCTGCGCCGGCACCAGTCCGAAGCAGAATCCCCCATCGCCTCCTCCCCCGCCGCCGCAACTCCTCATCACCCTTAGCCCGACCAGCGCGAATGTTCGCGCCGGCGCGTCACAGGCATTCACCGCGCAACTCACCAACGCTACCAACCAAAACGTAACCTGGACGGTCAACGGCATCAGCGGAGGCAACGCGACGATCGGAACGATCAGCGCGAGGGGAGCGTACGTGGCTCCAGCCATGTTGCCGAATCCAAACACGGTCAGCGTGGGCGTAACTTCCATACAAAATTCGAGCGTGAGCGCGTCGAGCGCGGTCACACTGTGGAACGTCACGCCAAATCTCACCAGCGTGACGCCGACGAGCTTTAACACCGGGTCATTCACGTTGACCTTGAACGGCACTCAATTCGTAAGCGGTGCGCAAGTTACCTTTGGTGGCGCCGTTCTGCCCACAACGTATGTGTCATCGACGAAGCTAACCGCGACGGGCTCCGAAGCAACTGCCGGAATGTATGCGGTTACGGTGACCAATCCTAGTCCGGGCAGCAGCACATCCGGTTCGATCAGCGTAAGCGTGACCACGCCTTCGGGCGGAAATCCGCCTCCACCTCCGCCTCCACCAGCGAGTGCGTGCAGCGGAATCAGCACCGGACAAGGAGGCGCCCTGAACGGCTTCCTTCCCTTCCCGGCGGACAATTTGTGGAATTTAAATATTGCGAACGCGCCGGTGGATCCGAATTCTGCGGCGATCATAAATTTCATCGGCGGCACCGCCGCGATGCATCCGGATTTCGGCTCGGGTGAGTACGCCGGATCGATTATCGGAATTCCCTACATTGTGGTGAACTCAACGCAAGCGCCGGTGACCATTAATCTCACCGACTATGCCGACGAAAGCGATCCAGGCCCCATGCCGGTGCCGGCCAACGCGCTGGTGGAAGGCGATCCGAATCCGGGTGATGGCGACCGCCACACGCTGGTCGTCGACAACAGTTCGTGCTGGCTGTACGAACTCTACAACGCGGTCCCGCAAAGTGATGGGAGTTGGACTGCCGCCTCGACCGCCGTGTGGGATTTACAAGCGGACGGTCAACGCCCGCTGACCTGGACTTCCGCGGACGCCGCTGGCCTTTCGATTTTCGCGGGCCTCGCGCGCTACGACGAAGTGGCCGCGGGCGAAATCAAACATGCCTTGCGTTTCACGCTGCAGGACAGCCGGGCCGCTTTCGTGCCACCGGCTTCGCACTGGGCCGCGAATTCATCGAACGCGAATGCCGCGCCGATGGGTATGCGCATGCGCCTGAAAGCCAGTTTCGATATTTCCGGATACTCGGCGGCGAATCAGGTGCTTTTGGTGGCGATGCAGCAATACGGCATCATCATGGCCGACAACGGTTCGAACATGTACATCAGCGGCGCGCCGGACGATCGCTGGGACAACGACGACTTGCACAATCTGGATCAGGTCACGGCTTCGGACTTCGAAGTGGTGACGATGAATCCGATCTNNGGCGATCGCCAGTTTCACCTCGAGCTCGTCCACGGTTTCCGCCGGCACGCCGGTCACTTTGAATTGGAACGTAACCGGCGCCTCGTATTTCATCGTGACGCCGCAGATCGGCGCGATTCGCGGAACCAGCGTCGTCGTCAATCCCACCCAAACCACCACCTACACGCTGGACGCCACCAACGAATTTGGCCGCAC
>PMHK01000181.1:0-204 GCA_003156635.1 Acidobacteriota bacterium | reverse complement strand
GGCGCGACGCCAATTTTCACCAACGTCTTGCCGCCGTCCGGCGTGGTGCCGTATTCGAACCCGTTGACGCAATTGGTGGTGACTGTCGTGCTGCACACCGGATCGACCGAATAGTTGAAAGTCCATGACAGCGTGATGGAAGCGGCTTCGGCGGCGCTGGCCATGAAAAGACTCAGCGCCAATGCTGCGGAGAGAACACACGCG
>PMHK01000072.1 GCA_003156635.1 Acidobacteriota bacterium | reverse complement strand
TCGTCTTCCTTGATCTTGAAAACGATCTTCATCAAGTCCGAACCGATGTCCGCAATCTTGGTGAAGATCCCGCCGGCAATGCGCAACGCCGCCGCGCCCAGCGACTCACCGATGGCAAACCCGATGAAACACGGACCCGCGTAATCTCCGGGGATGAAAAGCAGAATGAACAACATCATCAACAGCTCGACGCTGATCAGCATCATGCCGATGCTCATGCCCGCTTGCAGCGGAATCCGGTAAATCGGGAACGGTTTGCCACGCAGCCCCGCGAACGCCGTGCGCGAGTTCGCAAACGTGTTCACCCGAATCCCGAACCAGGCCACCCCGAAGCTGCCCGCAATTCCCAGCAGGCTGAACGCCAGGATGATGATGACCCGGAAGGCTTCGTAGTGCAGCAGCATGCCGAAGTACAGCACGATCACCACCGCGATGAACGCCTCCAGCAGCATCAGGAATTTGCCCTGCGTAATCAGGTAGGTTTTGCAGGTCTCGTAAATCAGGTCGGAGATTTCCAGCATCGAGCGGTGTACCGGCAGATTTTTCAGCCGCGAATAAATCGTCAGGCCAAAAATGAGCCCGAGAATGCAGAAAATAATCCCGAAAAGAAGCAGCTTGTGTCCGTCGATTCCGTTCAAGAAAGTCACCGATGACAAGTCCGGCAGCTTCAAATTCGCTTCGCCGCCCACCGATTCGGGCGCCGGCTGTTGCGCCAATGCCGCCACGCTGCCCAGCAGCATCGCCGCCGCGCCTGCCGCGAACTTCCAACACGCATTGCTTAAACTGGAAAGGGAATTGAGCATTGCTTTTTGCATTAGTGGGCCACCACGATCCGCGAATTTGCGCACATCTGAACCCAAACGTCTACCGACATTCATCCTCCGGATAAAGACCCCTTAGGTTGGGAGCCAGCCTTACAGACTTGCGAAAAGTACCAGGACAGAATTGTTGTTTTTATCAGGAAAACGCGTCTAGGTCAAGAAAAGCGGGACGATAGTAGAGCCTGTCGGAATGCGTGGCCACCGCCCGAGCGAACAAAATCTAGGTCACTTCTGCGCGGGTTTGCCCAGCGGAACCTCGAAAAACATGAGCGCCTTTTTGCTCGGCAGCAGCACGGCGTCCGGGATATACAGCGTAGCGTCGTCGGCCAGTCCGATGTCGTTGCTCACATTGAAGTAGACAAATCCATGAACCGCGCCCATGGGTGCAATCGTATCCGCGTCAAGCGTGAGTGGCTTCAGAATCTCCGCCAGCTTGTCGGCTTTCTTGTCGCCGCTCGGTATCGGCAACCCGGGTACCCGCGGCCGCGAGGGCGCTCCCGCTCCTGCGGGATGGGCGATCAGCGCCGCTACATCTTCCGCCGAGATCCAGTCGAGATCCTGCCGCCCGCCGTTGCGCAGCCGCACCTCCAACTGGATCGTATTGATATCGACCCGTATCGGTTTATCCGTGGCGTTGCGCATCGTAACCTCCACCGGCAAAATTCCTACCGATAAAGGGTCAGCTTTGCCGCCGAACTTCTGTTTCGCCCGCGCGTGATCGGTGTAAGGATCGGCCTGGATCGTCAACCCGTCATGAGTGTCGTGCGGCAGCACGGGAGCGTCGGCGGCCGCCGCGCTTTTCACATCTTTTGCCCCGGGATTTTGCGCAGCCGTAGCGCCAGCCAGAGCGGCCAGCGAAATGCAGGCGCCCACAACCGCCATAGCCAGTCTGAAGTTTTTCATCGTGTGTCTTGCGATGCCCCGCTCGCGACGGAAGTTGTGCGCGATTGATTCCGGTGCCACTATAATACGCGTTTTGCGCGGAGCCTAACTTCTCGATCGGGCCTCGCGCCTCCTGAATGTATTTCTTCTATCGCCTATTCTCGGCCGCAGCCATGATTTTTCTCGCGCCCTATTACCTGCTTAGGGGTTGGCGACGCGGTGAATCAGCGCAGGCCTTCCGGCAACGATTGGGCAGCGCGCCTGCGGAAATCGCAGCGAAGGCCTCCCAAGCGGCCGCGTCCGGCGCAAACGCTATCTGGATTCACGCCGTATCCGTCGGTGAAGTTTTGGCTGCGAAACCCATTGTCGATGGGTTGCGGACTAGGTTTCCCCAACGCCCGATTTTCGTTTCTACCACCACCGAAACCGGCCAGCGTTTGGCCCGTGAACGTCTGGCCAACGCCGATGGAGTCTTCTACTTTCCACTGGATTGGGTCGTTCCGGTGCGCCGCGCACTCCGGGCCATCCGCCCATCTACGGTCATCGTGATGGAAACTGAAATCTGGCCGAATTTTCTGCGCGAAGCCAAGCGTAGCAATGTGCCCGTTATTTTCGCCAACGCGCGCATCTCGCCGAAATCGTTTGCGCGTTTCAAGCGCTGGGAATTTCTGGTCGGTCCGTTTTTTGCCGAGACCATCGAAGACGCTGCACTCTTCCTCCCCCAAACTCCCGAAGATGCCACGCGGCTCGGGGCCATGGGCGCCGCTCCGCCACAAATGGAAATAATCGGCAATCTGAAATACGACGCCGAGCCTCCTGCGATGAGCCCCTTCGCCGTCTGGCTGCAGCAGCAAATCCGCGAGCAGGAGCGCTGGCCCGTAATCGTTGCGGGCAGCATCGTGGCCGGCGAAGAGGATGCCGTCATCGCCGCGTACGATATGGTCCAGCGCCAATGGCGCCACACGCTGTTGATTCTCGCCCCGCGCAAACCCGATCGTTTTGAGGCCGCCGCCAAATTATCCGCGGAAGGCGGCTGGAAGGTTCTTCGCCGCTCGCGGTTGGATCTTTCGCTGCCGCTCGATGAGGATGTGGATGTCCTGCTTCTCGACTCCATCGGTGAGCTGGCTGCGCTATATTCATTCGCCGACGTGACCTTCGTTGGCGGCTCGCTCGTCGCTTCTGGCGGCCACAATATTTTGGAGCCGGCCTGGTTTTCCCGGCCGCCCGTCTTCGGTACTTCTATGGAAAATTTTCAGGACATGGCTGATCAATTCCTCGATGGACGCGCGAGCGTGCAGGTCGCGTCGGCGCAAAGCCTCGGCAAAGTCTGGATTCAGCTCATCGAGAATTCGGCGCTACGCGACGCCATGGGTAAGTCAGCGCTCGCCATCGCCGAACGCAATCGCGGCACCGCCAAGCGCTCACTCGACCGGATTGTTCCGCTGATCGACCGCGCCGCGAAAGGTCCAACCGCGTGAGACCCATCGACCTGACGCTGTGGCCTGTTTCTTTTTTGTATGGCGCTGCGAACCACCTCCGCGCCCGGGCGTACCGCACCGGCTTGCTGAAATCGCGTCGGCTAGACGCCGTCGTCATCAGCGTGGGCAATTTGACCGTTGGTGGAACCGGAAAGACGCCGATGGTCTTGTGGATCGCTCAAAAATTGCTAGCCGAGGGGAAGTCCGTCGGAATCCTGACGCGCGGGTATCGCGGCCAACCGATTCCGGTCAGTGCTGGCGACGAAATCGGCACCGCCGAAGAAATCAAAATCACAAGTTCGAGTGACGAAGTTCAGATGCTGGCTGCGAGGCTCGGCAATCGAGTCCACTTCGGCGTTGGCGCGAATCGCTTCGAGAACGGTTCCAAACTTGTGGCGCAAGGGGTGAATTGGTTTGTCCTTGATGACGGTTTCCAGCACTGGCACCTCGAGCGCAACGTCGACCTCGTTTTGATCGACGCCATGACCCCTTTCGGCGGCGGCCAGTTGCTGCCCGCCGGTCGGCTGCGCGAACCGCTGACCGCGCTGGCACGCGCCGATATCGTCGTTATTACTCGCACCGAAAGCTCGCCGGGCGTCGAAACGACCATCCGGCAGTATTCCTCGGCCCCGATTTTTTACGCCCAGCCCCAGCTCGATTCCATCCGCAAAATCGAAGCCGGTCGACTCGCCGGTCCCGTATCGTCTGGCGCGGCGGACCGCCTTTTCGTTTTCTGCGCCATTGGCAATCCGAATGGCTTCATTCAGACTCTCTCCCAGTCGGGCGTGACGATCTCCGGACGCACATTCTTTCCCGATCACCATCGATTCACCCGCGCGGACGCTGACCAAATTTTGCGCGCAGCTCAAGATGCCGGGTCCACCGGACTGATCTGCACCGAAAAAGACCTGTATAATCTAAGTGGTTCTTTCGGCGACGAATCGAATCTGTTTTGCGCCACGATTTCACTGAAGATCCAGCACCAAGACGATTTCTGGCATCAAATTATCTCGAAAGCGAGCGATCGCGCCACTGGGTCCGCCTCGAAGGAAGATTGCTGACGCCTGATGGGTGTGGTAGCTTGCGCGAGAATCTCATAACAACGTCCACGATCCGGCGCGCTCGGAGATAGATTGAAGGCGAAAAATAAAAAGACCGACGTGATGGTCGCGGCGCCTCACGCCGCAGCCGGGCCCCGCGGCTCGCACCCCGGCCATAACCTCGCCAAGGATGCGTCCGTCGACCTTGGCCGTTTGCTCGATCTGGTTGCCGCCTTCCCGCAACAGACCATCTGCGTAGTCGGCGATTTCGTTCTCGACGAATTCGTTTCCGGCGAGATTTCGCGCGTCTCGCGCGAGGCCCCCGTGCTGATCCTGAGGCACCGTCGCAGTGAGTCCTATCCCGGCGGCGCTGCGAACGCCGTAAATAATCTGGTCGACCTCGGAGCTCGCGTGTTGCCCGTTGGCGTCGTGGGCGACGACCCCGGCGGCCACAAGTTGCTGGAATATTTTCGAGCAAAAGGCGTCAACGTCTCCGGCATCCTCCAGTCCTCGCAGTGGGTCACTACCACTAAAACACGTTACCTCGCCGGTTGGACCCACACCACCGAACAGCAAGTCCTGCGCGTAGATCGCGAACCCGAAACCGAAGTTCCAGCAAATCTGCAAGCGCAGATCGCCCAAAAAGCCCGCAAAGCCGCCCGCGGCGCCGGCGCGGTCTTAATCTCCGATTACGGTTTGGGTGCGGCCTCGCCGTCGTTGGCTCGTTCGCTTCATCCCAAGCGCATGACGCTCGATTCGCGTTACCGCCTCCTCGAATATCGCAACTCCGGCATCACCGCCGCCACCCCGAACGAACCCGAGATCGAAGCGGCCTACCATTCGCGAGTCGGCACTGACGTCGGAAAGCTCGATGACTACGGCCAGCGCGCTCGCCGCGACTTGAGTCTCGAAGCCCTCGTCGTGACCCGTGGAAAAGACGGCATGGCCATCTTTGAGCCCAACCATCCGACGCGGCATCTTCCCGTCCATGGCTCCGATACTCCCGTTGATGTCACCGGCGCCGGCGACACCGTAATCGCCGTGTTCACGTTAGCGCTGGCCGCGGGAGCGACCTACCTCGAAGCCGCGCATTTAGCCAACTACGCCGGCGGAATCGTCGTCATGAAAAGACGCACCGCCACCGTGACCCGTGCGGAGCTCGAAGCCGCGCTGCGTCACGACGCCACGGCGGATCAATAGCATCGAATGGATACCCGCGAAAAAATTGTTTCCCGCGAAGGCTTGCACGGCATCATCGAGGAGCATCGCCAGTCCGGTAAAAAAATCGTCTTCGCCAACGGCGTTTTCGATCTGCTCCACGTCGGCCATGTACGCTATTTGCAGGCTGCGCGCGCCGAAGGCGACCTTCTCGTCGTCGGAATTAATTCCGACGCCAGCACCCGCAAGCTGAAAGGTGAGGGTCGGCCCATTCTCACCGAACGCGCCCGCGCCGCGCTGGTGGCTGCTTTAAAGTCCGTGAACTACGTCGTCATTTTCGACGAGCCCGACGTAAAGCATCTTCTCCGCGAATTTCAGCCCGACGTTCACGCCAAGGGCACCGATTACACGCCCGACACCGTCCCCGAACGCGACATGGCCGCCTTGCTCGGCATCCGCGTCGCCATTGTCGGCGACCCCAAAGACCATTCCACCCGCGATCTTCTCGCGCGCTTGCGCCAGCCCAACGATGCCCGCGATATCTAACTCGCCTGCAGCATCTGACCCGACACCCAAAGAAAATGCCCAGCGTTTTCTTCTTTTGCGGCTCGGCTCCTTGGGCGACGTAGTCCACGCGCTACCCGCCGCCGCTGCGCTTCGCGATTCATTTCCGGCGGCGCGGATCGATTGGGCCATCGAACCACGCTGGGCGCGTTTGCTCCAAGGGAATCCCGACTTGAACACGGTCATTCCGGTTAACCGCAAAACGACCGGCGGAATTATCGAAACGGTGCAGCGGCTCCGCGCTGCGAACTACACCTGCGCCATCGATTTTCAAGGGTTATACAAATCCGCGCTGCTCGCCTTTGGTTCCGGAGCCCCACGCCGCATCGGGTTTCAGCGCACCTACGCCCGCGAAGGCTTCGCCTCCTGGCTTTACACCGAACGCCGTAATCCGCGCGGCGCCCACAAAGTGGAGCACAATCTCACCCTGGCCGAAGCCGCGGGCGCCCAAAAATCCCCGGCGCGATTTCCGATCGCAATTAACGCGGACGATGAAGCCCGGGTCGCCAGGGAACTCGAACAGCGCAACATTCAAGACTTCTTCGTGTTGAATCCCGGCGGCGGTTGGCGTTCCAAATGTTGGCCTGCCGAACGCTACGGTGAGCTGCACGCGAAAATTTTCGCAAAGTTTGGACTGCGCGGCGTAGTCAGCTATGGGTCCGGCGAAGAAGATCTCGCACAAGCTGCCATCAAAATCGCAGGAAATTCCGCGCCGGTAGCAATTCCGCTCGAACTGGGCCCGCTCATGGCGCTTTTGCGCCGCGCCAAATGCATGGTCTCGGCCGATACCGGCCCGTTGCACCTGGCCGCCGCGCTCGGCGCTCCGGTGGTTGGCCTGTTCGGTCCCACGGATCCCGCGCGCAATGGTCCGTTCATCACAAATCCGGCGCAGAAAAGTGTTATCGTGCGCAATCCGCGCCTCAGCGAAACGACCTACCAGCGCGGTGCGTCGTATTCACCGGCGATGCTGGCCATAACTGTGGACGAAGTTACCGAAGCCGTGGGGAGCATCCTGGGACCCCAGACTTGACAAAGACTTGACCGATCCGGCCTTGAATCAGCAACGAAAATTCTGGATGCGATGGCGTGTGCGCCTCGGCTATCCCGTCGCGCTCGTGTATCTCGCCCTCGCTTCGCCCACGCCTCATTGGATCGCCAGTGGCGCGGCTCTCGCCGGATTCGGGCTGATCATCCGCGCCCTGGCCGCCGGCCATCTCCGCAAAGATCGCGAACTCGCCACCAGCGGACCATACGCACGTACCCGCAATCCGCTTTATCTCGGCAGCGCTTTCATGGCGGTAGGATTCGCCGTCGCCGGACATTCCTGGTGGGCCGGCGGTGTGGTCGTGATTTATTTCGCCGTTTTTTATTATGCGGTAATGAAAAACGAAGAAGCCGCCCTGCTCGTTCGCTTCGGTACCTCGTTCGAAAACTACGCGCAAAAAGTTCCGCTCTTCTTCCCGACGCTGTTAGGCGGCGGATACGAAAGTTCGCCCGAGACCGGGATGGGGCAAAACTTTTCGTGGGATCAATACGGCCGCAACCGCGAATATCGCGCCCTGATCGGCACCATCGGCGCGCTTGCCGTCGTTTGGCTGCGCCTGTGGGTGCGCCGCCGCTACGGCTGGTGAGCACCGGGCCCCGAGCGGGCCTACTGCAGCCGGTAGACCGCATGCATCATGCGTTGGAATTTCGGGCGGTACAGCAAATCGAAAGCGCTCTCTTTTCCGGGAAACATATCCAGCGCCAGGTTGCGGGTTTCGGCGATCATTCGCGACGCATCTTCCAAACTCAAATCGCCGCCAGCAATCGTTTCGAGCGTTAGTTGCACCACAATGCGGAGTCTGCGGAGGCGACGACTCTCATCGTCGATTTCGTCTTGCGTGGGTCGAACGACCGCTCTCTCGTCCATGAAAACCCGTGGTACCGCATCCCAAGTATGGACTTCCGCCAAAAGGCGCGCAATAGTACTCCGCATACCCTGGAGGATTTTCGATGAGTGAAGATCACGTAAATGAAGAACTAGTCGTCGCCCACGTTGCCGATAACGTCACCGAAGCGATGGTGATTCGCGGCCTGCTCCAAAGCGCCGGCATCGATTCGCCCGGCTCGGTTTCTTCTGACCCGTTTCCGATTCCCGAGAATCCCGAAGGCCCGCACGGCACCGAAATTTTCGTCTTGGAATCGCAAGTGGAAGCCGCCCGCAAAGTAATCGAGGAATACACAAAGAGCGACGCCATACTCGAGCAGGAGTCCGACGAATCGCCGGAGCAATCTTAGAATCGAAATTCCAAATTACCGCTGGGTGTCACTGCGGGTGGTCTTCCGCAAAAGTTCGCACCGTCAGCGTTTGACCGTCCGTCAGTGCTGTAACTTCTCCGTCCCGGTCAGTTCGCAAAAATCTCACCCCGGCCGCGGCGTAACGCGCGACGACGCTATCCACCGGATGTCCGAACTGGTTTCCGTCGCCGACGGACACCACCGCGACTTTCGGCGCCACCGCCGCCACGAATGCGTCGGTCGACGACGTCTTGCTCCCGTGATGCGGCACCTTCAGAAAATCGGCCTTCAGCGGCGGGTCCAGATCGATTTCGTAACGATGTCCCCAGGGCAGCGCCGGCCATCGCATCGCGATGCCGATGCCTGACGCAAACGCCGCGAAGATCCAGACTGCCGCAAGCTTCATCGACCTCGTCGAAGTCGAATGATCGTCTCCATGTGGAAGGTCTGTGGAAATAGATCAATTAAGTGCACTTCCGTGCAACTATACCCGCCGGAAATCAGGATGGCAAGGTCGCGCGCCAGCGTCGGCGGCTCGCACGAAAGGTACGTTATGCGCGCCGGCCCCATTTTCACCAGTTTCTGCATCGCTTCAGGGCTCATGCCAGCTCGCGGCGGATCCAGTACGACCAGGTCGGGCCGCTCCTTGCTCCGCGCCATAAAACGATCCACATCTGCGGTACGCACTTCGATCGCCCCTTGGCCCCGTACGTTCGATTCCATGTCCCGGGTCGCCGCCGGATTCGATTCGATCGCCAGCACTTTCTCGAATTTCTGCGCCAGCGGAATCGAAAACAAGCCCACACCCGCAAAAAGATCCAATGCCATCCGCCCGCCGGTCTCGCTCCCGACGGCCACACGGACCAGCGTTTCCGCCAGAAACTTGTTCACCTGAAAAAATGAAAAGTGGCCGACCCGATACGCATTTCCCGCCGCTTCATACTCGATATAGCCCGGCCCGTACAATTCCATCCGGTCGCGACTCGGATCATGAAACAGCAAGCTCGTGATTTCCGGCGCGATGCGCCGAAATGTCGCCGCATGTTCGGCCGCGCGGGAAGGGAACCCCGCAAATGTCGCCGTTAGCAGCAGTTGCGAATCGCTCGCATTCACGAAGGCTTCAATTTCGCGCAGCCCTCGCGGCAGTTCTCCCGCCGCCAGGGCGCTGCGCAGCGCCAGCAGGGTTTTCAGCAACAGCGGCGAAACGATCTCGCAGGTCTCCACCGCGCAGAGCGCCGTCGTATTCGCCTTGAAATATCCGATGCCGAGCTTGGCTTTTCCCTCCGGCCCTTCCGCGGAATCTCGTTCTTCAGCCGCCTCCAGCGGACGAACTTTCCACTGTGCCCGGTTGCGATAAGACCACGGCGGCGAAGCATGCGTCGTGATTTCGCCCGGCCAGTCGATGCGCCCGATGCGCCGCAGCGTTTCGCGCAGAATTTCCTTTTTAAATTCCAGCTGCGGCTCGTAGGCGATGTGCTGGTAATCGCACCCGCCGCAAACGCCAAAGTGCGGGCACTTCGCCGCAATCCTTGCGGGCGATGGCGTAACCACTTTATCGAGCTTCGCGCGAATGAATTTTTTCTTCTGCTCCACCGGCGTGATGCTCGCCACTTCGCCGGGCAGCACAAACGGCACAAAAACGGTCGAGCCGTCGTGATGGGCCAGGCCTTCGCCGCCGTAGATCAGTTTTTCGATCGTTACGTCAATCATGGATGGGATGTGCGGCTCGATTCGGTGCTGATTTGATTCGGCATCAGGACCAACTGAGCCGGCCAACAAACTCCTATGTGAGATAAAAAAGGCTCAACCGCGGCACTTCGAAATATTCAAAAAGTCTTTTTTGTATGTACTGCCGTTCCAGTTGCGCGATTTGTTCCGCCGTCATCTTACGCCGGTACGGCGCCATCGACCGGTCCATTTCGCGCCGGATCGCCAGCAGGGACTCTTCGTCCGCATCGGCGGAAAGCGCGGCGGAAAGTTTTTCTTCCAGCACCGTCAGCCGGCGCTCCAAATCTTCCAGGTCCAGCTGTCCCGGCGCATCCAGCACCAGCAGCGCCTCTTCCAGTTTCGCCGCTGCATCCAGAAATCGCCTCGCCAGATTGTGTCGCCGCGTATCCGCCGCGGTCTTTTGTTTCTCCGCCGCCGCGCGCAATCGTTTCACGTTGCGTTCAAAATAGCGCCGTAATTCCTCGCGCGAAAACGGCTCCGCGTTCGCGCGCGACGATTTGATTTCCGGCCCCGAACCCACCGCCGCTTCTTGCGCTTCAGTGGCCGCGTCCAAAACCGCGTCCACGCAGTACGCCAGGCTCTTCAATTGCCTTCCGCCCGCCGCCCGCCGCGACCGTTCCCAGCTTTCAAACGCACGATCGATTCCTTTTTGCACCACATTCACCGGGATATCCGCTTTCTGCCAGGTTTCCAAAATCGCCCAGTCTAGCGGCGACACCAGCAAATGCGCGCCCCGCTTGCGCCAGAAATATTCCTCGATCTCCGTAAAATAATTGAAGTAGTTGAAGGTATCCATAGTGCCCGACGCCGGAATCGGCCGTGAAACCGCGGGAATTTACGATTTACTCTTCGGCGCTGGCGGTTTTTTCGGGGCGGCCCCCGCCGGCACCGGCGCAACCTGATTGCGTTCCCAGATCAATCGCAATCCTTCCAGCGTCAGGAATTCGTCCACGACCTCGATGTGCCGCGAGCCTGCCCCAATCAGCGCCGCCTGCCCGCCCGTCGCAATTACCTTGGTTTTCTCGCCCATCACTTTTTTCATCCGCGCCAGAATCCCGTCGACCATGTCGGTATAGCCATAAAAAAGCCCGGCCTGCATCGACGCCGCCGTATTCGTCCCAATAATCTTTCCGGGATCCTTAATCTCCACCCGAAATAAACGCGCCGCCCGCGCAAAAAGCGCATCCGCGGAAATTCCGATCCCCGGCGCCAGCACTCCGCCCATGTATTCGCCGCGCTCCGACACCGCATCGAAATTGATCGCCGTTCCAAAATCGACGATGATGCACGGCCCGCCGTGCTTCTCGAACGCCGCCACGCTATTCACGATCCGGTCCGCGCCCACTTCCGCCGGATTGTCGTAGTGCACCGGCATCCCCGTCTTGATCCCCGGCTCCACGAACAGCGCCTTCTTCCCAAAATATCGGTCGGCCATCCCCGCCAGAATCGAATTCAGCTGTGGCACCACCGAACTGATAATCACTCCGCCGATTTCCCGCGGCTCCAGTTGCGCCAGCGTAAACAAATCCCGCGTCAGAATTCCGTATTCATCAATCGTTTGGTCCCGCGCCGTGGAAAGCCGCCAGTTCGCCACCAGTTTCTTGTCGCGAAAAACGCCCAGCACCGTATTCGTGTTGCCCACATCGAGCGTCAGCAGCATTACCTGGCCTCCGCCACGTCGCCGGAAAGAATCATTTCCAAACCACCGCCGTCGTCGCGCATCACCCGCAGTACGCCGCTGGTTTCGAGCCCCGCAGTCGTCCCCGTAAATGTCTCGATCGACGTGGTGATCTTCACCCGTTTCCCCTGGAAATAGCTGGAGACTTCCGCGAA
>PMHK01000176.1:37179-39704 GCA_003156635.1 Acidobacteriota bacterium | reverse complement strand
AAATCAGCCAGGCGGGAGTGGCTGTTTCTTTCCCCCGGGCCTCGCCCGCGGCCGTTTCAAGCCATCGCCGCCAAGGGGTATCGGCCTCGATATACGCGTCATCCTCAAGCAACGGGATAAAACGCGGGCCCGTGGTACCTAATTCTCGTCCGGGCTCGTAGTTATCCCATGCGATTTCTACCTTGCCGGGCATGCGCCGGATGAGCCAGTTGGCAACATCGAAGCTGAGAGTGTCTTCCATCTGCGTGCCGGCAATGCCGGAGACTTCGAAGGTGTCGAAGTCGTCCATGTCAGCGCCGGCTTTGCGCAGTGCTTCGACTTTTTTGTGGAAACTGTTCAAAATGCGCTCGGTGGCGCGAAGAACGGCCGGCGCTTGCGGAAAGGCGCGCAGGAAAAGCAACCCTTCGTGGAAGCGGATCAACGATGGCGGATCAGGAAAGTGCGCGGCGCGGAGACGTCGCAGCAGCTTTACGATGCTTGCGGCCTGATTGGGTCCGAAACGATAGCGATTGGCTTCGAGTTCGGACAACCAGCGGTCCAGGGATTTGGCAGACATGTATGGGGCCAATCAAGCCTACCTCATGCCGTGCATTTGATGCGGCGGTGATTGACCATCCCGGCAATCCTGAGATACAATGTAACTCAGGTAAATATGGCAACGACAGAGATGGTTCACGTTCGTATTGACAAGCGGACCAAAGCAAAGGCAGCTAAGGCACTCGCTGCCATGGGCCTTTCCGTTTCCGACGCAGTTCGCGTCCTGCTCACTCGGGTGGCGGCAGAGAAATCGCTGCCTTTCGAAGTGAAGGCTCCCGATGCCACAACGGTCGCGGCAATGCAGGAGGCGCGGAAGGGCGGACTGCCATCGTTCCGCAATGTCTCCCATTTAATGGCCGACTTGAATGCGGAGGATTGAGCGCACCAACGTCTTCCGTCGCGAGTTTAAGCGCGAAAAGAGAGGCCAGCATCGGCGCGACCTGGATGCGGCTCTTAGCTCCGCCGTTTCTCTGCTGGCGGAGGACAAGCCGCTACCCGAAAGAAATCGTGACCATCCGCTGGCGGGAGAGTGGCACGACCACCGGGAGTGCCATCTTAAGCCCGATTTGCTATTGATATACCGCAAGCCGGATGCTGCAGTTCTGCAGCTCGTCCGCCTCGGTTCGCACGGTGAGCTCTTTGGTTGACGGCAACCAACCTCCACGGGAGAAGCCCAAACCGGCTGCCGCCCCATGCTATAATCGCTCTTCGCCTGAACGTTTGTACGTCGAGGCTGATCCAGTGATTTCCTCCGCGGGCGGATCCATAATTTCGAGATTCATGCAATTTTTGGTCTCAAGACACGAGGTATAGCTATGTCCGGCCATTCGAAATGGGCAACCATCAAGCACAAAAAGGGCGCGCTTGACGCCAAGCGCGGTAAGATTTTTACACGTCTGATCAAGGAAATCGCGATGGCAGCGAAGAACGGCGGCGATCCGGACATGAATCCGCGGCTGCGAACGGCCATCCTGGCGGCGAAGTCGGAGAACATGCCTGCCGACAACATCAAGCGCGCCATCCAGCGAGGCACCGGCGAACTGCCGGGCTTGACTTACGAAGAATTCGTGCTCGAGGGCTACGGCCCCGGCGGGGTCGCTTTGCTGGCGGAAATTTCGACCGACAACCGCAATCGCACGGTGAGCGAGATCCGGCATGTGTTCGGAAAAAACAATGGCAACATGGCGGCGGCGGGTTCGGTTGCGTATATGTTTCACAAGAAGGGCGACATTGTCATTCCTAAATCCGCGGCGAAGGAAGATGACCTGATGAACATCATCCTCGAAGCGGGCGGCGAAGATTTGAAGGATGAAGGCGAGAATTGGGAAATCCTGACTGAGACCTCCGCCTACGAAGCGGTTCTCGAGGCCGTGAAGAAGGCGGGCATTACGCCGGCTTCGTCGAGCGTGAGTATGGTTCCGGATACCTACATCAAGCTGGAAGGTCAGCAAGCAGTGCAGATGATTCGCCTGCTCGAAGCGCTCGAAGATAACGACGACGTGCAGAACGTGCATGCGAACTTCGATATCGACGAGAAACTTCTGGAAGAGGTCGCGGGCTGACGGGATCGAGTAGCCGGGCGCTCTGAGTTCCCGGTTCTCAGTTGTCGGAAAAATCAGCGGCGCGGCGGGGTCGAGTTTTCAACACCGCTGAGGAAAAGTTTGTGGAAAATCGGGAGCTTACTCCTGTAACCTTCTGTAAACCAATCGATTTCAACAATCTGCACAGCATCGGGTGCTTGCTGTATTGATTCTCCGCGAAGTTCTGATCTCAGTGAAGACCCGTCTCGACAAGCTACTCGTGGACCGCGGATTGACGCCATCGCGGGAGCGCGCACAAGCGCTGATCCTCGCGGGAAAAGTTCTCGTAAACGAACAGAAGGTGGAGAAGGCGGGAGCACTGGTTGACTCCGGCGCGTCGTCGGTATTGCGCCTGCTGGGCGAAGATCTGCGCTACGTGAGCCGCGGCGGACTCAAGTTAGAGAAGGC